>NZ_JAVSNJ010000002.1:0-425620 GCF_032144095.1 Sphaerochaeta sp. PS
CTGGTGCTGGCTTGTGGAATCCTGATGCATCTGCTCCAGGAGTACAACCTGCTTCTCAGCGCTTCTATGCAGTGCTACCAGGGTTGAAGCTATTGTTTCCATTCCATAACCAATGGATGTTTCCAAGGCATGGTTGGATCTTTGGAACTGCTCCAGTTTGGCATCGATGGTCCCCAGGGTCTCCTTGATAAGGTTGATCTTCCAATACCAGCAGACAAGTTCTCGAATAAGGAGAATGAACAGGACAACCAACACGGCAACTACAAGAAAGTAGGGAAAGGCATACATGGCAGACTCCTTGGTATGTGGGTAGCTCAGCTACCAACTGATGCAATACTGACTGGCCAACGCCAATCTTCTTAAAAAGAGTATTTTTGTTCCAGAGCTATATGGGGTTTCTCTGGTACACAGGTCAAAGATAGCACAGTCTCGACAAATAGCTATATATAGTGGAATGAACTCTCTTTCTCAAAAATGAGAGTGGTATTGGCTAGACATACACTATGGGTACACTGTATAGTTTTTTTGAATTTGTCAGATTAGGGTTTTGGGCTTCTGGAGAATACCCGTCTTCTTCAGCTGGATTCGTGCTTTTGCTAACCAATTCATCCACATAGCTTTGTACAAAAGAGTGGAAAACGGGTTTAGTTGTTGACGCAATTGGGGTTTTTCGTTATTCTTCCCTAAGTGTCAAAATTTTGCGTAGGATAAGAGGATTTTCAACATGGCAACACCTAAATATAAGACTTCAAAAGCAAGTGCAGCTTCTCGTAAGGCAGCAAACATGCGTCTTGTTTCTCCAACCCTTTCACGATGCGGTACCTGTGGTAACATGGTTGTTCCTCACCGTGTATGTCCCAAGTGTGGCTTTTATCGTGGTGTTCAAGTCATTGAACTGCAAGACAAATAGTTCCCATTTTTAGGAGATGTAAAAATTATGGATAATAAAGACGTATTTGAAAAAGTAAAGGCACTTATTGCCGATAAACTGGAAATTGACGCAGCAAAGATTACTATGGATGCTTCATTCCGTAAAGATCTTGGTGCAGACAGCTTGGACACCTATGAACTGGTGTATGCAATCGAAGAAGAACTCGGTGTTTCCATTCCTGATGAGAAAGCCAACGAGTTTGAAACCGTCAAGGATGCTGTAGACTTTCTTTCAACCCAGCTCTAAGGCTCATTCCGTATGGATCCGTATGCCTTTGGTAAAGCTCCCGCTATCTCCGAATTGAGAGAAAGGGAGCTTCTTGTTTTTAAAGAATCCTGTGCCATGCAATGTAATAACCTGAACCTCCTCAACCTTGCGTTTACCCATCGATCCTTTGCCAATGAAACGTCTGAAGAGGTTGGGAACAACGAACGGCTTGAGTTTTTGGGTGACAGTGTCCTTGGCATGTGTGTTGCCGATTGGCTTTTGAGAAATCTTCCTGCTAAGCAGGAGGGGGACTTCTCAAAAATCAAGAGCGTCGTGGTCAGTGAGGATAGCCTTGCCATGATCGCCCGTAACCTTGAGGTGGACAAGTACCTGCTCATTGGGAAGGGTGAGGAGAACAGTGGGGGTAGGGAGAAGAAAGCCCTGCTTGCCGACTGTATGGAGGCCCTCTTTGCCGCCTGTTATCTTGACAGTGGCTTTGAGGTTGCAAAAGAGTTTGTCATGCGTTTTCTCAAGGACCAGATAGAGGCAGTGCTCAAATATGACTACCACAGGGACTACAAGACCAGCTTGCAGGAATATATGCAGAAGCGCTGGAGAAAATGTCCCGTCTATACCCTGGTAAAGAAAACAGGCCCTGAACATGAGTTCACGTTTTTCGTGGAAGTGCAGGTGAACAACCAGACCTTTGGCCCAGCCCAGGGGAGCAACAAGAAGGAAGCTGAGCAGAATGCTGCAAAGCTTGCCTATGAGAGCGTGGTTGTCCCGACTCTGGAGCAATAGGACCTTGCTATCGTAAGCAACTGGTCCCGGGTATTTTGGGCCGGATCATCGAGCACTGTTTCCAGCAGGTAGGAGAGGATCTCTCCTATCATTTTCCCTTTGGGAATCCCCAACACCATCAGGTCGTTTCCATTCACTGCAAGGTCCTTGATGCCCAAGGCATCACGGGCCTCCAGGATACTCTCTATCCTCTCTTGCAGTTCATCTAGGAGTGTGGTGTCAGCCCTGCCATGTATGGCTATCTGGTCTGCTATCCGTACCTGGAAAAGCAGGGGGATATCCTCGAGCCCCACTTTGTTGATGAAACGTCTGACAGCGCTGTCGGTCCATGAACTCTGGTAGTTGAACATGTGCTCACGAACCAGGTGGCTGACGATTCTGGTTTGCTCCCTGCTTGCCTTAAGGCCATCCATGATGGATTGCGTCTGCTTGGCTGAAACGGTCTCATGGTTGTAGAAGGTGTTCCGCCCCTCCCCATGCATGATGACCTCGCTCTTGCCCATATCATGGAACAGGCAGGCAAGCCTTACTGGTAGGGGAAAGCCCATGGTGGCAGCTGCTTGGCAGGCAGCGATGTTGTGCTGCAGGATATCCTGGTGATGCATGCCTCCCTGCTCGATCCCATCGCCTTTGGCAAGGGTTGGCAAGAGGGTAGTGAGCACACCGCTTCGGTGCATATACGCCAATCCTACAGTGGGATAGGGGGAGTCGACCAGCTTGAAGAGCTCCTCCCTGATTCTTTCTGCGCTGACGTTCTTCAGGTTTTCCTTGGCTTCAGCCATGGCCTTGAGGGTTTCCGGTTCAATGGTGAAATCTAGTTTGGAAGCTATCCTGCAGGCCCTCATAATGCGTAGGGCATCCTCTTCAAATCGTTTCTGGGGCACTCCAATTGCCCTGATGACCTTCTTCTTCAGATCCTCTCTCCCCCCGTTGAGGTCAATGATGGTCCCTGATGTGCAGTCGGCGGCAAATGCGTTTATCGTGAAGTCCCTTCGCTTGAGGTCCTCCTCGAGGTTCCGTATGAAAGAGACGGAACTGGGATGCCTGCCGTCGAAGTAGGAGCCTTCGCTGCGGAAGGTGGTAACCTCGAACATCTGTTTCTCAAACACTACCGTTACTGTGCCATGTTCGATCCCTGTCGGGATGACATGGCCAAACAGGGCCATGACCTCATTGGGCTCGGCGTCGGTGGTAAAGTCGTAGTCCTCACTTTCCAAACCCAACAAGAAGTCTCGAATGGCTCCCCCCACGATATAGAGGGAGAAGCCGGCTTCCTTGAAGCGGGAGGAAAAACGTCTGATGGCCGAAGGTACCTGGAAAGCATTCATACAGCCACACTACCGCTACAAAGCGTAAAGGTCAACGGTAAAAACGAATGGTAAAGGTTGTCATTTCGGCTCAATATGAATAGAATGGCACTAATGCGGAAGTTCACCAAAACTTTCAGAAGCGAGGAGCGTCTATGTTTCGTCCAGTAACAACAAGAGTTGATTTCCCGGCCTTGGAGGAGAATATTCTCTCTTTCTGGCATGATGAAGATATTTTTGGCAAGTCCATCGAGCTGCGCCCAGAAGACAACGAGTTTGTCTTCTATGACGGGCCTCCCTTTGCGACCGGGCTTCCCCATTTTGGCCATCTGGTTCCTGGAACCATCAAGGACGCCATTCCCCGTTACCAAACCATGAAAGGCAAGCGTGTAAACAGGCGCTTTGGCTGGGATTGCCACGGCCTGCCTGTAGAGTTCGAGATGGAGAAGACCCTGGGCATTAGCGGCCCCTCTGCTATCCGCGAGTATGGGGTAGCCAATTTCAACGAACAGTGCCGCTCCATTGTGCTGCGGTACACCAAGGAGTGGGAGAATACCATCAACAGGATGGGCCGATGGGTTGACTGGGAAAATGGCTATCGCACGATGGACACCAACTACATGGAGTCCATCTGGTGGGTTTTCAAGTCTCTCTATGAGAAGGGCTTCATCTACGAAGGGTACAATATCCTTCCATACAGCCCCGCCTTAGGGTGTCCTCTTTCCAACTTTGAGGTGAACCTTGGCGGCTACCAGGATGTGGTCGACCAGGCGGTTACCGTCAGGTTTGCCGTCGACGGAGAGAAGGATACCTTCTTCCTGGCATGGACCACCACGCCCTGGACCCTTCCCTCAAACCTGGCCCTTGCCTTTGGTCCGGACATCGACTACGTGAAGATTCTCGACAAGAGCGACAACTGCCACTACATCCTGGGCAAGGCCCGACTGGGCCACTACTACACGGATGAGAGCCAGTATGAGATCGTGGAGGAGCAGAAAGGTTCCTTCTACGCTGGCATGCGCTACGAACCCCTGTTCCCCTATTTTGCCAACCTCAAGGAACAGGGCGCCTTTGTCTGCGTCCTGGGTGACTATGTAACCACAGAGGATGGTTGTGGCATCGTCCATACCGCCCCAGGGTTTGGTGAGGATGACTACCAGGTACTCAAGGGTACCGGCATTCCTGTAGTCTGCCCGATCGACAGCGAGGCAAAGTTCACCAGCGAAGTGCCTGACTACGAGGGGCGCTTTGTCAAGGATACCGACAAGGATATCATTGCCTATCTCAAGGAGAGCGGGAAACTGGTGAAGCGTGAGAACTTCCTTCACCCCTATCCCTTCTGCTACCGCACCCACAAGCCCCTCATCTATAGGGCAATGGGTTGCTGGTTTGTGGATATTCAGAAGATCAAGGGGGCAATGCTCGCTGCTAATGAGCAGATCACCTGGATGCCTGAGCACCTGAAGGGCGGACGTTTCGGGAAATGGCTGGAAGGTGCCCGTGACTGGGCCATCAGCCGTAACCGTTTCTGGGGTAACCCCATTCCCGTCTGGAAGTGTGACGGCAGCGACCACATCGAGATCATTGGCAGTAGGGAGGAGCTGGAAGCAAAATGCGGCAAGGCTGTCCCCGATTTGCACAAGCACTTTGTGGATGAGCTTACCTGGCCAAGTCCCGATGGTATGGGAACGATGAGGCGTATTTCCGATGTATTGGACTGCTGGTTCGAATCGGGTTCCATGCCCTATGCCCAGCTACACTATCCGTTTGAGAACAAGGAGTACTTTGAACAGCATTTCCCGGCTGACTTCATCTGTGAGGGCCTGGACCAGACCCGTGGTTGGTTCTATACACTCACAGTCATCGCGGCCGGACTGTTTGAGAAGCCAGCCTTCAAGAACTGTGTCACCAACGGAATCGTCCTTACCCCTGAAGGCAAGAAGATGAGCAAGAGTGCCAAGAACTACACCGATCCCAAGGAGATCGTCAATGTCTATGGTGCCGACTCGCTACGCTTTGCATTGATGAACAGTGCTGTGGTCAGGGCAGAGGACCTCAAGTTCAGTGAGGATTCGGTCAAGGAGGTCTTGAAGACCCTCATCATCCCCTTGTGGAATGCCTATTCGTTCTTTGTAACCTATGCGAATATCGACGGCTACGTGCCGGGTGAGACTGCCTATGAGAAGCTTTCCAATCCCATGGACATCTGGATCATCAGCAGCAGCGAGAAACTCATCGCCGAGACAACCGCTGCCCTTGATGCCTATGATATCCAGAAGGCCTGTTCCTTGTTTGTCCCCTTCATTGATGATTTGAACAACTGGTATATCCGAAGGAGCCGGAGACGGTTCTGGAGAAGCGAGAACGATACGGACAAGAAAGAGGCGTATGACACCCTCTACCGTACCTTGATGACCTTCATCAAGATCGCTGCCCCGATCATCCCCTTTACCACTGAGGATATCTATCAGAATCTCAAGACCGATGATATGCCCCAGAGCATCCATCTTGCCCTCTACCCAGAATACCAGAGTTCCCAGCGCAACCTGGAACTGGAGAGCCGGATGGCCCTTGCCCAAAAGGCAATTGCCATGGGACGCTCTGTCCGCGCCTCAAACAACCTGAAGATTCGCCAGCCGCTTTCCAAGCTCTTCCTCGTCGATAGGACAGTTGAGGAGAGGGAAGTGCTCTCCTCCATGGAAGATATCATTGCAGAAGAACTGAACGTCAAGCAGGTTGTCCTCCAGGGGGATGAGAGTGGCCTTGTGAGCTACAGTGCCAAGGCAAACTTCAAGGTCCTTGGTGCAAAGCTCGGCAAGCAGATGAAGGAGGTAGCCTCACAGATCGCTGCCTTCTCAGCTGAGACCATTGCTTCCATCCTCGATGGGAAACTCGTCACCCTGCAGTACAGTGAGGGAGAGATAGCCATTGGGAATGAGGAAATCCTTGTCCAACGCACAGAGATGGAAGGGGTGAAGGTGCTCAATGACGGATCGCTCACCGTCGGTTTCGATACCAAGGTGACCGAGGAACTCCTCCAGGAAGGGATTGCCCGCGATATCGTACGCAGTATCCAGAATCTCCGAAAGGAGAGTGGCTTTGATGTCTCAGACAGGATTGTGCTCACCTACGACGGTGATGAAGTTGTCCAGAAGGTGTTCGCCAACTTTGGGGAGACCATTGCAAGGGAAACATTGTCGAATACCATAACCTTTGCTACACTGGAAAGTGTTGAGGCTGTGGAGTGTGGGGAGCATATGGTGAGGTTGGCTGTAGCAAAGGAGTAACCCAATGAGAAAGAGTAAGGCTGTTATCGTATCACTACTTTTGGTGCTGCTTCTTAGCTCCTGTGCCACTCTTGCAAAGAGAGAGCGGCCTTACTACCATTTTCAGGGGATGGCCCAGAAAGGGGTCATCGTCGTTACCGTCGATGCCCTTGCCGAGCCTGACCTGGTCGCTTCGGCCTTTGGGGATCTGCAAGAGTTTTCCAAACGTGCGAAGCGGGTATCGCTCTCACTGCTGCCGACCACAGGAGAGTATCCGGCAACGCCCGAGTCACTCAATGCATATGGGGTGGTCGAGGGGGACTATCCTAAGTTTTTGCTCAATACCGGCATGATGTATGCCAAGGAGTTGGCAAAGAAGAGCAACAAGGATGGGCTTATGTGGTTCAGCCAGAAGGATGGACCGCTAAGCCTCTATACACCCAAGAACAATGCCCTGATATTTACGAATGGGGAGTATGAGAGCGCATATGCCTCCTTTGAAAAGAAAGAGGTGCTCATACCCGATGAGGTCGCCTCGCGTATGGCAAATGCCTCCATCGCCCTCTACTCCCTAGAGCCTGAAACGTTCTTTGACCTTGGCTTGAATCTTCCCCAGTCTGTATTCCAGCAGGCGGTGGAAGTGCTCTTGCTCATCAACAAGGCAAACGGGCTCTACACGGTGGATGCGTACATCACCATGGAAAGTCCGAAGCTTGCATCCACTCTCTCCCAGATGGTGCGCAGTGGATATCTTGCTAGGTTGAAAAAGGAAAAGATTCCTTATACAATTGCCGAACTGAAGCAGATGTTTTTACTCGAAGAGGACCTTGTCACTATCCAACAGATGCGTTTGGGCGAAGAACAGATGCAGTTGCTAAAGCAAAGCCTTACCGGATTGCTATAAATACGAGGAGATATCAGATGCCTAGCTATCAATACGAATGTCAGAATTGCCATGCCCATGTTGAATTGGTGCAGTCGGTCGAAAAACATGAACCGCCTGCCGCCTGCCCTTCCTGCAGCATGCAACACACTATGGTCAGGGTGTTCAATCCTCTTGGGGCCAATTCCGAGGAAGAACAAGAGAAACTGAGTAAGGAGTAGGGTGTGGAAACCAAGAAACGAATATTGACCGGTGACAGGACCACAGGAAGGCTCCATTTGGGCCACTATGTAGGCTCCTTGAAGTCACGTGTAGAGCTGCAGGATACCTATGAGGAGTTTATCCTTCTTGCCGATATCCAGGCCCTCACCACCCACTTTGATAATCCCAGGCTGATCAACAGCAGTATTTATGATGTGACTATGGACAACCTTTCGGTCGGGCTCGATCCCAACAAGGTTACCTTTGTACAGCAATCCCAGGTAAGCTCCATCGCCGAGCTTACGATCTTCTACTCCATGATCGTAACGGTCAATCAGCTGCGGCATAACCCGACCATCAAGACTGAGGCCCAGAACTATGGGTACGAGGACCTGACCTATGGTTTTCTCGGATACCCGGTAAGCCAGACGGCAGACATCACCTTCATCAATGCAGACCTCGTTCCAGTCGGTGAGGACCAGGTTCCCCACATTGAGCTTTCACGCAAGATCGTGCGCAAGTTCAACAAGCTCTACGGGACCAATATTGTGGAGCCTCAGGTGAAGCTCAGCCAGGTTGGAAGGCTCAGTGGCCTGGATGGCAATGCCAAGATGGGCAAGAGCATGGGTAATGCCATCTACCTCTCCGATACGCCTGAAACGGTATGGAAGCATATCCGCAAGGCGGTTACCGACCCGGCAAGGGTAAGGACCGAGATCCCGGGCCATCCTGAGATCTGCAACGTCTACAAGTACCATCAGATCTTCAACCCGAGCGAGGCTCCTGAGATCTACGA
This sequence comes from Sphaerochaeta sp. PS, assembly GCF_032144095.1. NCBI lineage: Bacteria > Pseudomonadati > Spirochaetota > Spirochaetia > Spirochaetales > Sphaerochaetaceae > Sphaerochaeta > Sphaerochaeta sp. PS. The sequence continues at coordinate 8,393 of NZ_JAVSNJ010000002.1, forward strand.
ACAGTGCTCCAGTGGAAAACTCGGTTGTTTTGATTGCAAGAAACGGCTCAATACCGTATTGAACGACCTTCTAGAGCCCATGCGGGAGAGGCGTGCATACTACGAGAGCCATCTTGGGGAAGTGCGGGAGATCATCGTCGAAGGAACGAAAAAAGCAAACAGGATAGGCAATGAAAACCTTGATGCCATCAAGGAAAAGATGTTCCTGAAGATCTGAAGGAGGGGAGGGTAGCACCTCCCTTTTTCTTGCATCTGTACCTTTGGTACACCTAGTGTGCTAGGAATGACAATTCTATTCAATTCTTACTTGTTGTGAAGTCTTATGGCTATGGTATACTTATTTCAGGATTGGACTCTATCAAGAAAACATAGGAGAACTGTTATGAAGAAAATGCTTTCACTGCTGATGGTTGCCGCTTTGCTCACAACCTCAGTTTTTGCAACAGGCTCAAAAGAAGCCCCTGCTGCCCCTGCTCCTGCCCAAGCTGTCAAGGAAGTTTCCCATGACGAGCTGGTTGCCCTCGCCAAAGCCGAAGGCAAGGTTGTCGTCTATGCCACATCAAGCCGGATTGCAAAGGCTGCCGAAGGTTTTACCAAGGCATATGGCATTGAAGTCGTAAGCTCGAACCTCAAGGATTTCGAGTTGATCGAGAAGGTATCGAAAGAGGCCCAGGCTGGTGTTTTCGGTGCTGACTTTGTTCTTGCCCAGGATGCAGGAAGGCTGGTGGGTGAGCTTATCAAGCCAGGATATCTCTACAACTACATCCCTGCCAACCTCAAGGGCGTTATCCCTGCAAACATGCAGGACCCTCTCCAGGTCTTTGCCATCAACAAGGTATTCATCTACAACGATGAAAATGTTGCAACCTCTCCCTATACCAACATCTGGCAGTTTGCCGATCCTAAGTACAAGAGCCTCTTGCAGTTCAAGAACCCGTTCCAGGAAGGGGTAAATGCAAACTTCCTGACCATGTGCACAAGCCCTGAATGGTCAGCCAAGATTGCAAAGGCGTACAAGTCCTACTTTGGCAAGGATATTGTCCTGACTACCCCCAATGCCGGATATGAGTGGATCAAGGCGATCTACAGCAACGACCTGATCGTCGGTACAAGCGACACGACCCTTGCAGAGAACATTGGCATCAAAGGCCAGAATGCAAAGCGTAGCTTCCCCCCTGTAGGCCTGTTCGTATTCTCCAAGGCACGGTATGCCACCAGCAAGAACCTTGCCCTCAAGCCTGCAATGGCCATGGACCCGTTCTCCGGTTTCTACTATAGCCTCTATGCCCTGATGACCCGCTCTGCCCAGCATCCCAATGCAGCCAAGCTGTTCATCGAGTACCTCTTCACCGCTGAAGGGTTTGCTCCTTGGGGTGATGATGTCGGAACCTATAGTGCCAACCCGAACAACCCCATCCACGAAGACATTGACTTCCCCTTTGCTGTATGGCAGCCCCTGCTTGTACAGGAGGATGGACAGTACTGCTTCGACAATCGTGCCGAGGTCGAGGAATTCCTCAACCAGTACATCTACTAGTCTCTGAATAGCATTACGGCCTGCAGATATCCTGCAGGCCGTTTGGTAAGGAACCAGCTCATGAGTGCCAAAAGCCAATTTAATACCTTTAGGTCTTTCATCAAGAAACCCCACAACATCATCCTGATCGTCTTGTTTGTTGTTTTGGGCTATCTTACCCTTGTCCCTTTGCTTACCATCATGGTTGATACCTTGACGGTCCATTCGTCAGAGGCACGCTTTGTCAAGCAGGATATCGGGACCTTTACCCTCTATCACTGGAAGAAGATGTTTGCCAGCGGGGTCACCAGCCAGAAGACGTTCTATGAACCTTTTGTCAACACGATGGTCGTTGCCTCGCTCTCCTGTTTCATGGCCATCCTCATAGGAGGATTCTTTGCATGGGCGGTTACCCGAACCAACATCAAGGCCAAGGGCTTCCTTTCGACGGTTTTCGTATTTCCCTACATCATGCCAGCCTGGACCTTGGCCATGGCATGGCTTAACTTCTTCAGAAACTCCCGCATCGGAGGGGCACCCGGGCTCTTTACGGTGCTTACCGGCATAGAGACGGCAAACTGGTTTGCCTACGGTCTCTTTCCCATAGTCATCGTGCAGGGGCTCCACTATGCACCCTTTGCCTACATCCTCATCGGAGGAATCCTCAGGAACATGGATGCGAACCTCGAGGAGGCGGCCATGTTGCTGCACGCCTCAAGGTGGCAGATTACCCGTAAGATCACCCTACCCATCGTTAGGCCTGCCTTGCTCTCCACCTTCCTGCTGGTATTCTCCTCAACGATGAGCGCCTTCGCAGTCCCAGCCTTCCTAGGGAGCCCTGTCCGGTACCAGGTGCTTACCACCCAGATGTTCCGCACGCTGAACGGGATGAACCCTGGCTATGGATACATCATGGCCCTCATCATGATCATCATCGGAGTAGGAATTCTGATGCTCAACCAATGGATCACCGGCAGGCGCAAATCCTACACCACCATCACAGGCAAGAGCTCCAACATCTCCCTGTTCAACCTCCGTAAGGCCAGGACCCCCCTGACCGTACTGCTCATTGTCTTTTTGTTGATGGTCGCGATCCTTCCCCTGTTCTCATTCGCCTTGGAGTCATTCATCATGGCACCTGGCAACTACTCCTTCTCTAACTTCACCACCGAGTTCTGGATCGGTGAGGGTAGGGCAGACATTGCAAACAGTGAGCCTGGCATCCTGCGTAACCCTTCCATCTGGCTCGGCCTTACCAACAGCCTGAAGCTGTCGGTAATCGTCTCCCTTATAGCTGGTACGGTTGGAATCCTCGCCGGGTACTCCATTGCAAAGCGAAGGGGGTCGAAGCTCTCGACCTGGGTCAACAACCTCACCTTCTTCCCCTACCTGATGCCATCGATGGCCTTCGGAGCCATCTTCCTGTCGATATTCGCCGTCCGTAGGGGGTTCATTCCCGCCCTATATGGTTCGTTCTGGCTCCTTGTCATCGTAGGGGCAGTAAAATACCTCCCCTTTGCCTCAAGAAGCGGGATAAACGCGATGCTCCAGCTTTCAGGAGAGATCGAGGAGGCCGGTACCATCATGGGAATCGGATGGTTCAAGAGGATGACCCGCATCATCATCCCAATCCAGAAGACCACCTTCATCAGTGGGTACCTGTTGCCATTCATCTCCTGCATGCGCGAGTTGTCGCTGTTTATCCTGTTGGTTTCTCCCTCGACGAGAATCCTCACCACCTTGCTATTCCAGTACAATGAGAAAGGCTGGAACCAGTATGCCAATGCCATAAACCTCATGATTGTACTCATCGTAGTAGGCTTCAACCTGTTGGTTAACAAACTCACCGGTGCCTCTATCGACAAGGGAATCGGAAACACCTAAGGAGCCTAAGATGCCAAAGATTGAATTGAAACACGTTACGAAACGTTTTGGAAAATTTGTTGCAGTAGATGACCTGAATATGGTCATTGAGGATCGTAGCTTTGTTACCTTGCTTGGTCCATCCGGTTGCGGGAAGACTACCACACTGAGGATGATAGCAGGCCTTGAGACCCCTACCGAAGGTGAGATAACCATCAACGACAGGATTGTCTTTTCCTCTGAGAAGGGTATTGATATCTCTGCCGACAAGCGTGATGTGGGGTTCCTTTTCCAGAACTATGCGCTCTGGCCCCATATGACCGTATACAAGAACATTGCATTTGGGCTGGAGAATCTGAAGTGGTCCAAGGAAGATATCAAACAGAGGGTGGAAGAGCTGCTTGCCATGCTCAAGATCTCCGAATTCTCAGCCCGATATCCATCAGAGCTTTCTGGTGGACAGCAACAGCGGGTTGCCATCGCACGGACGCTGGCGACCGGGCCAAAGGCACTCTTCATGGATGAGCCGCTTTCCAACCTTGATGCCAAGTTGAGGATGGAGATGCGAACCGAACTCAAGCGCCTTCACCGGGAAACTGACTCCACCTTTGTCTATGTCACCCATGACCAGCTGGAGGCAATGACCCTATCGAGCCGGGTTTGCCTCATGAAAAATGGGTATATGCAGCAGTACGCCCCTCCCTTGGAAGTGTACCGAAAGCCTGCAAACACCTTCACAGCCGATTTCGTGGGCTCGCCCAACATAAACCTCATCAAGGGCGAGGTTACCAAGCTCAACCCTATTACCCTGGCCCTTCCAGGGAGTATCAACCTGGTCTTCAAACCCTTGGAGACAATTGGTCTCTCTGTAGGGCAGAAGATTATTCTTGGCCTCAGGCCAGAGCATGTTGCCATAACTGAAGGTCCTTCCATGGCCGAAGCGACAGTCCTCTCCTCCCTCCCTTCGGGGATGGAGACCATCGTGCAGCTGAGGATGGGGGAGAGCTATCTCCACTCCGTTGTTTTTGGTGACCTTGATTTTGACCTGGAAAAACAGGTTGGCTTGAGTTTTGCCTCGGGCAAGTCCAACCTTTTCGATGAACAGAGTACCGTCAATCTGGGGCAGGGTCTTTTGAGCAGAGCATGATGGTTGACAGGGACACTCTTGCTCATCAGAGTGGGATTGTCCTTTTTTTCTGTAGATGTACGGCTAGCCGTATAAAGGATCGGCAATGAAAAAGAATCTCTTTAAAGCGTATGACATCCGAAGCAAACGAACCAATTTCGATGCGGAAACTTCGGCTGGGCTCTGTCATGCAATAGCATACTACATGCTCCATGATGTAAAGACACACTCTATAGTCCTGGCACGCGATGCCCGACTGGGGGGCGATGAGCTTATGCAGACCGCCCTGGATATCTTTGTCCAGTCAGGTCTGACGGTATATCTAGAACCAAACCCCATCGGCTCTTGCCAGTTCTACTTTAGCTGCATGCAACACCCAACCAGTGGTGGGGTCATGATAACGGCAAGCCACAATCCTGGATCCTATCTTGGGATGAAGATTGTCGCTTCCAATGTGGAGAGTGTCTCCCTTGCAAGCGGTCCTGAAGGCGGGCTTGCAAAGATTGAGTTCTATTACGACAAGCCCCTTCTTGCAAACAATCGTAAGGGTGGTTCTGTCATTCCCCTCAATTCCCTTGACCAGTTCATCGACTACTCGATGCGTCTGGCAGGAGTGTCTTCTGACAGCTTGAAAGGTTTGCCTGTAGTGTGCGACTTCCTGCACGGCAGCTATGGCCTTGCGGTAAGCAGGGCCCTGACCCAGTGTGGGGTGGAAGGAACCTACCGGCATCTCATTCCCAATGGGGATTTCCCGGTAGGGGATCCCAATCCAGGGATTGATTCGAGCATGGAGAGCACCGTAGCCTACCTGGCTGAGAGCCAGAAGGAGCTTTGCTTTGCCTATGATGGCGATGGGGACAGGATGGACCTGCTCTACAAGGGGAGCCAGCTTGCACCTGCTTTTGTCATGGGGATCATCTCAAACGAGCTGAAGACGATGTTCGCCCCCTATTTTGTCTCGGACGAAAAAACCTTTGACCCTACATTCCTGTTTGACATCAAGGCTGCCCCTCCACTTTTGCTCAAGAGCGTAATGCAGGGAAAGAAGATCTCCCTAATTCGCAACGGACACTCCTACATCAAGAGCACCCTACTCAAGGGTAGGGAAGAACAGCTGCTGGCAGCAGTCGAGGAGTCGGCACACTACTATCTGCAGATGCCCCAGAGGGTGGGTGACTGGAATTCTCCTCTGTTCTCCACTGAGAACACACTCTTCTATACCCTGCTGGTCTTGAAAGCCTATATGCAGGACCCTACACGCTTTGATGAGGCAAAAAGGTTGCAGGACAGCAGCTGGAGGGCTCGGGAATGGTCGATGATGATCAAGGAAGAGGGAAGGCGCAATGCACTGCAACTTCAGGTTGAGGAATTGCTCTTCAGGATGGGCTCTACCAAGGTAACGGAAAACGAGCAGGGCGAAAGCCTTGGTGCATCCCTGTATCGGTTCAACCTCCCTGCGCAATATGATGCAAAGGCCAAGCTGAAAACCCCTTGGTTCCAGGTCTTCCAAAGGGTGAGCCAGAGTGAGGATGCCCTGGTACGCTGGGAAGTAATAGCCAGCGATGAGCGAATCGGGCAGAGGGTTTATGATGAGATCGTAAAGGTGCAGCAATCGTATAGGTAGGAGCAACTATCCCCTATTGGGCGAACACTTGCTCATTTTCTATGGTAAGAGATTGTTCTTTTCTTCTAGGTTTTCATCCATGAACGGTGAAAGGAGGGGCCTCCTTTCACCGTTTTCCCTGCATAGGAATTTTCCTTTGTCTAGTTATACCAGGTGAAATGGTTCTTTTCTGCCAGCTGGGTGGCAAATCGTGGCAGGGTCCTGACAGGATAGACCTCACTATGTCCATCATGCTCCAGCATCGGGGTCACGATCCTCCAGGATTCGGTAATCTCGCGCATGGTCGGAAAGAGGCTCTTGTCGCTTTGCAGGATCTTTTGCAGGATCTGCTCGTATGCCTCAGGGGTGTTCGCTCCATAGGTTTCTGCCTGGTTGAACCTGAACCTCACCGGCTTTGACTTCCAGGAAGTGTTCGGCTGCTTGAGGTTTACGCTGATGTCTATCGTCAGTTCAGGATGGATGTTGATGATCACCGCATTGTCGGCGATGCTCGGGTCGTGCATCACGTCCTTGGTTGTATTCTTGAACTTGACGTAGATAAGGCTCTTGGCCTCTCCCTGCATCTTGCCTGTGCGCACATAGATGGGGATATTTGCAAAGAAATAGGTATTTACATAGAGCTTGAGGGCCGCATAGGTAGGGATATCGACCACATGGCCGCTGTTTGCCCCCAATGATTCATACCTTCCCATGGAGAACTCCTCGATGGGGGAGATGGCTTTCAATACCTTGACCTTCTCGACGGCAATATCCTCTGAGGAGAGGGAAGCGGGCTCATTCATCGTCAGGTAGGTGATTATCTGCAGGATGTGGTTCTGGATGGTATCGCGTACCACCCCGATCTTCTCATAGAAGCCCAACCGCTGGTCCACCCCATGGGTCTCATCAAAGATGATCTGGATGCTTTCGATGGAGTCCTTGTCCCAGATGCTGCGGATGATGTCATTGTGGAAGCGCATGATCAGCAGATTCTGCATGAACTCCTTGCCCAGATAGTGGTCGATCCTGAAGATTTCCTTGTCCAGGAACGCAGTCTCAAGGATCTTGTTGTACCGGATAGCAGAGTCCAGGTCAAAGCCAAAGGGTTTTTCCACCACAATCTTTTTGGTAAGGTTACATGAGCAAACCATGGAGGAATCGACCTCCTGTATCTGGTGGATGGCCTCCTCATAGAGGGATGGCTGCAGGGCAAGGTAGTAGATCAGCTCAACCGACTCCTTTCCTGCCACCATCTCGTTGAGTTTGCTTTTTAGGTGTTTTGTTGCTTCCGGGTCATCCATATCGTAGGGAAGATAGTCCAGATGCTTGAGGAAATCTGCCGATGCCTGCTTGTCGATGATGGAACTTACAAAGCTTTCCCTGTCATTGTACCGTCTACCAAGGGCAAGTACGTCGAACTCAAACCCTTTTCCCATCAGTTGCTCATATGCTGGATAGAGTTTCTTGAGGGCAAGGTCTCCGGTGCCGCCGTATTGTATGATGATCTTTTTCATCGTGGTTGCTCCTTTAGGTTCGTTATGATTGTCACAGAAAAGTTCTCTTGGGTAAAGAAGGCGCAAGGCAAGCTTTCAGCTTGTTCCTTTTTCGAAAGAAATCTTAGGTAGGCAGGTCTTTTTCCCTCGCCAAGGAACAACAGGCAGATGGGTGTGGTTCTTGCGTAGGTACGAAACCCGGCATAGGTAAAGGTTACCCGTTCCAATGGCGGTTTGGGTGAGTCCAGAACCAATGCAGTCTGACCTTTTTCCTCTGAGGGGTAGGAGCCAGGGAAGAGAGAGGCAATATGCCCGTCCTCTCCAACTCCAAGGTATATGAGGTCAAATCTTGTGGCCTTTTCTTCCAGGAGGGGTTTCCCCACCTCTGGGATGGAGAGGCTGTCCTTTTTGAACCTGCCCTCTTCCATGGCCTGTGCAAGCCCTGAGGCCAACAGGGTATCCAGGTTACGTTCCCCACTGAGCCGTTCATCAAGCAGGTAGAGACGGACCCTGGAAAGGATGGCATCAGGGAGCTTAAGCATGCCCTCTATAAGGAAGGCTGCACTTCTTCCGCCGGGAATTCCAAGGCGGATAGTCTCAGCACTGGTACGGGATACCTCTTCGATTTGGGCCTGGACAAGGGCTGCTAGGTCCTCTATGTCTGTAAGTACTAGTTTCTTCATGGGGTAAATATACCCAATATACCCACATGCGAACAGTGGCCCAGGGGCTTTCTCCGTAAGGTTGCCCTACAGTTGGTTGGTTTCCAGCTTCTCTTTTGCTATTGCCAGCATCAACTTGATGCGGTTCTCCTGGTTTACATGGGTGGCGGAAGGGTCATAGTCGATGGGGACGATATTTGCTTGAGGGGCCTTCTCGGTGACGGTGCGTATCATACCCTTTGCACAGATATGGTTGGGCAGGCAGCCGAACGGCTGGGTGCAGACGATGTTCTCATACCCTGCATGGACAAGCTCGAGCATCTCTGCTGTCAGTAGCCATCCTTCACCCATCTTTACCCCGTAGTCGAGGATTCCTTCATTTAGCTTCTTCATCTCAAGATAGGTGGACGGTAGGGTAAAACACCCTTGTTTTCTCATGGCATCGAGGGCCATCCTCTCGACCTTGAAGAGCTGCTTCATCAGAAATTGGGTAATAAGCGAGGAGAAGAACCTCCCCCCGTAGTACTCCCTGTCAGTGATGGCATTGTCTGCCCCATAGTAGAGAAATCCCATCATGGAGGGGACCATCACCTCACAGCCCTGGTCTTCAAGGAACTGCTGGAGGTTGTTGTTGCCTAGGGGGGCATACTTCATGTAGATCTCCCCGACGATCCCAACCTTGATCTTCTTGACCTTGTTGACTTCGATTTTGGCAAATTGCGAGCAGATGGCGTGCAGATTGCTTTTCATTGCCCAGCCGATATATCCGCTGTTGTTGGCAAATTTTTTCGAAAGGTCGGCTATCCACCAGTCAACCAGGCGGTTGGTCTCCCCTTTGTTGACCTCGTAGGGCCTGACCTGGTTTGAGAGGGTCATCAACAGGTCCCCATAGATAAACCCGGCATAGGCCTGAAGTAACATGAAAGGGGTAAGCTTCATCCCTGGGCTCTTCTCCATCCCCTTGAAGTTGAGGCTGATGACAGGGATCTGCTCCAGGTTGCACCGCTTCAACGCTTTTCTCAAAAGGAAGAGGTAGTTGCTCGCCCTGCAACCTCCGCCTGTCTGGGTAATTACCAGCGCTGTCTTGTCCACATCGTACAACCCGCTTTTCAGGGCATCAATCAACTGGCCGATGACCAGCTGGGCAGGGTAGCAGATATCATTGTGCACATACCTCAGCCCTTCACGAATGACATTCGGCCCCTGGTTTTCAAGCAATACTGTCTTGTATCCATGGTTTACGAACACCTCCTTGACCAAGGTGAAATGAACCGGGGACATATTTGGGATGAGGATGGTATACTCCTTCTTCATCTCCTTGGTAAACAAAACTGCCATTATCTATTCCCCTCTTCAAGTGCAGCCAGGAGGCTTCTGATACGGATTTTCACCGCCCCAAGGTTGGTGATCTCATCGATCTTGATCTGGGTGTAGATCTTGTCGCTGTCATGGAGGATATCCCTAATTTCGTCAGAGGTGACCGCATCAAGGCCACAGCCGAAGGAGACTAGATGGATGATGTTCATATCCTTCTGGTTGAGCACATACCTAGCTGCATCATAGAGACGTGCATGGTAGGGCCACTGGTTGAGGACCTTCCTTTTCTCCTTCTGCATCTTGTAGGCTACGGTATCCTCGCTGATGATGGCACACCCGCACTGCAACAGCAGTTGGTCAATGCCATGGTTGACCTCACTGTCCACATGGTAGGGTCTCCCCGCCAGGACAATGATGGGCCAATTGCGGCTTCGTGCCTGTTCGATGATGTGCTCCCCTTGTGCCCTGATGGCCTTCAGATAGAGCCCATACGCCTCAAATCCTTTTTTGACAGCCTCACGTATCTCCCTTTTGGGAATGGAGTAGGGCTTTCCTATCACCAGGTCAAGGCGTTTGGAAAGATAGGCCCTGTCGGCAAGGGAGAGATAGTCCGAAATGAAGGTAACCCCATCCTGTGAAAGGCCGCTCATGTTGTTTTTCAGCACCTCTGGGTAGTAGGCAACTATCGGGCAGTTGAAGTTGTTGTCCCCTTTGAACTCATCGATATTGTAGCTGCTACACGGGTAGAAGATCGTCTCTACCCCTTGGTCGAGCAGGTACTGGATATGGCCGTGCATCAGTTTGGCAGGGTAGCAAACCGTATCGCTGGGAATGGTCGATTGCCCATCAAGATAGGTCTGCCGGGTGGAGAAGGGGGAGACAATTACCTCAAAACCCAGCGAGGAGAAGAAGGTGTGCCAAAAGGGGAGCTGCTCGATGAAACTCAGCTGCAAGGGTATGCCTATCTGACCCCTACGGTTCTTGGCCGGCTTGAAGGATTGGAGGTAGTGCTGCTTGAAGGCGTAGATGTTCAGCTCCTTGGGGTCGCTGATGAAACTCTCGGGCTTGACGATGCGGTCGCACTTGTTTCCGCTTACCAGCTTACGGTCGTGGTCAAACCGGTTGACCGTCAAGAGGCAGTAGTTTGTACACCCCTTACAGTGGAGGGTCTTTGTCGTATGGGTGAAGTGCTGAAGGGCATCGAGCTGCAGCATGGTGGTTCCCATGGGGACTGTCTGGTGCATTTTTTTGGCATAGAGTGCACATCCATAGGCTCCCATTAGTCCCGCTTCCTGGACACGGACCACCTCGGTACCCAGTTCCAGCTCAAAGGAACGCAGTACTGCATCGTTGAGGAAGGTCCCTCCTTGGACGACAATCTGGTTACCAAGCATGGAAGGGTCGGTAGAACGGATAACCTTGTACAGGGCATTCTTTACCACACTGATGGCAAGCCCTGCAAAGATGTCGGCAACCGTCGCCCCGTCCTTCTGGGCTTGCTTTACCGAGCTGTTCATGAAAACGGTGCATCGGCTTCCGAGGTCTACCGGGCGCTTGGCCCCAATGGCTTGCTGGGCTGCCTCCTCGGCGGTAAAGCCCAAGGCATTGGAAAAGGTCTGCAAAAACGACCCACAGCCTGAAGAGCACGCCTCGTTGAGGAATATGTCATCTATCACCCCATCAGCAATCTTGAAGCACTTGATGTCCTGTCCCCCAATGTCGATGATGAAGTCAACCGCGGGATTGAAGGTCCTTGCACTCTGGTAGTGGGCAATGGTCTCCACCAGTGAGTATTCCAGGTCAAAGGCGTTCTTGATGAGCTGTTCCCCATAGCCGGTGGAACACCCCTTCACCAAGGATATCCTTGGGTAGGAGACCATGAAGGAGGTAAGGAACTCCTTGATGGTCTGCACAGGATTGCCATTGTTGCTCTGGTACCGGGTGTGCAGAACCCTCCCATCTGAGTCGAGGATGCAGAGCTTGACCGTGGTGGATCCGGCATCAATGCCGATAAAGGCCTCTCCCTCATAGGTCTGGGGGTCGGTATAGGCAAGTTTTGCCTGGGCATGCCGGCTCTTGAACAGCTTATACTGTCCTTCATCCTTAAAGAGGGGGGGGATGGAGGTGTAGGTTGCCTCCACTTTCGTATTCTGGACCATGTCGATGAGTTTGGTAAGGGATACCTTCTCCGTGTTGCTTGCCAATGCGGTTCCCAAGGCGACAAAATAGAGGGAGTTTTCCGGACAGATCCCCTCCAGCTTGAGGGTTGTGTCGAATGCTCTCCTGAGTTGGGAGAAGAAGGTCAGCGGTCCCCCAAGATAGACTACCTGTCCCTTGATGGGTCTGCCCTGGGCGAGCCCTGCGATGGTCTGGTTGACTACCGAATAAAAGATGGAGAGAGCCAGGTCTGTCTTGTCTGCCCCCTGGTTGAGCAGGGGTTGCACATCACTTTTTGCAAATACACCACAGCGCGACGCTATGGAGTAGGTCTGCTGTGCCCTTGCGGCAAGGCCGTCCATCTCGTCCTGGTTTACATGGAGCAATGAGGCCATCTGGTCGATGAAGGAACCTGTGCCTCCGGCACAAGTGCCGTTCATCCTGACCTCCATCTGGTCGCCAAGAAAGAGGATCTTTGCATCCTCGCCGCCGAGCTCGATCACCACATCGCTACTGGGAAGATAGTGCCGAACTGAAAGGCGGGTTGCATAGACCTCCTGGACAAAACTGAGCCCAAGGTTTTGGGCAAGACCCATCCCTGCAGACCCTGAAACGTTTATGACAAGCTCAATATCTCCATATGCAGCCAAGATTTCTGAGAGCAGTGATGTAGCAGTTTCCCTGATCTGGGAAAAATGCCGGGTATACTGCTTATGCACAAGGTTGCCCGCATCATCAAGCAACACGGTTTTCATGGTTGTGGAGCCAACATCTAATCCGATTCTCACCGAAATGCCTCCGAACTACTACAACACTACCCGATTCACCCCTATCCAGTATAGGGATATTCTAGAGTTTTATACACATATGGAAAAAGTGTCTAGATACTCTACTCCCTACGGTTTCCATCAGGTCCGAAATCAAGGGTTTGGGTCTCCTCAATTGCTTTCTCAAGCAGGGGTTCAATACCCATCGAGACAAAGTGCTCAGTCACGCTTTTCTTGTTTGGCCTGACTAGTGGGTGCTTGGGACTGAAGATGACACAGCAATCCTCATAGGGGAGTATGGAAGTCTCGTAGGTGCCGATGGCCTTTGCAAGGGTTATGATCTCAAGCTTGTCCATCCCGACGAGGGGGCGTAGGACCAATTGGTCGCTCATGCTGTCGGTGAAGGCCATGCTCTCCAGTGTTTGGCTTGCAACCTGGCTCAGCGCTTCACCTGTCACGATTGCCATGCCTTCCTGCTTGAGGGAGATTGCATTGGCAACCTTCATCATTGCCGCCCGGAACATGAGGGTGTGTTCATCCTCGGGGCTATGCTCCCTGATCCAAAGCTGGGGCTCGGTAAAGGGAACGACGTGCAACCGTGTTCCTTGCAGGTACGGGGCTATGAGGGAGGCTAGCTTCTCCACCTTTTCCTGGGCAAGCTCACTGGTGTAGGGGTAGGCATGGAAATAGATGCACTCCTGTTTCAGTCCCCGTTGGCCCATCATGTATGCGGCCACAGGACTGTCGATGCCACCGCTGAGCAACAACATCCCCTTGCCTGCAGTGGTTACCGGCAGTCCTCCAGGACCCGGCTGGGGGGAGGTGTACAGGTAGGCCATGTCACGAATCTCGCAGAAGATGACCTTGTCAGGATACTTGGCATTGACTTTCATGGAAGGGTAGGCGTCAAGGACGACACCACCGAGCTCACAGTCGATTTCGTAGCTGTTCATCGGAAAGAGCTTGTCAGCTCTTTTAGTCTCGCTCTTGAAGGTACCCTCTCCCGATGCGAACGGTGGTTCCTTGATGAGGATGGCCGCGACCTTCTTGATAGCCTCGATATCCTTTTCGCAACGGAGACATTTTGAAAATCCCACCACGCCAAAGGTTGTCCTGAAGGCCATCAATGCCTGTTCCTCAGGACACTCGTTGCTGACCTCAAAGTAGAGTCTTCCTTTCTGTTTGGTTACAAGGCTACGGTACGGTTTGAGCTTGTTCTTTATGTTCTGCTTGAGCCGTTTCTCGAAAAAGTCACGGTTGAGGCCTTTCAGTGATATTTCCCCGAGTCTGACGAGGTAGAGGGTCGAATCTTTCATGTGAGCTCCCTGTATATGGTTTGTATTGTCGAGCTAAGCAATTGTGCGCTTACTATGGTAGTATCGTAGGAAAAAGACAAGCGCAGGCTGCTTTTGGCATCTTCAGGCCTGACTTGCATCGAAGCAAGCACTCCCTGGCTTTTCTGTTTGGAGTTGTTCGAGCAGGCAGATCCTGCTGAAACACAAAAACCCTTGGCATAGAGCATGCGGGTGAATACTTCACTGGGCCAGGGGTGCACCGAGACAGTGAGTATATACGGTGAGCACAGTTCTGATGGGGAAAGGATAGGCAGGAAAGCGAGCTCCTCTCGTAGAAGCGAGTGTATGGCCTGCACCTGTGAGAGATGCTCCTCCTGGTTGGCCATTGCATCCTCCAATGCTGATGTCATGGCTGCAATGCCACTGAGGTTCTCCGTGCCACCTCTCAAGCCGTTTTCCTGTTCGCCCGCCCGGTTGAGTGCTACTAGGGCTGGATTTGTGTTGTATAGAATCCCAACTCCCCTGGGCCCATGGAACTTGTGGGCGCTGAAGGCGGCACTGTCCACTCCCAGGTCGGTCAGGGAGAAGGGGATCTTTCCGAGTGCTTGCACTGCATCGGTATGGAAATGTATCTTCCTTCCACTCTTTTGCTCAAATGAACGGACGACCCGGACCAGGGCAGCCACGTCCAAAATGGAGCCTACCACGTTGTTCACGAGCTGGCAGCAGACCAGGCGTGTCCTCTCTGTAAGGGCAAGCCCAAGGTCTGAGGGGCGTACAAATCCTCCGGGTGCATCGAGGTAGATTACCTTCCAGCCAAGAGCCTTCAAGAGTGTCCCATACTCCTTGACAGAGGGGTGTTCGATGTTGGTCAGTATCGCCTCGGCCTTCTGGGGTTTCCAGACCAGATGGTTGAGGACGATTGCATTCGATTCAGTCCCTCCGCTGGTGAAAGTCAGGGTGGAGGGGGGGACAGCCAGAAGATTTGCACACACGGTACGTTTTTCCTCTAGCAGGGCCTTCGCCTTGCGTCCCTCCAGGTGAAGGGCCGAAGGGTTGCCAATATAGGAAGATGCAGTATAGACGTATGCATCCATGGCTTGTTTGCTCATCGCCGTGGTAGCTGCATTGTCAAAATAGTGTATGTCGGTCATGGCTGGTATTGTCCCCGAATTCAACGATAAATTCAAGCTGATTATAGGAAAGTAGGGAAGCCCTCTCTCATTTTTCATCTTGTTATTCCCCTCCACAAACGGTATAAATGGTGATATGAATACACTACGCACGGTAACGCTTGATAATGGCAAGGAGACCGAGATATTCCTGGCCGATGACCTGAAGGATCTTTCCGCCCATTTGGGTGGATATGGTCGCTCGGTACTTTGGGTATTTGATACCAATACTGCAAAACTGTTCAAACAGCTGCCCCCAGTCCATGTTGTCCTGGAGAGCGGTGAAAGCTCCAAGAACTTTACCTCCCTGGAAAGGATCCTCTCCACTGCCATGGATGAAGGGCTCGCCAGGGATGGCAGGATCATCGGCTTTGGGGGAGGAGTCGTCTGTGACATGGCAGCCTTTGCAGCCTCTGTCTACATGCGGGGTTGTCGCCTTACCCTGGTTCCCACCACCTTGCTGTGCATGGTCGATGCAGCGGTCGGTGGCAAGACCGCCATCGATTTCAAGGGCCTGAAGAACATGGTCGGCTCCTTTTACCCTGCTGATGAGGTGCTGATCTGTTTTGACACCCTACGTACCCTCAGTGAGAAGGAGTTCCTCAACGGGCTTGCAGAGGTGGTCAAGCACGCCTTGCTCAGCCAGGATGAGGAGCTGTACAAGCTTCTTCTGACAAAGAAGAACGAGATCCTTGCCCGTGATGGTGAGACGCTGCGCCATCTTGTGGAACTCTCCCTGGATGTGAAGATTTGGTATATAGAGCAGGATCCCAAGGAATCGCTTGGCATCAGGCAGATGCTCAACCTAGGGCACACCTTTGGACACGCCTTGGAGTCTTCCTCACATTTTGGGCTTTTCGGGCACGGCTCTTGCGTGGCCTGGGGGACAGGCAGGGCTCTGGAAGCTGGGGCCAGCCTCGGGATTACCGACAAGGCCTACGCCACCGGTGCTACAAAACTCTTCAAGTCCTTTGGCTATGACATGGATTATCGCATCGGTCGTGGTGACTGGATAGATTTCAAGGAACACCTTTCCAAGGACAAAAAGAAAGAGGCCGGAAAAGTGCTCTTTGTCCTGATGGAAGGTCAGGGCAAAGCCACTCTCAAGCCTCTTGAGCTGCAGATGGTGCAGCATCTGGTTATCGCGAAACCGATATTCTAGTCTATTCGACCAGTTTCAACAGGTTCCCATAGAGCTTGCCAGTCTGTTTGGCAAGCTTTTCAAGTCCTGCATCCTCAAATCGGTCAGCAAGCTGCAACAGGTTGTACAGTGACTCATCGAGGGCATCGAAGCCGTCATGGTTGAAGGTAAAGCGGAAGTTTCCATCCCCACTCTCCTCAAAGGATACAAAGCCAAGGCGCTTGCGTTCCTTTTTGCTTTTGCAGAGGGTCAATATCCACTTCAGGTTATCCACCAAGGCCTGCCCGTCATTGATGGTGAAGACACCACTGGGCGGGTTGTCCAGGACTCCCTTGGCCAGGTCAATCTTCTCATGCAGGTCGAGGATGGAGAAGAACTTGTCCCCGTAGTGGATGTAGAACCCCTGCCATATGAGAGCTGCAGAAAAATTCTTTGGTCTTTTGGGGGCCTTTTCGTTTGCTTGGTAGAGATATGCGAGATCTTCCAGGGGAATGATGGCGACCATACGGTTCTTCTTGCCCTGGGTGACGGTAGGGTAGGTGCGCTTGTAGACAGAGACGGTCGTCTTGCTTTTCTCTTCCCGCTCGATCTTCTGCTCTTCCTGCTCCAGCTTTCTCTTTTCCCTTGCAGAGATTTCTGTTTTCTCTGGTCTGGAGATTCCGACCAACTGCTTGTAGATATCGGGTGAAATGTCATCCAGCCACTCTTTTTCCAGGGGGCTGACAGAGCGGGCATACATCCGGCTGGTCTGTACGATCTCTCCGGCTATGATGAACTGGGGAAGGGTCTTGAAGTAGGCACTCCCCGGATGGATGAATACCTGGTTTGCCGTAAGGCTCTTGTACATGTTTCTGTCTGTCCTGATGCAGATGTACTGCAACAGGCCGCTTGCAATGCAGCTCAGGTATTCACGGATGTTCCCGCCATGGGTGAGGGGAAATCCAATCGCTCCGCAAATCTCACCAAGCTGTTCGTCAACATGGACGATCTCCTGCATGCCCTGGAAGTCGAGGTAGTACTTCTTGCAGAACTTCTGCCTGGCTTCCTTGGTGGTGTTTGCCGTGTACTGCTTGAATAGGTTCAGGTATTTGACAAAGTCACCATACTCGGTGGTGCTGAATCGTTTGTGTGCCGCCCGCGAGAGGTCCTCTTCTCCAGGGACAAAGAGGAATGGGTTCTTGGTGGAGAGGAAGGCAACGGCAATAAGCACCTCTTCCAGGACATCAGGGTAGTGAACCAGGGCCTCTACCAACACACGGGAGTGCCTTGGCAGCAAGGGGAACTTGCACATCAGGGCCCCAACCGTGGTTAGGCGGCGGTTCTCGTCGATGGCACCGATGAAACGCAGGGTCTCCTCAGCACTGGTGATGGCGCTGTTCTTGGGTCGGGTGATGAAGGGGAAGTGCTCATAGTCGTAGATGCCAAGGTCGCTCATCCTGAGCACTACCTCGCTGAGGTCGGTCCTGAGGATCTCCTCGGTACCGTAGAGCATCCTCTCCTTGAAATCCTCTTCGCTGTAGAGGCGGAAACAGACACCTGGTGCCGTCCTTCCTGCCCGGCCCTTGCGCTGGTCACAGCTGCTTCTGCTGGTAGGAAGCGGAACAAGGGAGGAGGTGAAGTCCTTCTGGTTGTAGAAGTTGATCTTAGCAATGCCGGTATCGATTACGGTGGTGATGCCGTCGATGGTAACCGAGGTCTCTGCGATGTTGGTGGAGACGACTACCTTGGTCTTTCCTTCGCCTGTCTCGTTGAATACCGACTCCTGCTCTTCCTTGCTCAGCCGCCCAAAGAGGGGGTAGATTTCCAGAAGCTTGTCAGGGTCTGCCATGTAGAGGCTGTTGACGCAGGCTGTGATGTCAAACTCGCCACTCATGAACACCAGGATATCCCCACCATGTTTTTTGGCCTGTGCCATGACAATCTTGGTGATGGCCTCGACCTGGTTCTCGATGTTTTCCTGTTCAAGAGGACGGTAGAAAACATCGATGGGGTAGATCTTGGAATCTATGCTGATGACCGGTGCATTGCCGAAGAACTGGCTGAAGACCTTGGTATTGATGGTTGCGCTGGAGATGATGACCTTGAAATCGGGTCTGTTTTTCATGACATCCTGCAAGAGACCGAGGATGAAGTCGATGTTCAGCGACCGTTCATGGGCTTCGTCCACGAGGATTACCCCGTAGTTTTTCAAGAGGGGGTCAGCCTTCAGTTCCATCAGCAGGATCCCGTCAGTCATGACCTTGATTTTTGTATTGAGGCTTGTTGTATCGTCGAACCGCATCTTGTATCCGACGAAATCAAGGTCCTTGTTGACCTGCTTGCGGATGAAGTCCGAAACGCTGAGGGTGGCTATCCGCCTGGGTTGGGTGATTCCCACCATGAGCGAGTCAGTATACCCGGCCTCATGGAGGATTATGGGAAGCTGGGTTGTCTTTCCGCTTCCTGTAGGACTTTCTACGATGATTACCTGGTTGTCCTGTAGTGCATTGAGAATTTCCTTCCTGTGTTGGTACACAGGCAACATTTTCATATCTTTCAAAATAATTCCTTTGTGATGATGGCAATGGCTTCCTCGATGGAAATCATCGGGTGCGACTGCCGTGTTTCTAGGTTCTTGAGGCTTACCTTCCCAGCCTCTCTTTCTTCTTTCCCGCAGCTCAGGCCGAAGGGTATGTGGTTTGCCTCTGCGTACTTGAACTGGGCTGCCATCTTCTTGTCAAGAAGGTAGACGTCGGTACGGATCTTCCTTGCCCTGAAGGTGCGGGCAAGCTGGTCATACCAGCTGCGAAGGGTGGCATCCTGGCAAAAGATGATAAGGTCGGACGAACTAGCTTTCTTTATGAGCGGGCTGTCCAGCTCTTCCAAGGCTGCAAGGAGGCGGTCAAGCCCGATGGAGGACCCGACACCAGGGAGCTTCTCTTTGGTATAGAGGGATGCAAGGTCGTTGTACCGTCCTCCACTGCATACCGACCCGAAGTGGGGTAGTTTGGTGAGGAAGGTCTCATAGACGATACCGGTGTAGTAGTCCAGGCCCCTTGTAATGGACGGGTCAAGGGTAAAGTGGGTTTCGATGCCGGCCTCCTGGAGGTAGGCGTAGATCGTCCTCATCCTTGAGGTGTGTTCCGTCTCATTTCCTGCAAGGGTAGAGAGGCGCTCCAAGGTTGTCAGAAAACTCTCGTCAGGGTTTTCCTTGGTGATGTACTGCACGATCATCTCCGCCTTCTTTTGGGAGGAGGTAATCTCATGCAGCAAGGAGACTACCTCTTGTTCTCCGATCTTTCGCAGCTTGTCGACGCATCTGAGGATTTCGACACTCTTCTCCTCAACCTCCAGATGGGCCAGGAATGCGTTGAACAGGCCCCGGTGGGCGATGCAGAACTGGAAGTCAGTAATTCCCATGACGGAGAAGGAGCTCTCCATCATGGAGAGGATCTCGTAGTCGGCCTCTGCGCTGTCAGTACCGACAATATCAAAATCACACTGGGTAAATTCCCGGAATCGTCCTTTCTGGGGGTTTTCCCCACGCCAGACCTTGTCGATGTGGAATCGCTTGAAGGGTAGGGAGAGTTCATTCTGGTGTTGGGCCAAAAAACGGGCAAAAGGGACGGTGAGGTCGAAGCGAAGCGCCACATCACGTTCCCCGTTGTCAAGGAAGTGGAAGATCTGCTTGTCGGTCTCCCCTCCGCCCTTACCGAGCAGCACTTCAGTGTATTCCAGTACAGGAGTGTCTATCGGTACAAATCCATACAGGGAGAAATGTGCTTCAAGTTTATTGATAATGGCTTTCTTCGGTATCTCCATGGATGGCAGAAAATCACGAAATCCCTTCAAAACTTTGGGTTCAATGATAGTCCGCCTCTCTCTTTCATCTCTCATTATCTCATACTCCTGTTGTGCTTTTGACCTGGATGGTGTACAAATAGTGTATAACGAATCGCTGGTGCTCTGCAATATGCGGTTCTTTCCTATATTATACATTGAGAGCAGTATGCTGATTAGATACAAACAAGACGAAAACGGAAAAACAGTCCCGGTTGCGAACATTTACACCCAAAAGGAGCATAAGATTAATTATGCTCTCCTTGACAGGGATGCCGTCTGGGCGATCAAGAAACTACAGCAGTCAGGGGCGGAAGCCTACCTCGTGGGTGGAGCTGTACGTGACCTCATGCTAAACCAGATCCCCAAGGATTTTGATATAGCCACCAGTGCATCTCCCAGACAGATCCAACGGCTGTTCTGGAATGCCCGGATAATCGGCAAGCGCTTCAAGCTGGTTCACCTTGTCTTCAAGGACAAGATTCATGAGGTCTCCACCTTCCGTAGCGGCGAAGAGGCAATGGAAGGGAACAACAATGTGTTTGGTTCCATAGACCAGGATGCAAAGCGCCGTGACTTTTCTGTCAACTCCTTCTACTATGACCCGACCACCAACCAGTTGCTGGACTTCAACAATGCGATGGAGGATTTCAAGAAAAAGCGGATCAGCTCCATCATCCCCTTGGATGAGTCATTCAAGGAAGATCCTGTTCGGATGATCCGGGCCATCAAGTACTCGGTAACCACCGGCTTTGCCTTGAGGCTCAATATCCGCATGGCAATCCGCAAGCACTGCAATGAACTTTCGAGGACCTCCAGCAGCCGGCTGACTGAAGAGGTGAACAAGATCCTCGCCTCCGGCCATAGCCGTGAGATCTTCAATGAACTACAGAAATACAAGCTTCTGGTCTTCATGCTCCCCTGTTTTTCCATCTACAGCAAGTTTCCCCAGGTGCAGTCAAGCCTGAAGAACTTGGATGAACGGGTGATGTTGGCCAAGGCGAACAAGGGCTCGCAGGTCATGCTTGCCGATATGATCAAGGCCCTGGTTGACCCACTCATTGTATTTGCCGATGACCAGTTGACCATTGATGAGCGTTTCAAGGAAACCTTCAGACAGATCAAGGTGCTCATAAGCCCCATGACCCCGTCGAACTATGAGGTGGAACTGGCCAGTGAACGGCTGCTGACCGAGCGTGGGTTCCGTACTCCCCGCAACTGTGTACGTAACCAGAGGCCTGCAAACAAGCCACCGCAGAGAAGGGGCCCGTCAAGGCCCAAGCGAAGCGAAGGTTCAGGCGAGGTCTCTGCAGTAACCAAAAAGAGAAGAAGCAGAACCAGGGGACCCAAACGAACCGGTGAGGGAACCGGTGGGCAGCAGCCTGCTGTAACCACCAGTGCAGAGGCCCACGACCTTTAGGCCCACTCCTCGATCTCAATGTTTACGCTGGCTACAAAGATTCCGCCATATTTTTCCAGGCTGTCAGCAATGTACTCCTGCAGTTCGCTAAGGGTGGTGGCTATGTGGTGTTGTAGTGGCACCCGTAGCTTGACCGTAAGGGCATAGCCCTCGCTCTTTATCACTACCTGCACCCGCTTAACCTTGATTTGGCTATCAAACTCATCGAGGCAGTGGGCCACCATCTGGGTGAGGGCAGCCTCACTTACGGTGGCTTTCCCATATTTGCTGAACTCGGGCCGGACAATGGTCTTCTCGAAGCTCATGTCCCTCTTCTTGAAGGGGGTGCGGTGCTTTTTCTTGAAAAAGACCCGCATCGTGTCATAGACAATCTGTGGATAGTTTCGGGTGATCTCTATCGAAGGGACAGGGATTACATGCTTGCCTTCCGTATAGCGGATGCGCATGGCGGTCTCGATCTCCTCTTTGGTGGCAATGTCCTCTATGCGGAGCAATTTTTCCGGTTGGGGCAGGTTCAGTCTGCTGGCTATCTTGTAGACCATTTTTTCGCTTGTACCAATCAGCAGTATCTTGTGGAATTTTTCTTTCTGTATTGCATCGATTACCTGCTTTTGATGTTCAGCGTCATCAAAAACCGCAGTCCTTACAGCGGAGAGGACATTCTCCTCGCGTTTGGCTGACTTGCCTGCAAGGATACGGTCGCCGCGGATGAGCAAACCGTCATCAATGATGAGGTCAATGCCATATTTTTGTGCCACAAGTTTTGAACGAAAGCTTTTTCCTGTCCCGCTTTTTCCAACGAGGGCATACACTTTCGTTCTCTTGAGCTTCCAAAAAGCATACCTAAATATTCGATTCATGGTTTCCATTATACGTATTTTCCTGTACAATAGAACCGCATTTCGTAAAAATTCACTCATAGAGTTTATGATCATCATAGTAAGGAGCGTTTTCTATGCAGAAAGTGCCTACGTTCAGCAAGGGTGGTGTGCATCCAAGCGACAAAAAGGTATTTAGTCGTTCGCAGCCGATAGAACGACTTCCCATGCCTAGCGAGTTGCTGGTCTCATTGTCACAGCATCTTGGTGCACCGGCAAAGGCCCTCAAGGCCAAAGGGGACACCGTCAAACGGGGAGAGAAGATTGGACAGGCTTCTGGTTTCATCAGTGCCGATGTCCATTCACCAGTAAATGGTATCGTCAAGGAGATCCGAAAGGTCACCTTGGCAAATAGTGTGACCTGCGATGCTTTTGTCATCGTTCCCGATACGGAGCAGGATGCAGAACCTACCGAAACCTTCGATTGGAAGACCCAGGATAGTGCCCAGTTGCTTGCACAGGTCAAGGACCTTGGAATCGTTGGGTTGGGTGGGGCAACATTTCCCGCCCATGTAAAGTTTTCCATCCCCGCAGACAAGAGCGTGGATGCATTTGTGGTAAATGGTGTAGAGTGCGAGCCCTACCTTACTGCAGACTATCGCATCATGCTGGAGAAAGGTGATGAGGCCTTGCAAGGGGCTATGATCGCAGCAAAGATCATCGGTGCAAAACGCATCATCATCGGCATCGAGCTGAACAAGGTAGACTGCATCGAGCACCTTTCTGCAATTGCCCAGAGCAAGGGCTATCCCATTGAAGTCATGGGCCTGAAGATGAAATACCCCCAGGGGGATGAGAAGCAGCTGCTCAAGGCAACCATAAACAGGGAGATTCCTTCGGGCAAGCTTCCCCTCGACATTGGGGCTGTAGTTGCCAACGTCGGTACCTGCTATGCGATATATGAGGCTATTGTCCTGCACAAGAGCCTGTATGAACGGGTCATCAGTGTCACCGGGGAGTGCATCGCACAACCCAAGAACATCCTTGCACCCATCGGTACCAAGGTCAGTGATCTTCTCGCCTTCTGTGGTGGGTTCTCCAGTGAGCCCGAAAAGTTGGTAAGCGGCGGTCCCATGATGGGCTTTTCGTTCTTCAGTGAAGATACCCCGATAGCCAAGGGCTCCAGCGGCTTGCTTGCCCTTGCCCCCCAGAAGAAAGAGAGAACCACCGTATGCATAAACTGTGGACGTTGTGTGGCAGCCTGTCCTATTGGATTGATGCCTTCACATCTCTATCGATACATCATAAACGGCCAGTATGAGAATGCGATGCAGCATAGCCTCATGGATTGTAAAGAGTGTGGCTGTTGTTCCTATGTCTGCCCGGCTCACCTTCCGCTGGTGCATGGGATGAAGACAGGAAAGAAGTTGGGGAGAAAAAAGAAATGAACAAACCCTCTTTGACAGTATCGTCATCACCGCATATCCATGCGAAGGCCGATACTGCATCTATCATGTGGAGTGTCTCCTTGGCACTTGCTCCTGCGACCCTCTGGGGTATCTATGCCTTCGGATTCCGTTCGCTGCTGGTCCTTGCCGTAGCAATCCTGTCGGCTCTGCTGTGTGAGCATCTGTTGGGCCGCTTCTCTAAGGAATCCACCCTTTGGGATGGTTCTGCCTTCCTTACCGGCTTGCTGGTTGGAATGAACATGAGCCCGACCGTTCCTCTCTACATTCCGTTTGTCGCAAGCGCGTTTGCCATTTTCGTGGCCAAATGGACGTTTGGTGGCCTTGGGGCAAACTGGGTAAACCCAGCCCTTGCCGGTCGTGTGTTTGTCTTTTTTTCCTTCACCACACCGATGAGCCACTACAAGCTCCCCAGGACTCTCGCTGCGTTGGTACCCGAGTCCTTGAGTTCAGCAACCCCACTCTCCTTTGCCAAGACAGCATTGGCTTCCGGCAAGTTGGGAATGGATTCCAATGCCCTGCTTGCCCAAGGTGGATATCCATCGACCAGTTTTGCACAATCCATCGCTTCGGCTACGGGATTTTCCCCTTACTCAATTGACGCCTTCCTAGGCAATGTCGGCGGATGTATCGGAGAGGTCAGTGCAGTTCTGTTGCTTGTTGGCGGAATCTATCTCTTTGTGAAGAAAATCATTACTTGGCATGTACCTTTGACCTACCTCGCCTCGGTTGGCTTGCTCAGCTGGGTCTTCGGTGGAATCCCCACTGAATTGGGCTTGTTCAAGGGCTTCTTCTTCCCATCCCTGTTCTCGGGCGGTCTCATGCTTGGTGCACTGTTCATGGCTACAGACTACGTAACCTCTCCCATCACCCATAAGGGTCAGATCATCTTTGGTCTGGGCTGTGGTTTCTTTACCTTTTTGTTCAGATATTTCGGAAGCATGCCTGAGGCGGTCTCCGTCTCTATCCTGCTGATGAATATCCTCACGCCAACCATTGACCGGTATATCAAACCCCGTAAGTTTGGCGATACCAAGGAGTATCGCAAGCAGCTTAAGGAGGCGAAGATATGAAAAAGAACCTGAAATATGCATTCATCCTGCTCTCCATCTGTGCTGTCTGTGCCTTTGCCCTTGGATACACCAATTCCATTACCGAGCCTGTCATCGCCCGTCAGGAGCTTGAGAAGAAGACTCGGGCCCTGGAAGCTGTGAGCAACGGCTGGACCATCGGTGAACAAGAGAGTGTCGAGAGTGTTCCCTACGTCGTGTACTCGCTTCCCCTCACCGAGGGCGATGCCACCACAGGGTACATCGTTGGTCTCAAGGGCTCTGGATACGGTGGTGAGCTTACGCTCGTTGCCTCCTATACCCTTGACGGAAAGATGCTCTTTGCCCAGATGCTCGCAAACAGCGAGACCCCCGGCCTCGGCAAGAAAAGCGAGCTGAAAGGATATATGGACAAGTTTGTAGGGACAGGGGCAACCAAGCCAGTTCCCACAACCAAGGACATGCTCAACAGTTCCGATGCTGCCGCAGTAAGTGGGTCCTCTGTAACCTTTATGGCAGTTGGTAAGGCCATTAGGGGTGGTAGTGACTATGTAAAGACCCTGGGAGGTTCAAAATGAAAGGAAACCACATGAAGGAACTGACCAAAGGCTTCTTTGAGCAGAATCCGGTTTTTATTGTTGTTCTGGGCCTATGTCCTGTTCTTGGTGTATCGACACAGGTCTCCAATGCCATCGGCATGTCAGCAGGGGTATTCTTTGTGCTCCTGTTCAGCAACATCATCATATCGTTGCTTCGCAAGGTAATTCCTGCAAGCATCCACATCCCTGCTTACATTGTCGTCATCGCTTCCTTGGTTACCGTAACTGAGATGGTGATGCACGCCTTTGTCCCTGCAGTCTACAGTGCCTTGGGTGTCTACCTTCCCCTGATCGTTGTCAACTGCATCATATTGGGAAGGGCAGAGGCATTTGCAAGCAAGAACACTCCTCTTGACAGTGCCCTTGATGCCATCGGAATGAGCATCGGCTTTGCCATGGGCATTACGCTGATTGCCTTTATCCGCGAGCTGTTCGGCTCAGGTACCATCACCTTGTTTCCCGTCGGTGGATTCAGTGGTGTCATAAATATCCCTTGGTTCTATGACAACCCTGTCAGGGTCATGGCACTTGCACCTGGTGCACTGTTGCTCATGGGATATCTGAAGGCATTCTTCGACTGGAAGAGCTCACGAAAGAAGGGTAAGTAACATGTCCTATATTGCAATACTCATAACATTCATTTTTATCAACAACTTCATCCTCGTCCAGTTCTTGGGCCTGTGCCCCTTTATCGGGGTCTCCAAAAACAGCGAGAATGCCATTGGCATGGGAGCTTCGGTTACCTTTGTCACCACAGTAGCATCTGTGGTGACCTGGGCGATCTACTACTATCTTCTGGTTCCCTTCAACTTGCAGTACCTGCAGACGCTCTCCTTTATCTTGGTCATCGCATCCCTGGTACAGCTTCTTGAGATGGTCATCCAGAAGATTAGCCCTCCCTTGTACAAGGCCCTGGGAATTTTCCTTCCCTTGATCACCACCAACTGTGCCGTCCTGGGTATCGCGATCATCAACATAACCAGTGGGTACAATGTGATGGAAGCCTTTACCGCGGGTCTTGCTGCCGGTCTCGGTTTTACCCTTGCGATTGTGCTGATGAGCAACATCCGCGAGAGGCTTGACCTGGTGCCTGTACGCAAAGCATTTCGTGGCATGCCCATTGCCTTTGTCTCTGCAGGTTTGATGGCCTTGGCTTTCATGGCATTCGACAAGGCACTCATCACTAATCTGCATCTGGTATAAGGAGGGAGCCATGAATATTTTACTCGCTGTTTTGGTAATAGCCCTGTTGGGCGGTCTGTTCGGTTTTGGCCTCTCCATTGCTGAGAAGAAGTTTGCGGTCAAGAAGGATCCCAAGATCCTGGCCCTAGAACCCTTGATGCCTGGTGCCAATTGTGGTGTCTGCGGCTATGCAGGGTGTAACGCCTATGCAGCAGCTGTTGCCCTTGGTGAGGCACCGATCGGCCTCTGTTCCCCTGGTGGTTCGTCCCTCAACGAGAAGATGGCTGAGATCATGGGCACAAAGATTGAGGCAGGCGGTGATACCCGCAGAAAAATTGCCCACGTCATGTGTCGGGGAAATACTGAGTTTACAACCAAGGACTATGCGTACGAAGGCATGAACGACTGCAATGCAGCCGCCCTGCTTTTTGCCGGTGACAATGGCTGCAAGAATGGCTGTATGCATTTGGGTAGCTGTATAGCTGTCTGCCCGGTAGATGCCATCTCCAAAGACAAGGATGGCTACATCATCGTTGACGAAGATTTGTGCATCAGTTGCGAGAAATGTACACAGATCTGCCCGAACGGGGTCATTCAGATGATCTACGAGGATAATGAGTATGCCATTGAGTGCAACAACCACGATCCTGGTGGAAAGATCCGCAAGATTTGCAGTGTTGCCTGTATCGGTTGTAAGATTTGTGAAAACAAGTTTCCAGAATCTGGATGTAAGGTCGATAATTTCCTTTCCACATTCACCCAATCTGTGCCACACTCTCAGATAGCGGAAGCCGCCGAGGCTTGTCCTACGAAGTGTATAATCAAGCGGTAGGGAATGAAAGTACTGATAGGTGCCTATAGCCAGATCCCAGCAGGTTCTCCAACTCCCGTTTTCGAACGGGCGTTGGTTTCTGTGTTGAAACCTCTGTTGACCTATCTGTACAACTCTGAGCAGGATGCTGTACTGCAGCTCTACCTGAGCAGTTTCCTCATGGACTGGTTGGAGAAGAACCATCCTGAAGTCAACATGCTCATATCCGACCTTGTCAGAAGGGGTAGGGTGGAGCTGCTCTCAGGTTCCTACCACCAGAGTGTCCTCTCCCTGCTCACCCCAAAGGACCGCTCAAACCAGATAGAGATGAATACCACCTCCATCCGGAAGCGGTATGCACAGCGAAGCAAGACCCTCTGGTGCTATGGGCAGTATTTCAATCCAGTCTATATCAATACGCTCGCGCTTTGCTGCATCGACAAGATCGTGATCTCCACCCATAATGCGATCCAGGGGCAGGACTACCTCCAGGAGCCTTTCCAGATGCAGGAATTGGGGAAAAACGTGCAGATACTCCCCACTGAAAACGGTGTCAGCCAATTGGTGCAACAGTATGGCTCTGGTGAGATCAGCTTTGGACACCTATTGAGCCGCATCAGGCTTCTGATGAATGACCCCTCCAAGAGGTTCTGCTTTCCGATGATCAATATTGACCAACTCTGCCAGGGCAACATAACAGAAGCGCAGAGCGAAGAGCTGTTCTCCCTGTTGTACAGCTATAGCCCCATCTCCATCGAGGAGGTCAATGATCCCAATGAGCCCACCCAGAGAGGGTATCTGCAGGCAGGCCTCTATGGATATGACAGCCTCACCTCTGGTCTCTCCAGCTTCAATGATCTCTTTGTACAGGATGAGTCGCTTCAGTACCTCTATGGAAGATATACCTCCATGTGGGAATCGGCACGCAACTACAAGAAGGACAAGGATGTTCGCAAGCGCCTGGAGATCCTGCTGCAAAAAATCTCCATCGGTGCTCCCTACATCTGTGATGCCAATGGCTCCATGCTCCGTTCCTCGGTGAGGAAGCTTGTCTGGCGCTATCTCAACGAGGCCGATGCCGTACTTTCTGCCCTTCCTGACCATACCTACCCGGTAAGCACTGACTATGATGGTGATGACCTGGATGAATTCCTTACCATAGGCAAGAACCTCAGCGCAGTCGTTGATGCAAAGGGTGGCTCCTTGAGTGAGCTGACCTACCTACCTTCCCTCTACAACTACGGCGATACCTTTGTTCCTCTCAAGGGTCTGGGCTCCAGCCGGAACCTCCATGCACCGACTCCCGGAACAAAACAACGGGTATTCACCGATGTCTTTTTCCCCATCTCGACCCCCTTGTACGAATACCAGAAGGAGAATGGGCAGCAGTGCATCGACATGGGAAGGGTTGTCTATGATGTCTCGGTACTCGACCGCAGAAATACTGAATACCTGGCCCAGGCCAATTGTGATGCCAATCACATCCTGTCCAGCTCCCTTTCCATCGAGAAACGGTTCAAGTTCAGGCAGAATACGGTTCTGGTGGAGCTTACCCTCATAAACACAGGCGATGAGACCATCCAGAGCATGTATGGTTGTGAGGTCCCCCTCTCCATAGGTTCCAACAAGCCTACGATTTCCTTCTCCCTAATGGAAGAGAGAAAACTCACCCCTTACGAGGAAGCCGAAGTGGTGGTCAATGAGGTAAAGTCCTTCAAGATCTTTGATGAACCCAACAATACCATGATCACCCTGGTTTCCGATACTCGCTTTACCTTGCTGAAAGAAGATTATACTATTGACTATAAGACGACGTTGGGTGAGGAAAGCCTCTACCAACACACCTTATTCATGCCTGTATGGCGGTTGGACCTGGCCCCAGGTGCACATCAGAAGCATACGCTTGGACTAAGGCTGGAACGAAAATAATATTGAGGAGTCCCTATGTATTTCCAGAATAGATCACAGTTTGAGGATATGAAAGAAGAAGCCTATACCGTATGGAGGCGTCTTTGACTCCTCCAACCTGTTGGAACGAATTTCAGAGTTGGAAAAGAAGACCTTGGAACCAGGATTTTGGGAAGACAAGAAAGGCGCTGAAGCACTGTTCGCCGAGCTCAATGGCCTGAAGGATGCCTACTATCCGTGGAAGGAACTCATCGGCAAGATGGACGAAATGGCCGACCTTATTGCGATCTATGCTGATGAACCTGAAAACAAGGAAGAGCAGGATGAGATCAATGGCCAGATAGAGGATCTCCAGGAAGAGTACGGCAAGCTCAAGCTCAAGACCCTCCTTGATGGGCAGTTCGACAAGAGCGACTGCTTCCTCACCATCCATGCGGGCACCGGCGGGACAGAGGCCAGTGACTGGGCTAGCATGCTCATGCGCATGTATCTTCGCTATTGCGAGCGCAATGGTTTCAAGAACCAGATCCTCGACCTCCAGGAAGATGAGGGTGGCATCAAGAGTGTTACCATGAAGGTAAGCGGTTCCTATTGCTTTGGCTATCTGAAAGGTGAGGCTGGGGTGCACCGTCTGGTGCGGATCAGCCCCTTCGATTCACAGAAACGCCGCCATACCTCCTTTAGCAGTGTCTATGCATCCCCTGTGGTGGATGACACCATTGAGATTGACCTCAAGCCCGAGGATTACCGACTGGATACCTACCGGGCCGGAGGTGCGGGAGGCCAGCACGTCAACAAGACCGACAGTGCGGTAAGGCTTACCCACTTTGCTTCCGGGATCGTGGTACAGTGCCAGAATGAACGTAGCCAAGGGATGAACAAGGAATTGGCCTTCAAGGTGCTCAAGAGCCGGTTGTATGAATACTACAGGGAAGAACGTGAAAAGGAACAAAAGAAGACTGCCATCGAGAAAAAAGAGATAACCTGGGGCAGCCAGATCCGTTCCTATGTTTTCCAACCTTACACCATGGTAAAGGACCATAGGACAGGGGAGACCATCGGCAATATTCAGGCGGTCATGGATGGTGCCATAGGCCCATTTATCGAAAGCTATTTGCGGTGGTCGAAAAAGGAGGCATAGGGGTGAGGCTGTTCCCGCTTAGGTTGGCAGTCATGGGCATGCTCCTGGTATGCCTGCCTTTGTTTGGCGAGCAGGTCTCCTATTCCGTCGGCATCCTCTCCTTGCAAAGTGGCACCGAGGCTTTGGAAAGTTTTGTGCAAGAGGTTGGCACAGGATATGCCAACCTCTTCACTATTGCACCTACTTCCTATTCTGAGTATCTGCTTGCAAAGCAGGAAAGATCTTCTGAGATGATGAAAAACGAAACCATCTCCCTCTCCTATGCCAAGCATTCCCCCCTGGAGCTGGAAAAGGCTTCCAAGGCAGAGCTGCCTGCCCTGGTCGAACCCCCATATCCTCTTGGTGTGACCTACCGCACCTTTCCCTTTGAGGAAAAACGAGCAACGATGTTGGGGACGTTTGAGGCTTCCCGACCTTGGTTTTGTTCCAAGGAAGGTCTGGATGCCCTGCTGTTGATACAGACGACAGAACTTGCCTCCGTAAAGCGAATCAGGCTCTTCTGGTATGATGCGCCTTCTTCCAGTACAAGACTTATCTTTGACCAGGTGGTCGTAAAGCAGGACCTGAGGGAGAAGAAAGAGGATATCGCCCTGGCTTTGCTGCAAAGGACAGCCGGATCAGATGCCTCGATGCTTGTGTTCGACCAGCTTGGTCCTGCAGTGAGGATAGAGGCAAACAATGAGGACCTCATCCTGAGCGGCTCCCATACCCTGGTAAAGCCAGGGGAATTAGTACTCACCCTCTCCAGTGTTGGATATGCCAGCCGTACGGTCAGCCTGACGGTGCAGCCTGGTACGATCACCCACATCCCAGGTTCGCTGAAACCATTGGATCTGGGCTCCATCGAGCTTGTTTCACCCTTTGGCGCGAGCAACTGGTATGTACAGGGATCCTTCCTCGGCAATGCATCAAGCATTACCCTTGGCCAGTACTCCCTCCCCATGCTTGTCGTTGCCCAGAAGGATGGGTTTGCAAGCAAGACCATCCAACTCCAGAGTCCCACGGACTCGCTTCTTGTCGAACTCAAACCTGAATGGATGAGCAGTGTTGAGCTCCTTGAGGAAAAACAGAGGGGCTTCTATAAAAGTTTGCGAAATACTATGCTGGTTTTTGGACTCTATGTGGCTTGTTCCACACTCTCTGAAACGTTCGAGGTGGCAAACCCGTTGTGGCAGCCACTGCTGGTTGCGACAAGTGGCTTTGCCCTTGTCTCCTCCTTGCAAACAATCATGAATCTTGCTTCCTATGCATCCCTTGCTGGGTCAAGCGTACGGTAGCACTCTGTTGGAGAATGCAATGCTGAAAGGATTTGGTTCAAGGCTAAAGGCCCTGTTTGGAGTCAAGAGCTTCAATGAGAAGTTCTATGAGGATCTTGAGGATTTCCTGATAGAGGGGGATCTGGGGGCAACGCTTGCCATGGAAATATCCGATGAGTTGCGCAAGGTAGCAAAAAGTGAAAAGCCTGCCACACAACAGGACCTCCAGCAGATGATGAAACGCCTGCTCGCTACAAAGGTAGAGGCGTACACCCCTGAAATAGACAAGAACAGCCTGACGGTGTTCCTGATCCTCGGGGTCAACGGGGTTGGAAAGACCACCTCCATCGCCAAGATGGCAAAGATGTACAAGGACCAGGGCTATGATGTCATGCTTGCTGCCGGGGATACCTTCCGCGCTGCCGCCATTGACCAACTTGAAGTACATGCCCAGCGACTTGGCTGCAGGATCGTCAAGCAAAAGAATGGCAGTGACCCTGGCTCTGTGGTCTATGATGCCATCACCTCTGCCCAAGCCAAGGGGGAACAGCTGATCCTTGTCGACACTGCAGGGCGAATGCACAACAAGGAGAACCTGCTTCGGGAACTCTCCAAGATAGACAAGGTCGTAAAGAGTAGGGGTGTTGATGAGGCGCACTACAAGAAGTTCCTGGTGATCGACAGCACGACCGGACAGAATGGGATCAGCCAGGCTGACCTCTTCAATCAGGCTGTCAAGCTCGATGCCTTGATCCTCTCCAAGTATGACTCGCTTGCAAAGGGTGGTGCACTGGTCCAGATCGGCCAGAAGTTCGGCATCCCCATCTCCTTTGTGGGAACAGGGGAGACCTACTCGGACATGCATCCTTTCGACAAGGACGAATTTCTCGACACCTTGGTAGGCCTATGAGAAGGCTATCCTCCTTGCTGCTGTTCCTGTTGCTAGTTTCTTCCCTGCCAGCCCATCAGGATCTGGTATCCAACAGTATCGGACAGCAAAGAGGCAGCTATGGGCAGGATAGCGAGTATAGACTCACCCTCGATGGGGAGAGCTCGATACTCTTCCATCTTGAAGCCCCTGTTTGGGAAAAGACGGAGAGGCAGGAGGGTAGTGCCCTGATTGTCAGTACCCACACCTTCTCCGATGATTCGGTGAAAACAGAGCACTATCTGGACAACCGCCTCATCTCGGAGGCCGAAGGGAACACCACCCGCTACTTCTACTATGAGGATAGCGGTATCCTGGGAAAGACCACCGTGGTGGAAGATGG
This sequence comes from Sphaerochaeta sp. PS, assembly GCF_032144095.1. NCBI lineage: Bacteria > Pseudomonadati > Spirochaetota > Spirochaetia > Spirochaetales > Sphaerochaetaceae > Sphaerochaeta > Sphaerochaeta sp. PS. The sequence continues at coordinate 41,245 of NZ_JAVSNJ010000002.1, forward strand.
CCTTCTCCTTGAGATGGAACTCTATGCCTACGATGCCATAACCAAAGGCCTGAGTGGGATCCTCACCATAACAAAAACAGGAACTTCCATCTCCTATTTTGACAGTTCATCCTCCAAAAGCTGGTTCTCCTACCTCAAGGATGGTCAGTTTGAGAAGGTACTCCAGGTAACGCCCAACCTTCAGGCCAAGGAGGTCTGGAACAGGGATACGCTTTTGGAGTCGGTAAGGATTGCCTACCTCCCACAGGGAGGCCTTGAGCTGACAACAGAGAGAAACGGCCAGGAGGTACGGGAGGTGTATGACGAGCACGGACTACTCATATCTCGCATTTCTCCTTCCCTAACGACTGGATACCGGTATAATGATGAACGGGTCCTTGTTGAGGAGAGTGAGGAGGATCTGAAGGGATCGAGGCGGGTATCGGTCTATGTGGAGGGCAGGCGCGTGCAGGAAAAGCTCTATAGGGATACAAACCTCGAGAAGGAGACACGCTTTTTTGAGGACAAGGGAAAGGTCGAGACCTTGTATGACAACAATCTCCCCTATTGTGACATCACCTACGCTCTGGATGGCAACCGTGTGCTCTCCATCAGGTACAGGTAGCCTGTATGATGGTATTTTTGGCAAGGCGGTATGCGTTCTCCTCAGAGAACCGGCATAGGATCACCAGTGTACGCATTGCATCTGGCCTTGCCCTCTGTCTGTTTGCCATAACGATGGTGTTGGCGTTCATGCAAGCCTTACAGACCAACCAGTTTGAGGACATCAGGACATTTGAGTCGTTTGATGTCCATATCCCACTCTCCTTTACCGACCTCAAAAAAGGCGCTGCCTTGGTAGGGGAGCTGCAAGAGCTTCCGCTGGTTGACCATGCCTTCCTCTACAGCGAGATACCTGTCCTTCTCCAGGGGCTTGATGGTTCTACCCTTGCAGGGAGGATCCGTGCCATCGAAAGCAAGGGGCCCTTCGCTGAACAGCTGCATCCCTATCGCGGGCAGCTCTTTACCCCGGGAACCCTTGCCTCATCCTACCTGCATCTTTCCTCAGTGAAACTAGGGGAGAGCGTGGAGGTAACCCTCCTGAAGAAGGGCAAGCAGGCTACGGTGATCCCCACCCAGAAAAGCCTCACTGTCGGATCCATCTTCTATACGTCGATGTACGACTTTGATAGCAGCACCTTCCTTACCGATCTTCCGACCCTCTATTCGCTCAATGAGAATGCCCCTCTTTCTGTTGGGATATTCTCTTCTGCAAAGAGTGAGGCTGTGGCAAGGCAGGTCAGGCAGATGGATCCTACCCTTGAGCCTGTAACCTGGAAAGAGGCCAATGCTTCCTTGTATGGGGCGATGCAATTGGAACAGGGCATGATGGCCCTGATGTTGTTCTTGATGATTGTCGTCATTCTCATCCACATCCGAAACAGCTCGAAACGTCTTCTTTTGGCCAAGCAGAGGGAGATTGCGATGCTTCGGTCGATGGGGCTGCCCAAGAGGCGGGTACAGCAGCTCTTTGTTCTGCAAGCATTGATCGTCTCTGCAGTAGGGGCGATCAGTGGTGGTTTGCTCTCCTTCTGTGGGGTCCTGGCCTATCCTGCCTTTTCCGAGTATATCTACACAAGCCTTGGTGTTCACCTCAAGCTGGTGATAAGGCCGCTTGATTTGCTTTTCCTGGTGGTCCTCGTCCTTTTCTTCAGCGGCATTGCCTCCTATCTGGGGACACGCCGGATCCTGAAGGCCGATATCATGGAGATGTTTGCACATGATGAAGTCCAATGAAGTTCTCTCCCTACAGGGGGTTGGCAAGAGTTTTCCTGCTACGGCCCGCGGCGGGGAGCCTATTGAGATCCTTGATTCCATTAATCTCAGCCTGTTTTCAGCAACCAGCGTTGCCATTACGGGGAAGAGTGGTTCCGGGAAAAGTACGATGCTGCAAATCAGTGCCGGACTGCTCTCACCCCAGAGGGGGAAGGTGCTCTTTTCAGGCCAGGACCTCACAGCCCTCGGGGACGATAAGCTCAGCACGATTAGGAGCCGTTCGATGGGGTTCATTTTCCAAAGCAGCCTCTTGCTCGATGACTTCACAGCCCTGGAAAATGTAGCAGTCCCTGCCATGATCGCTGGCATTCCCCAGAGGGTGGCAAAGAAAAGGGCCAAAAAACTGCTGGAGAGCGTTGGGCTGGGGGACCGGTTGGACCACAAGAGTGACCAGCTGTCAGGAGGGGAGAGGCAGCGGGTTGCAATTGCCAGGGCACTGGTCAATGACCCGCTGATCCTGTTTGCCGATGAGCCCACAGGTTCCCTGGATGAGAGGAACGCAGAGCTTATCGAGAACATGTTGTTCGCCATGGTTGCCGAAAAAGAGGTTGCCCTGATGCTCATTACCCACAACAAGGCCTTTGCCCTTCGTTGCGACCGGGTCTATAACCTCCACAACCGATCTCTGGAGGTTGTACAGTGAGCTCAGCGCTGGTCTCCATGCTCATATCCCGCAAGCTTGGCATCCACAGTAGCCGTTCTGCAAAGAAACGGATCCTGTACAATGTCTTGCTGGTCACCCTGGTAGTTGCATCCCTGGTATTTGCCCAGCTCTTCGTTGTCTCGATGAGCAATGGCATTGCCAACAAGTATGCACTGCTGGGCAATGGCCATCTGCAGGTGCATGAGAAACCTGGGACCACTATACCCACCCATCCTGAAATTGTCGATGTACAGCTGGTAGCCCAGACCTTTTCCTTGGTATATAGCCCTTCCAAAAACCTCATGGTCCGCCTCAAGGGGGTGGAGAGCTCCTATTTCAACGAAGAGAGGAAGCAGGCGCTGACCTTCCTTGACCCCCCTCTCGATGCCAATGGTTCCACGCTGCCCCAAGTCCTACTGAGCACGACACTTGCCAACCTATTGGGCGTAGGGCAGGGGGACAGGATTGCCCTGATGATGATCAACAACACTAGCTTGAGGCCCCAGCTTTGCATCGTAGGGAACCTCTATGATTCTGGGTACAAGGAACTGGATGAGAATCTGATGTTTTGTGACATCTCCCTGATGGAGAAGCTCTTCTCCACCAAGGCCGATACCTATTATGAAATTCTTGTTGCGAACAATGCCATTAGGCCTGTCCGCCAGTTTCTGGAGGGGGAAGGGCTTTCCGTGACCTCCTGGGACCAGGAGAACTATGCTGTGGCAACCAACCTCGAGACCAGCCGGCAGGCTGTATTGGGGGTCATGATCGTCGTTGCAATCCTCTGTGGGTATTTCATCAGCGAACTGAGTAGGGAACTGATCGAGGATGACAAGAACAGGATTGCCCTGCTCAAGCTGCTTGGGGCAAGCAACGCTCTCGTAAGGAGTGTATATTTCTCCACTGTGATGATAGTTACCCTCATCTCGATCCTGCTTGGGACTGCGCTGGGAATCCTGCTGGGTCTCAATCTGGGATCGATGCTGTCATGGCTCGCCCTCCGCTCGATTCCCGCACTTTCCTTTTACCTGCTGGACTTTCCCGTCACCATTCCCCTTCTCGATATTGCTAAGATTGTCCTGGTTCTTGTCCTGGTCAGTGCCTTGTCGGTTGTCTGGAGCATACGAAGAGTGAGGAAGATTCCCTTGTTGCAGAGTACCCGCTTTGACTAAGCTAGGTTTTTCTATATACTACCACCATGAATTTTGAAGTATTTGCTTTAGGGACCAGTGGTATGATGCCGCTGCCCAATAGATTCCTTACCAGTGCCATGGTCAGACGTGACGGCGAACTCTTTTTGTTTGATTGTGGGGAAGGGACTCAGATATCGTTGAAGATGCTCAACCTGAAATGGAAGAAGATCAACTCCATTTTTATCAGCCATATGCATGCCGACCATGTAACAGGACTCCCTGGCATGCTGATGCTCTCCAGCCAGGTGGATAGGAACGATCCGCTGACCATCTATGGACCCGCCCGGCTGAAGGAGTACATCGATGCAAACCGCAGGATCCTTGACATGTATATCAACTACGAGATCGTCGTCAAGGTCGCCAATCCTGGCATCCTGATCGACAATGAGGAGTATACGGTATCTGCATTTGAGCTCAGCCACACCAAGCCTTGTGTTGGCTATGTGATGGAGGAGAAGTTACGTCCCGGTGAGTTCCATCCTGAACTTGCCGAGGAGCTCGGTATCCCCAAGGGGCCTTTATGGGGACGTCTGCAGAAAGGTATCCCCGTCACCCTTGACGATGGGAAGGTGGTTGAACCTTCCATGGTCATGGGACAGGCGCGGGAGGGAAGGAAGTTCAGTTTCGTCACTGATTCCCTCTACCTGCCATCAATTGCCGAGCATGTGAAGAAGAGTGACCTGTTGTTTTGTGAAGGGATGTTTTGTTCTGACATGGAAGAGACAGCCAAGGAGAAGAAGCACATGACATCAGAGCAGGCGGCCCGTATTGCCAAGGAGGCTGAAGTCAAGCAGCTTGCCCTCATCCACTACAGTCCCCGCTACAATGACTGGGAACTGAAGTTCCTGGCTGAGGATGCCCAGAAGATATTCCCTTCCACTATCCTTACCCGGGACAGGATGTGCTTTGATATTCCCCTGAAATCCTAGGCCTGGTTATCGTCCTCTTCAAGGACGCATGCAGCCTCTGCTTCATGCAGGAGCAGGGAGCTGTCCAGTACCCTGCCGTTTCGTGAGGCAAACCCAATCTGCAGGGAGGAGCCTGAGAACTCCTTCTTGCAGCTATCGATCAGGGAAAGGGTAAAGGAGCGGGCTTCCTCAGCGTTGTAGAAGGGAAGGATCATTGCAATCCGGCTGTTTGGCAGGGAGAAGCTATAGGCAAGTTCCCCACTGAGCATGAGCATCTTGTTTGCGATCTGCTCTGCCGGTCCATGGCTGACATCGATGAGGACCAGGGTGAGGTCATAATCCATTTCCTGGGCATTTTCCAATTCGAGGGAGAGCATGGAGGCAAAGTCGGTGCTGTAGGTCTTGGCCGTCACAGCGGGTATGGCAACCTCTGCAACCGGCTCGATGTTCTCGACAACGGCAGCGGTCGTGATAGGAGCAACCTCTTCCTTTTCTGCCCTCTCAGCTATCGTGTAGGTAGGCTGCATGACTTCGCGGATCACCGGGGTAGGTGCGATCAGTTCATCTTCCGGTGCGGGGGAACTCTCCTGCATCTCCTTGCGCGATACCAAGGGCTGGCTGAAGGCCATCTCATCGGAATGGCGATGGGCAGGATCGTCTCCAGGAAGGGTGTAAAAGGGTTTGTCATAGGCATTGGGAGGAAGCTTGTCCACCTCGTCGGCGTAATCTTCATCACGCTTTCTGGCGACCAACACACCGATCTCAATCATAACCAGTCCGATGAGCAAGGGGAAAAGCTTCACCAGAACATCATATATCTGCTCTTGATTAACTGAGTAAAGGGGAAGCAGGTATCTTGAGGCAAGATAGAGCAATCCCAGTAGGATAAAGACAGTTATAAACAGGCTGAGCAATATTTGACGGCCGTAATGCTTGTTTTCGGACATTGGAACCTCCAGAAGTGAACTTTACACGTACATAAAAGGTATAGTATCATAGATAGTATATAAGTTGAACAAATGCATGACAAGAAAATTAGGGTTAGTATTCACTCTGAGCATGATAATATCATATTTTTTGATTCTTGGTTTGTTTGGCCAAGAGGGTTTTTTCCATGCCAGGTCCCTCAAGCTGGAATTGGAAAGGTTGCGCTATCAGCAGGAGATACTCCATCTGCAGGTTGCTTCGCTCGAACAGCAGAAGACGCAGATGTCTTCCTCCGATGCTCTCAAGGATGCCGCTTTCAGGTTCGGCTATCAAGGGGAGGGGGAGCAGGTCTTCTATTTTGCCGATGATGGTGGCTTGCAACCGGCACAGACCTCCCAACAAATACCCGATACCACTACAGGAAATACGAGATATACGGGATTGGCAAAATCTTCGATAGCGCTCATGGCTCTAGCATTTTCCGTTGTGTTTACAGTAGTATGGGCTTTCATACAGAAGAGGAGAACCAGTCATAGATGATCAGTGAACGTGAAGAAGCAGAAGTATTGTATAGGCAGTTGCCTGGGACCCTAGATAGGGTTGTCCAGTTGCTGCAGGAGGACAAGGTGTTGGTCCTTCCCTGTGATACTATCTATGGCCTATGCGCAAAAGTCGGTTCAGCCGAACAGGCCTTGCGGAAGGTGAAGTACCGAGGGGAGACAAAACCCTTCCTTGTGCTTGCTACCTTGAGCCAAGCCAAAGAGATCTGCATCGTCCCCAAGGATATCGAAGAGGCATGGCCCTGTGCCCTGACGGCGATCCTGAACAACATCGACGGCAGCGGGACAACAGCTGTCAGGGTTCCCTCAGGGGAGTTTCTCCAGGGGATGCTGAAAAAGCTCGGTTCCCCCATCTACTCCACCAGTGTCAATGAGTCGGGCTACCAGACCATCACCAACATAACCGACATCATCTTTGCCTTCAAGGACAGGGTACCGGCTTTTGTCGTAGGGTCGGAAAAGCAGGGGACTGTTCCCTCAACGCTCATCGACTGTACAACCAAACCGTATACCCTGGTTCGCTGTGGCCAATATGATGCCTCGGCACTGCTGAAAGGCTAGCTGCCGATCTTCCTCGCCTCCATGTAATATCTCTTCTCGTTTGCCTCACCCATGCTGAAGGTCTTTCTGGGCAGCGCATTGTCCTTGATGATGGTATCGAAGAAGGTCTCCTTGGAAACGTTGGGAAGGATCAGGGCGCAATTGTGTTCCTTCTCGCCAAGAGCTGCAGTTACCTGTTCTCCATGGATATAGTCGACAGTAGCCTTTTTCTGGGCGAGCAGCGAGTCTATCACTATCTGAAGGGTGCCGGCAGCAATGCTTGCTATGGCCCCGCTAAGGCTGAAGAGGTAGAAGCCACTCTTGTCCCTATAGCCAAACCGCTGTGAATCGGACCTCTCGTTTATGAGGGTGTGCAGGGTCTCCAGGTCGTCCACCTGCTCAACGATCACGATCTCAGCACATTTGGCCACCTCTTGTCGGAAGGTCTCGAATGACAGGCCAAAGAGGACGCGATGGATAGGCTCGAAGGCGAGGCCTGGGTCATAGATGTTCTCAAGCTCCACCATGGCATACCGCCCAGGATGGTTGTCCCACCTGTCAGACGGAAGGGTTGCCTTGATGTCCTCCCAGCAGCTTTTTGCGGTTGCGAGGCTATGGTTCCCATCTCCCATTGCATAGAGCAGGGGGTTTTCGGGGTTGAGCCTGTCACGCAACACCTCAAGGGCATCGGCTATTGCGCTAAAGTCCTCCTCGCTGTCGACCACCCACGCCTCAAGGGTACCACCGCCGGCCATGAGAGTCGTTTCATAGGCCCTCTGCAACCTGTCTGTCTTGGCTGCCAACGGCTCGATGACCGAGCGTTTCTCATCACTGATGAGCACCATGATATGGGGCAGTTCCAGGGATGCCTTTTTCCGGATCTGCTTTCTTGGTGGGATGCGGCTGAGGATGGTGCCTTCTGTGGCACGGATAAGGGAGCGGGAAGTCACCGAGTAGTCGTATTGCTCGAGGTCAAGCAAGACCAGCAGTCCCCATCTGCCTTTTTCGAAGGTATCGGTGGTCCGGTGTACCAGGAAAAAGCAGTTCTCATAGGTATCGAACAGATTCCCCTTGGTGTAGTTGGCCATGTGCTCGTTGATGGTGGCGATACGCTTTTCCGGCTCTGCTTCTTCCAGATAGGCTTCGGGGAATATGAGGTTAAGGGTGGATGGCTCCTCCCCAACGTAGGTTTTGCATTGTTCCCAATAGGATTTTTCTGAAGTATACTGGTCGCAAGCGACAACAGCCCACTTGGAAAGATCCACTCCTTTTTTGGGTAGGAGGATGTCAGCGCTATGGAGCGCAAGATTCCTAAGACGTTCTTGAGTGTTTGACATGACAGTTCCTTTTGAAAGAGTATAGGGATATCGTATTCCAATATATGGCATCCAGCAAGGTAAAGTGAGAAAAATATGAGTAAGGCCATTGTATTTACCGGAGGAGGGGCTCCAGCTTCCCTTCCTGAAGATCTTGTTGAGGAAGGGGACTACCTGATCGCGGCCGACAGTGGCTACGATCTCTCCAAACGTCTGGGGTACTCAGTCCACTATGCCGTTGGCGATTTTGATTCTACCCTGTTCGCCGATGAGATTCAGGCTCTGGCCCATCGACGCTTTGCAAGGGAGAAGGACCACAGCGATACCTACCTCGCCCTGGAGAAGGCTTTTGAGCATGGGTGTCAGGACTATGTACTGGTCGGAGGTGGTGGCTACCGCATGGACCACCTGTTTCAGACCTACGCCCTTTTTTCCCATTTTGGGCCACCAAGGATTTGGTATACCCGGTATGAGACCAATTTTCTTGTCCAGTCCTTCCACAAGTTCAGTGGCCTCGAGCCTGGGGTGACGGTAAGTTTCTACCCAGCCCTGTTCCATGGTGAGTCGAAGGTGGATGCCCCAGCACTCCGTTGGCCTTTGGTAGGGTATAGGATGGACTTCTCCACCATCTCCCTTTCCAACCTGGGTCTATCGGATTCGCTGGAAGTGCATGTTACGGGATCGCCCATCTTTGTGAGTTTCCCGGTTGCCCCCATCCTGCCATAAGTGATACCATTGGCATATGTTGCATACAAGAAGGTTGCTGGCTTTTTCCAGCAGGGTACACACCTATACATTGCTCCTATACCTGTTCTTTTTCCTGGTATACCTGCTGAGCAGTTATTTTTATGTGGGCCAGCAGTTCATTGACCTTTTGCAGTTTGCACTCATCCTCATCAGCTGGTCGAGTCTTCTCTTTGGGCTGTGGATCATAGTGTTCTCCTTCATTGTCTGGAGCAGTGACCATGTATTCCCGCTTTCCCCGATACTTCTGACCCTTGCCAGGATGGTTGGGGTATTCTTGCTCAGTACCCTTGTTGCGATTATTGAAAATCTGGTAGCCCATGGTGTGGTTGTCAGTTAAGGAGAATGCATGTCCAATCCACTCATTTCCGCAATTAGAGGGGCTATCTGCGTAGCGGCAGATGATCCGGCCCTCATTGATATGGCAGCCTGCAAGCTATTTGCCGCAGTATTGGAGGCCAATGGCCTGTGTGAGGCTGATATAGCCTGCCTGTTGCTTACCCAGACAGGGGACCTGAAAAGCCGCAACCCTGCAGCTGGGTTGCGAAAGGGTGGGTACTGTGCAACTACCCCCCTGTTCTGCATGCAGGAGCTTGAGATCGAGGGGATGCTCGAACGGGTCATCCGGGTGATGATAGTAGCCAACAGGGCTGTCGAGCAGGTTCGGCCGGTATTCCTTGACGGTGCAGAAAAACTGCGCCCAGACCTTGCGGGAGCCAGTAGCATTTCTGGGATGTAAAATTTACATTTTCTGTAAAAACTAGCTTATGGGAGAACTGTCCTTCTCGCATGATTCTCTCTGTTTGTATTCTATCTACATAAGCACTTCTTCAATTCTTCATGCAAGCGTATGCAATCTCTTTCATAATAAGGAGTAATATACTTGTACCCTAAAATGTAAAAATATTCATTTGAATTGACAAAAACGGATAATTCAATGATACTTTTTACATCACACTGTCCATTCATTACAAATGGATACAGAATAGGAGAATTCGATGAAAAAATCACTCGCACTGACGGTGGTCCTGTTTGCACTAGCAACCGTTCTGATGGCCAGTGGAATGGCTGAGCCACAAAACGAAGCCATCTACCCAAAACGGGCCATTACCATGATCGTCCCGTATGGGGCAGGGGGAACCACCGACCTGAGTGGAAGGCAGCTTGCCATACAGATGGAAAAGCATCTGGGAAAATCCATTACAGTCATCAACCAGGGTGGTGCCTCGGGATCCATTGGAGCAAGGACTGTCCTTGATGCCAAGCCTGATGGCTATACCATACTCTTTACCGCAGAGTCCCTGGGCACACAGCGGGTGATGGGCCTCAGTGACATGAGCTATGCTGACTTTACCCCAATCATGGTTGTAGTAAATGACCCGAAGGTCATTGTCGTCAACAAGAATTCCCCGTACAAGAGCCTTGCAGACCTAGTCGCCGACATCAAGGCACGACCTGGAAAGGTGAAGATGTCCTATACCGGCCCCGGTGGGTCAGGCCATGTGCAGTCCCTGATCTACAACAAGCTTGGCATGCAGATGGCCCTCACCGCCTATCCAGGTGGATCGGATTGCATCCTTGCCGTTCTTGGTAACCAGGTTGACTTTACCAACTCAAACTTCTCGACCGTAACCGGGTATCTGGAAAACGGGGACCTCAGGCTGCTCGGCATCTCCGAACAGAACCGATTGGCCTCCTATCCCGATGTACCCACCCTGGCCGAAGTGGTCTCAGGGTCTGAGGTATATCTCTCCAACCCCTTTACCCCCCTATCCCTCCTGGTAGACAAGGATGTTCCCCAGGAGATCGTGGCCATCCTCAAGGATGCCGCTCAGAAGAGTGTCCAGGAAGAGGGCTGGAAAGCCTTCGTCGCCTCCAATTCGTTGGACAAGCTCTATGAGAAATATCCTACTGAAGAGAAGATGCGCACCTTCTTCAAGGATTGGGAGTCATTGGTCTCCTGGATGCTCTATGACAGCGGTGCTGCCAAGATCAGTCCTGAGAAATTTGGAATTTCCAAGCTGACATACTGACCGAATTGCGATGTGGATGCCCTCTGCCTGATGAAGGGGAGGGCTTCCCTATGAAAAGGAACCTTTGGATGAATGGTAAGAAACTCAATGCAAACGGTACATGCCTGGAAGGGTTGTTCTTTCTGGTTGCCTCTACAGCCCTGTTTGTCTACTCCCTCTATTTTCATGCCGATTCCGGCTCCCAATGGAAGCAATCCCCCTACCTGTTCCCTCTCGTCATAGCGGTGTTTCTCTTTCTCCTCTCCCTTTCGCTGTTACGTGAGGGACGGCAAGAAGGCTCTGCAAACAGGGCTGATGGAGAGGTTGCACAAGGGCCGGTTGCTGATATTTCCTGGAAAAAGACCGCTGTCGTAACCCTGTTGGTATTTGCCTATATGCAAGGGATCGGCCTGGTTGGGTTCATCCTGGCCACGTTCTTGTTCTTGGTAGCGACCTTTCTCTACCTCAAGGAGAGAAGGCTCTGGCTCATAGCCTTGCTGAGCATCTCTTTTCCTCTTGTCGTCTATGTTCTCTTTGGCATGCTTTTGCATGTCATGTTGCCATAAAGGGTGTCGTATGAATGAAATTCTGGGAATAGCGGCCTATATGCTGGATATTCGCTTTGTCCTGTTGGTCTTTGCCGGCTCTGTCGCCGGTCTCTTCGTGGGGGCGATCCCTGGCCTTTCCGTCTCAATGGCCACTGCCTTGCTGGTCTCCATAACCTACTCATGGCAGACAACAGACGCTCTGGCAACGGTGATGGGTGTCTATGTGGTGGGGGTATTCTCCGGGGCCATCTCTGCGATCCTCATCAACATTCCAGGGGCTCCCTCCTCGGTCGTCACTACCCTTGACGGGTTCCCCCTGGCGAAGAGAGGGGAGGCGTACAAGGCCCTGAAATACGCCATCATCTACTCCTTTATAGGTACGTTGTTTGGCTTTATCGTTCTTTGGTTGCTTGCAAAGCCGATATCAAATGTTGCCCTCAATTTCACTCCCATGGATTATTTTTTGCTTGCCCTCTTTGGTTTGAGCACCGTAGGGTCCCTTACGACCAAGAGTTTTGCCAAAGGCCTGATAAGTGCCTGTCTGGGCCTGCTGTTCAGCCTTGTTGGGATAGATTCGGTCATGGGTACTGCCCGCCTGAACTTTGGCATCCAGAATTTGCAGGCTGGCATCAACATCGTCCCGGCCCTGGTTGGGCTGTTTGGGTTTGCAGAGGTCCTGACGGTCATCTCCGGCTCTTCCATGGATGCCGAGGTTTCCAAGGTTACCAGGACGGTAGTGAAGACCAAGGAGGTCCTGAAACAGTTCACCATCTCCCTCTATTATGCTACCATAGGCACCTTTGTCGGGGCCCTTCCAGGGGCTGGCGGACCTGTTGCCGCATTCCTTGCCTACAGTGAGGCGAAACGGGTTGTCAAACACCCCTCCGTTCCCTTTGGTGAAGGGGCTGTCGAGGGTATCGTTGCCAGCGAGACAGCCAACAATGCCTGTATCGGAGGGGCAATGATACCTCTGCTTACCCTTGCCATCCCGGGTGATGCCGTCACAGCGATCATCCTCTCAGTATTCTATGTCCATGGCTTGCGCCCAGGGCCGATGTTCATCAAGACCAATCCCCAGATGTTCCATGCCATATTGGCAGGTGGGTTTGTGGGAAGCATCTTTTTGCTTTTGTTGGGATTTTTGGCAGCCCCGAGGATCAGCAAGATCATAGCGGTGCCCAAACGGATCCTCCTTCCCCTGGTTACCGTGCTCTGTGTCATCGGCTCGTTTGCGGTCAACAACAGGATGTTTGATGTGGGGCTGATGTTCTTTTTCGGGATCCTCGGATTTGTCATGCGCAGGCGTGAATATTCGGTTGCTCCCATGACCCTAGCCATCGTGCTTGGTGGGATGATGGATTCCAATTTTCGAAGGGCCATTTCATTGGCCTCATCAGAGGATCATTTCTATACCGCCCTGTTTGGCCGTCCTTTGACCCTGACTTTGACCCTTTTGACTGTATTGACGCTCCTGTCCAATAGCAAAGGGGTGAAGCGTCTGTTTTGCTCCATGTTTGCGCGAAAACGAGCATGAGGAGGATTGCGATGACAGTTACCATAACAAAGAGCTCATTGACAGGCACCCTTCAGGTTCCCGGTTCGAAGAGCCATACGATCCGTGCGGTCCTTCTTGCCACGCTTTCAGAGGGAGAGAGCCTCATTCACAATCCCCTGGTCAGCGGTGATGGGTTGAGTGCCATCTCTGCCGCGAAGGCCTTTGGTGCTACGGTAACCCAAGGCGAGGGAGGGGTGGTCATCCAGGGAAAAGGGAAATGCCTGCAGAGCCCTGAATCCCATATTGACACCAGGAACTCTGGCACTACCACCAGTTTTGTCACCTCCATGGCCAGTCTTGCTGAGGGCTATACCTTCATCACAGGCGATGAGCAGGTCAGGGCCCGTCCCATCAGGGTCCTGGTGGAGGCCTTGCGCCAGCTGGGTGTCGAGCTTGAGATCACAAGGCCCAACCACAATGCGCCCCCGCTCTTTGTGAAGGGTGGTTTGGAGGGAGGCTCCGTTACCCTGGATGGGTTCAATTCCCAATTTGTCTCAAGCCTGCTTCTGGTCTCCCCTTTAGGGAAGAACAAAACTGAGATCCACGTACGTAAGCCCCTGGAAAAGCCCTATGTACAGATGACCCTTGATTGGATCCGACGCTTTGGGGCCAGGATAGAGAGCGATGAACCGCTGTACACCCATTTTGTCATCGAAGGTGGCCAGAGGTACACAGGCGGGGAATGTACGATCCCCTCTGACTGGTCAGCCGTTGCCTTTCCCTTGGTTGCCGCTCTGGTAAGTCCCTCATCGCTTACGATAACGGGCTTGAATTTTGAGGATGCCCAGGGTGATAAGCGCATCGTTGAGCTGCTGATGGCCATGGGTGCAGACCTGACGGCCGACAGGGAGGCGGGAAGCCTGGTGATCAAGGGTGGCAAAAAGCTCAAGGGGGGGCAGATTATTGACCTCGGAGATATCCCCGATGCCCTGCCAGCCCTCTCTGTCGCAGCCCTTTTTGCCCAAGGTAGGACCGTGTTCACCAACCTTGCCCATGTGAGGGTCAAGGAGAGCGACAGGGTGCTGGTAATGGCAGAAGAACTGGCAAAGCTTGGAGCTGAGGTTGAGATAACCTCGGACCAGATGATTGTCCATGGGGGAAGACCCCTGCATGGTGGGGTTGTGGAGAGCCATGGCGACCATAGGGTGGCGATGGCCCTCACCGCAGCGGCCCTGATGGCCGATGGCCCGGTAGAGGTCAAGGGCGCTGAGTGTGCTGAAGTCTCCTATCCCCAGTTCTTTGCATCCCTTGCCAAGGTGGGTGTTGCACTTTCTCTTGTCTCTGAAGGGGTAGGCGAATGAAGAAGAAAAAGCAGGTTACCATCCAGGATGTGGCCGATGAGGCTGGTGTTTCCATTGCCACAGTATCAAGGGCTATGAACAACCCTTCCATTGTCGATGCCTCTTCCCACAGGAAAGTCGCCGATGCCATTGCAAAGCTGGACTACAAGCTGAGACAGCCGATTCGCTACAGCCAGGCCAGGATGCTTGCCATCATCCTTCCCAGTGCTAGCAATGCCTTCTTTGCACAGATGCTTGAGGGTGTCCTCTTGGGCGCTACCCAACACTCCTACCAGACCTTGGTGTTCAGCTGTCATGGGGATCCTGGTAGGGAGGAGGAGTGCCTACGCCTTGCCTCAAGGGCCCAGGTCGATGGGCTTCTTTTCTGCCCTCTAGCCGATGGCTCTGCACAGCTGGCACAGGCTCTGTTTGCCGAATCGTTTCCTCTTTTGGTTTTATACAGGAGGAGTTTTCTCCAACACAGGCCCCACATATACTACAACAACGAGCAGGGTGGCTATCTTGCCACCAAACTGCTGCTTAGGCTGGGACGGCGCAATATTGCCTTCTTCATTGGGTTCTGGCAGGAGCCTGGGGGGTCCATCGAGGAGATCCTTGCGCTCATTGATGACCCCAGAAGGGGTAGCTATGCCTCCCTGGATCGCTTGGCAGGGTATCTGAGGGCTATTTCCGAGTTCGGTCTCGTCCTTGACCCTACGCTGCTCTGTACGACTGACTACACCTTTGAGAGCGGCTATGAAAGGACTAAGCAGTTCCTTTCCACGTTGAGGGATTTCGATGCCGTATTGTGCGGAAACGATTCGGTTGCGGCAGGGGTGCTCCAGGCCCTCAGGGAACAGCACATACAGGTGCCAAGCCAGGTATCGGTCATAGGGTACGATGACTCCACTCTTGCCAGCATTGCCCGTCCTGAGCTCACTTCGGTCTACCAGGATGCAAAGCAGCTGGGTGTCAGATCGGTTGAGATGATAGGCTCGCTCTTTGACAAGGGTGAGGTAGGCGATGTAGTCCTTGATACCTACCTGACGATACGTAGCTCAACTGCGATGAAGCAGGCCTAGCCCAAAAACACACACACATGCCCTTGATTGGTTGTATAAGCCGCCTGTTGGCAATTCTGAGAAACTTTATACGAACGAACAGCACAAAAGGGCATTGTAATGCCCATAAACATACTACTAAAAACAAATTACAAGGATTGTTTGTATCTGGTTGTATATTTTTTGTGAACAGGTTACTCCCTTTTTACAGCTGATGAATCCTGTCAATACGATATTTTGATAGTTTCAAAATACTCGTCTTATCTACCTCTACGCTAAAGTATACCGCTATGATGTACTATATACTTTACAAGAGATCATCAATTGCCGGACATAGCCGAGTGATTATACCCAATTCTCAATATATTATAGAAAACAATGACCTTGTATTGAAATGTAGTTACCATGTATAGCATTCTTACAAATGTAGTACTAAAGCATCATGTAGAGAGGGCAAACATGAAAGAAAATTCAAATATACATATCCGAATGGATAAAACACTCAAATCCCAATTGGAAGAAGTTGTATCTGACCTGGGAATGAATGTGTCAACAGCTGTAAATATATTTGGCTCGTCAAGTTGTGCGGCAAGGTCGTATTCCCTTTGAAATCTCACTGGATATACCTAACAAAGAGACTATCAAGGCAATGCGAGAGGCTGAGATAATTGCAAGTGATCCAGATGTGAAGGGGTATCTCGATGTTGATTCCCTGTTCAATGATCTTTTGCATGACTAAATATGAAATCAAACCGACGAGAAGATTCCAAAAAGATATAAAACTCATGCAAAAGCGGGGGTTTGTCATACAAAAGGCTTCATCAGATAGTCAGTCTCCTAGCCGATGGTCTTCCGTTGCCAGAATCATGCCTTATCAGGTAATTGGGCAGGTTACCGTGAATGTCATGTCCAGCCTGATAGGTTGCTGGTGTACCATCTAGAACAGGAGTTGCTGGTTTTGGTGTTGACTAGGACTGGTACTCATTCTGATTTGTTCTGAATCAACTTCTATAAAAACTGGTTTGGAGTACCTATCAATCTAAACCCATGGACATAAAATAGGGACACACCCTATGGTATGTCCCTGATTGGTTTAGCCGCCTGTCAGATTCGAACTGACGACCCCGAGATTACAAGTCACGTGCTCTGGCCAACTGAGCTAAGGCGGCAAAAAGACCATCTGCAATATACTGGTTGGGTTGTGACAATGTCAAGGGCTTCTGAGAAATTGGATTCCATGGGGTATTTACAAGCTTTTTTCTGGAATCAAGGTTGACAAAGATACCAATACTCGGTAATGTACGGTTGTCTTTGGCAAACGGAGAGGTTCCCGAGCGGCCAAAGGGGGCAGACTGTAAATCTGTTGGTTACACCTTCGAAGGTTCGAATCCTTCTCTCTCCAAATGGAGGCCTTCTTCTCAGAGGAAGGCCTCTTTTCCGTCACACTGCGCTAAAAGGGGTGTCAATGAGCTGCTTCTATGAGAAAGGGTTACAATTCGAATGTACTGGCTGCAACTACTGTTGTAGCTGTGAACCCGGGTTTGTGTTCCTTTCCCAGGAAGACCTTACCAGGTTATCCTCCCATCTTGGAATTTCCGAAGAGAAGTGCATCGAGCTCTACTGCCGAAAGGTCCCTGTTGATACCCATCATATGATCAGTCTTCAAGAAAAGAAGAATTACGATTGCATTTTCCTGACAGAGAAAGGCTGTTCCGTCTATGAAGGTAGACCCGAACAGTGTCGTACCTACCCGTTCTGGAGAAGCATAGTGGAAAACAAAGCTGCTTGGGATGCCGAGATGGCATCGTGTCCTGGTATGGGAATCGGAAAGCTCTACACCAAAGAAGAGATTGAAGCGTTGCTTGAAGACAGGTCTGGCAACCAACCCATCATCAGGTTTTAGGTCTTTATGGCAAAAATATCCGATGATGTCCTTGACCAGATCAAGGCCAGGCTATCCATCAGTGAGGTTGTCTCTGATTATGTCACCCTTTCCAATAGGGGTGGGCGCCTGTGGGGGCTCTGTCCCTTCCACCAGGAGAAGACTGCATCCTTTTCTGTAGTCGACGACCAGGGTTTCTACTACTGTTTCAGCTGCAAGAAGGGTGGGTCGATGTTTGACTTCATCATGGAGATGGAGAAGGTCCCCTTCATAGAGTCGGTAAAGATACTTGCTACCAAAGCCAATGTGGAACTTGCTGAGGAGAGCCCTCATGAAAAGGAGAAACGAGACCTCAACGAGACGCTCTACTCCCTTTACGACAAGATTGCTGGTTCCTTCCACTACATCCTGCTCTCCTCACCGTTGGGACAGAAGGGGAGGGAGTACCTGAAGGGCCGAAATGTGAGCCCTGCGATGTGGGAACGTTTCCGCCTTGGCTACGCACCTGACAATGCCTCGTGGCTCTATGATTTCCTCAAGAAACAGCACTATAGCGATGAGATTCTGTTGCAAAGCGGCCTGTTCAGCCAAAAGAATACACAATATCCCCTTTTTCGGGACCGCCTGATGTTTCCTATCCGCACCTGGCAGGGGAAAACCGTCGCCTTTGGGGCACGGGACCTCTCCGGTACCAGCAAGGCCAAATACATCAATACCCCCGAAACTGCCATATACAGCAAGAAAAACAACTTGTTCGGCCTCTATGAGTCCCTGGAAACTATCAAGAAGGACCAGAAGGCCATCCTCTGTGAGGGAAATTTCGATGTGGTTGCGATGCATCAGAGTGGGTACACCAATGCCATGGCCCCTTTGGGCACTTCCTTTACCGAAGAACAGGTAAAACTGCTCAGACGATACTGCGTTTCCGTCACCACACTCTTCGACAGTGATGATGCTGGACAGAATGCAACCGCAAAGGCCCTCATCCTTGCACAGAAGTTTGGCATGGAGAATAAGGTGCTCAAGCTGACCAAGGCAAAGGATGCAGCGGAACTGGTTGAGAAGGCTGGTGAGGAGGCACTGAAAAGCGACCTGCAAACCTCATTGCAAGGCTTTCATTATCTTGTAAACAATGCGTTAAACAAGTATGATACAACAACGTCCAAAGGAAAGTCGGCTGTTTTTTCGGCTGTCAGGCCCTATTTGGATGCCACGGAGTCGGCAATTGAGAAGGAAGCTCTCATAAAACATCTCTCTATGTTGCTTAATGTTGACGAATCGTCAATAATTGACGATTATTTGCGTGGTAAGCAATTCATTGCAAAACCGGTTGTGCAAGAAACTGCGGCACAGGTCAGACCTTTGAATCCTGCAACCCTTTCTTTGGACTTGTATGCGATGTTGACCTTGGTAAACAATAGGGATTTGTACCTGCAAACCCGGTACAAACTGGTTGTGGAAGATCTTGAGGACAAGGAGGCCGAAGCGCTGTACAACGTATTGGAAGATGCTGCCCGTGAGGATGTCGGTAAGAACGACGAATATATCTTGCAAATGATCGACGACCCACAGCTTCGCAGTGATGTAGCCCTCTCCTTCACAATGGAAGAGTTCAAGCTGGCACCACAGGATGTCCTAAATGAAGCAGTGAATAGGATCCAACTCAGGAATTATGAAAAGAAACGGGTAAGCAACAAACGGCTGCTGGATATCAGCCTCAGTGATGGGACAGCAGACGACGAGATCGAGGATTTGCTTCGGGAAAAGACAGAGATTGACGCCAAAATCTCCATTCTTCGGCAAGCTCTTGGACAAGATACAAAACAGGGTAGGTAATTACACAGATGCTTGATGAAAATATTTTGCAGACCGTCATTAAGGACATGGTAGCTCGTTCGGCAGTAAAGGGCTATGTCTCTAAGGATGATATTCGCAATGCTCTTGGTGAGGATAAGGCAACGGATGAATCGCTTGACGAGATCTTACAGACTTTAGGTGAACTGGAAATACCTGTAACCGAAAGTGACAAGGCCCTTGTTCCCGACATCTTTGTTGAAGAACCCTCTGCCGATGAATTGGACACAGACATAGAAGACGAGCCGGATGATACCGACTTGCTCGATGACACCCTCGAAGACGAGGAAGATGACATCATTGTAGACTCTATCATTGACGATTACCCCATAAAGGATTCCTCCAAGAAAAAGGATGTCGAAGATGGGGATGATGATGCTGAAGAGGATGACGATGATTCCGACCTGGACGATGATGACCAGGGATCCTCCATGAAACACGCCTGGAGTGGCATGAGCACAGACGATGACGCAGCCGGTGGAAACCGCTTTGTGGATATCTCTTCACTCAATGACCAGGACAGCGATACCGACCATGTCAGGCACAACACCATCCTTGGTACAGACAAGAGTGACTCTTCCGGTGATGATCCCATTCGGCTCTACCTTCGCGAAATCGGAAGGGAGAACCTCCTTACCGCCGAACAAGAGGTCGAGCTGAGCAAGAAGATGGAGGATGGCGCACGCATCATAACCGAGGTTATCCAGGAAAGCGGCATCATGATCACCCGTTTCTATGATATCATCAAGGTCCTCAACACCAAGATGGAAGGCCAGGAAGAGGAGTACAACGCCAAGGATTACAAGGACCTTGTAAACAACCAGAAACGTTTTACCCAGTTTTACAAAGAACCCCTGAAGGAAGTCCAGGCATCCCTGAAGACCTACATGGCCAAGAAGGAACAGATGATCAGCAGTGGAGAGGATGTCTTCCATGATGAAAGTCTTGCCAAGAGCCGCTCTGCCCTGCTCAAGAAGCTTGGGAAGATTGATCTGCAACCAGAGGAGATCACCTCCTTTACCCATGATTTCATCGATTCCGAAAACAAGATCCGCTCCTACAAGGAGAAAAAGCAGCAGTTGGAAAACAAGCTGCACATATCCTCCCCAAAGGAACTGCGCCAGCTGGGCCGGGACCTTGCAACCCAGAGCCGATGCTCAGTCATCGAGGAAGAACTCCACCTCACCAGTGACACGATCAAGGACCTCATCAGGGAGCTGCAGCTCACCGACAAGGAACTGAAGATGATCGAGTACCAGTTCGAGGAGTGTTGTGACAACATCCTCGTTCACTCGACGAAGATCAAATACGGGCAGAAGATGATGAAGGATGCCAAGGACCGCCTCATTCGAGCCAACTTGCGTCTGGTAGTCTCGATCGCCAAAAAATATACGAACCGTGGCTTGCACTTCTTTGACCTCGTCCAGGAAGGGAACATCGGCCTTATCAAGGCAGTCGAGAAGTTCGAGTACCGCAAGGGCTTCAAGTTCTCCACCTATGCCACCTGGTGGATCCGCCAGGCGATCACCCGTTCCATCAGCGACCAGGCACGGACCATCCGTGTTCCTGTCCACATGATAGAGCAGATCAACAAGGTGGTCCGTGAGTCAAGGATGCTGATGCAGTCCCTTGGAAGGGAACCCACCGACGAAGAGGTCGCTGAAAAGCTTGGATGGACAGAAGTCAAGGTGAAGGCAGTCAAGAACGTTGCCAGGGAACCCATCAGTCTGGAAACTCCCGTAGGTGAGGAGGAAGACTCCTTGCTCTCTGACTTCATAGAAGACAAGGAAGTGGAGAATCCTGCCACACAGACGGCATACTCCCTCCTTCAGGAACAGCTGAAGGACGTGCTTGCAACCCTGCCTGCCCGCGAGCAGGAGGTTTTGAAGATGCGTTTTGGTCTTGAGGATGGATACTCATTGACACTTGAAGAGGTGGGACTGTATTTTGAAGTAACCAGAGAACGCATCAGGCAGATCGAGGCCAAGGCGCTCAGAAGGTTGCGTCACCCAAAGCGCAGCAGGAAATTGAAGGATTTCATTTGATAGATAGCAGGAGAGGATGATGGAAGAAGCAGAAGTTTTCGCAAGACTCAACCAATTGCAGGAGGATCTCACCGCTAGGTTCTCCCTTGAGGACGAGATTGTCAAGTTACCAAGGGATTTGAAAGTCAAGCAAGAGTTGCTGGACAAGATCAACAAGGAATATATCGAGGAAAATGACCGGAGTGAAACTGCGAAACAGGAGCTGAAAAGTCTCAAGATCCAGTATGACGACTCTGTTCGTGCTCGTGAGAATTCTGAAAAGCAGATGGAGTTGATCACTACCCAACGTGAATTTGAAGCCTTGGAGAAAGAGATCAAGGACGCTGCATCCAAAGAGCAGAGCCTGCTCAAGCAGGTACATGCCAAGGAAAAGCAGGTTCATGAGTTTGGTGAGAGCCTTACCGAGAAAGAGCAGTTGATGAACCTCCAGCAGAGCGAAGTTGATTCAGAGTCCAGCAAGATCGAAGCCTTGCTTGCTGAAAAAAATACTGCACTCTCCGCTTTGGAGATCAAATGCAACTCCTACATTGGTGCCGATATTACAGAGGACCTGTACAACAAGTTCTGCAACATCGTGAAGAACAAGAAAGGCAAGGGTATTGTACCTGTCCATGGTCTTGTTTGTCAGGGTTGTCATATTGTGCTTCCTGTACAGTTTGTCAATGACGTGCGTAGTGAGAAGCAGATAGATTTCTGCCCGTACTGCAGCCGTATCCTCTTCTATGAGGACGTTGACGGTGCTGAAGACCAGTTCGGCAAAAGCATCGATGATGGTGATTTCGAGGAAGGCAGTCTTTCTGACTTTGTCGACAGCAGCGAATTCGACGATTTGCTCTAGGGTTTGGATTTGTAAGGCAAGCTAGATGATCGCGGGCGGTCGCAAGACCGCTTGAGGAAAGTCCGGGCTCCATAGGACATGACGCCGGGTAACACCCGGGAGCGGTAACGCTATAGAAAGCACCACAGAAAATATACCGCCGGTTTACCGGTAAGGGTGAAATGGTGGGGTAAGAGCCCACCGCATCGCTGGCAACAGGGATGGCATGGTAAGCCTCGTCAGGAGCAAGACCAAGCAGCAGGTTGGGCTGTCCGCCTTTAGCCTGCGGGTCGGTTGCTGCAATCCATTGGTAACAATGGGTGTGGATAGATGATCATCATAAACAGAACCCGGCTTATTGCTTGCCTTTTTTTAGATAACCATGGGAGAATAGCGTATGCAAAGAAACAGAACTCTTGCGTATTTGCTCTTCTCCCTTTTTTTGTTGCTTGCCTCTTGTGGGATTTCTCCTGCTCCTGGGTTTTCAAGACTGGCAGATGGGGGCAAGTTTGCCGAACTGGAACAGAAGAGTGCAAAGGCCCTTTCCAAAAGGATTGAAGCTGAGACCCTCTACTATAGGGCAGTGGCCTTGGAGGGATTGGCAAGGCATGATGAGGCCTTTCATCTCCTTTCCTTGTATTTTGCCATGGCATCGGCTAAGGATGCCAATCTGGTTGTTGCCCACCGGCTGATGTGCCGCGTTGCCACCGAGGCAAAAGAACCTGAAAAGGTCCTTTCTAGTGCACGCTGGCTGGACTCCCTCTCCCTTTTGGAGAGGGAACAGGTCGAGCTCTACTACCAGGCCTTGTTGATGACAGGCAATGTCGATGAGGCTACCACCATCTTTACCAGATTCCTGAAGGATACGATAGAACCGGTTGCCTATGCCAGGATGTTGCTTGCCTCAGAAGCCGAGGAAAAAAAAGTGGTTGAGGCGTTCTCCTTTCTGCATCCCCTTGAGCAACTTACATTGATACAAAGCTCTGCTTCTGATACTGTTTCACCTGAGAGAGCCAAATTCTTGCTCTCCCTTGCAATCCCCCTGGAAGCGGCTATCACGGACTCTTCATATACGGTTCAGGTATATGGGTTGCTTGCTGACCTCTATGGATATGCAGATTTGCGGGTCCAGGCAAGGAAATATAGTACCCTTGCACAGAATTTATAGGAAGAAGGTAGTGATGAATACGTTTGATATGATCAAGGACGATCTTTTATTGATACAGAACCCCTCACGCTATACAGGCGGTGAGTTCCATTACGGGGAGAAGGATTTTGACAAGGCCATATTCCATACGGCAATGTGCTTTCCTGACCTCTATGAGATAGGGATGAGCAACAATGCCGTGAGGATTCTCTACGACCTGCTCAACAGGATGGACGAAGTCTACTGTGACCTCGTGTTCTCTGTCGCGCATGATTTTGAGGCTCTTCTGAGACAACGGAACCTCCCTCTCTTTACCATGGAGAAATCCATCCCCCTCAATGAGCTGGACCTGTTGAACATCTCCATCGGCTATGAGCTGTGTGCAACAAACATCCTGCAGGTATTGGAGCTTGGAGGCCTGTCATTGCGGACAGCAGACCGTAAGGAGAGTGACCCAGTGGTCATCTGTGGAGGCCCTGCAGCAACCAATCCACTGCCGTTCTCTCCCTTTGTCGATTTTGTCTACATAGGGGAGGCTGAAGGAGGGCTACAGGAGCTGGTCCAGATCATGGTCGAGGGAAAGAAGCAGGGCTTCACCCGATCACAGCAGATCGAAGCCCTCAAGGATTTTGATGCCCTTTGGTATCCTGGAAAAAAGAGTGCCAGACGAAGGGTTGATACAACCTTTGCAACCGATATCGGCCATGTATTCCACCATTATGTCGTTCCAAACTTCAAGGTAACCCAGGACAATGGGGTGGTGGAGATCATGCGCGGCTGTCCTAACAGCTGCCGTTTCTGCCATGCAGGCCAGTTCTACAAGCCCTACAGGCAGAAGACCTATGAGACCATCAGAAAGCAGGTCGCCCAGAATGTCTATGACTTTGGGTTCAGGGAGGTGACACTGTCCTCACTTTCCAGTGGCGACCACCCCTACATCAAGGAGATCATCGAAAACCTCCATACCGAATTTGGTGCCGACCATGTCTCATTCTCCCTTCCTAGCCTCAAGGTAAACTCCTTTTCCCTGGGTATCCTTGAGCAGCTGTCCGAAGTACGCAAAAGTGGCCTTACCTTCGCCATTGAGACTCCAGTGGAAAGCTGGCAGCTTGCCATGAACAAGCCTGTTCCCCTCGACCAGGTGATAGCCATTGCGAAGGAAGCCAAGAGCAGGGGGTGGAGACTTGCCAAATTCTACTTCATGATAGGGCTTCCCTTCGTGGATCGGGAACGGGAAAACCAGGCGATCGTAGACTACCTGAGCGAGGTCTATGAAGCGAGCCACATCAACATGAACATCAATATCGGAACCTTCATTCCCAAGGCCCACACCCCGTTCCAATGGGCCCAGCAGCTTACACCCCAGCAGTCCTATGAACAACTCTCTGCCCTCAAGAGGAGTATCCAGGAGAGGATCCGGGGTTGTAAGGTCAGCTACCATGAACCCAACATCAGTTTTTTTGAAGGGCTCATCAGCCGTGGGGACCAGCGCTATGCATCCATCATCGAGAGTGCCTACCAAAAGGGATGCAGACTTGATGCCTGGGATGAGCACTTCAGGGCCGATCTCTGGCAGGAGGCGATTGACGAGGCCGACTACGATCCTACCGAGGCGATTTTCAAGCCACTGTCGTTGGAAGAGGAGCTCCCCTGGGACTCTGTCTCCCTACGGGTAAGCAAGAAGTTCCTGAAAGAGGAGTTTGAGCAGGCCAAGAGCCTGTTGCTCACCGAGCGCTGTCTACCCGAGTGTGACCACCTCTGTGGAGTGTGCAACAAGAACATCGAAGTAACCGATACTGAATACCAGGACCCTCTCATGGAGGATCTGAAAAGCTCGGGTGAAAAGATTGTGGCAAGGGTCCTCCCTGTCTATCCTCCCAAGCAGGTCATCATCACCTACAGGAGAGTTGGGCGATCGCTGTTCATAAGCCACATCAATGCGATGAGGAACTTTGAGATGTCCTTCCAGAGAAGTGGGCTGAACCTGCAGTTTACCCAAGGATACAACCCCAAACCCAAGCTGGAGTTTGTGAATCCTCTTGCCGTTGGTGTCAGTGGGGAGAACGAGGTGATGCTCGCAGAGCTGATGATCCCCCAGGAGATGAGTGAAGAGCAGGTAAAACAGCAGCTGCAGAAGAGCCTGAACGAAGGGTATGAGCTGAAGAAGGTGCTATTCCTCGACCTAGGCAAGAAATTTACCCTTGCAAAGTTCATCAAGGGAAGCATCTACCTCATAGATACCCAGAAGAGCCATGAGTATGAACAGATCCTTCGCTCCTTCATTCCCAAGAACAATGATGAGCTCCAGGTTATCCAGAAGGGGGAGTATCTCTACGAGGTTCGTATTGCCGGTGAGAAGAACATGGTAAAAACCATATTCGGGACCGAGACTGACAAGTTCACCATTGCTTCGCAGCTGAATATCCGACGTACCAGCGTCTGTGCTGGAACCTGGGAGGAGGACTATGTCCAGTTCTTCAGCAGGAAGATGGCCGAATACCAGAGCAGCCTGTAAGCAGAAGCGCCTCGTTTGAGGTGGGTTCAGGAGCAAAACAAACCAGAGGCCATCAGGATGGACATTCCATCGTGATGGCCTCCCGCTTTGTAGAGGAATTCCGATCGAAGACTAGGAAACAGGGTTTCCGATGTGGCAGTTGTAGTAGTGGGTATCACTGATCCTCACCAACGGCGGATACTGCTCTTCACAGATCTTGCCGACCTGCTTGTGGCACCTTCCTGCAAAAGGACACCCCTTGGGTTTCTTTGCAGGATCGGGCAGTCCTCCCTCCAGACGGATCGGTTCCCTTTGCTTGGTCGGGTCCACTTCCGGCATGGCTGAGAGCAGTGCCTCCGTGTAGGGATGGAAGGGTGGTTGCATCACCTCATCTCGCTTGCCGAACTCACAGATCTTTCCTGCATACATCACCATGATCGTATCACTGATATAGTTTACCACATTCAGGTCATGGGAGATGAAAAGGTAGGTCACCTCACTGTCATGCTGCAAATCGTTGAGCAGGTTAAGCACCGATGCCTGGACCGAAACGTCTAGGGCACTGGTGGGTTCATCGCAGACGATCATCTTGGGGGATATGGAGAGGGCCCTGGCGATGGCTACACGCTGTTGCTCACCTCCAGACAGCTGGTTAGGTTTCTTAGCAAGATACTCGCCGCCTAGGTCCACCTTGTGCAGCAGCGAAACGATGGTCTTCCTCCGTTCCTCTCTGTCATTGATGTGCAATAGGCGCTTCATCGGCCTACCGATGATCTGTTCGACAGTATGGGATGGGTTGAGGCTCCTCCCTGGGTTTTGGAATATCAGCTGGATGTCCTTCAGTGTTTCTGCATCACGTTTTTTCCATCCAATGGTGATGTCCTTCTTGTCGAAGGTCATTTTGCCTTTTGTAGGCTTGTACAGCCCGGCTACCATGTGGCCTGTAGTAGACTTGCCACATCCTGACTCACCGACAATACCCATCACTGTCCCTCCATCGACGGTTACATCGACTCCATTGACAGCGTAGATCTTTCTCCTGCTTCCATATACCTTGTGCAGATTTTCAATCTCCAGGATATTCTTGTTTTGCTTGGAGACGGCACTGCGCACCCGAGGTATCCGTTTTTTCTGGAGGGTCTCCTCGATGTCCTGGGCATATGCGCGGTCACAGGCTGCCCTATGGTCATCCTGTATCGCCCTCATCCCATAGTTTGCCTCACAGGTTTCGTTTCGTGCGTCACAACGGTCGGCGTAGGGGCATCCCCCCTCTATCAGGCCACGACGACGTACATACCCCTTGATGGTGTTGAGCTTGGTATTCTCCTTGACAACGCCACCACGTGGCATGCAGTTGATCAGAGCCCTGGTATAGGGGTGGCTGGGTTGCTCGAAGATCTGGGCCTTTGGTCCCTCTTCGACAATTTCCCCGTTGTACATGACCACAATCTTTTCAGAGACCTTGTTGATGACCCCCATATCGTGTGAGATATAGATGAGTGACATGTTCAGCTGGTCCTTCAGTTTCTTTATGGAATCGAGGATGACAGCCTCGGTTGTCACATCTAGGGCTGTGGTCGGTTCATCCAGGATCATGATGTCAGGCTTGCAGAGGATTGCCATGGCGATGCAGATCCTCTGTTGGATACCGCCGCTTATCTGGTGGGGGTATCGTTTGGCAGTTCCCTTGGGATCGCCTATGTTCATCATCTCCAGTGCCTTCAGGGTTGCTTTCCTCGCCTGGGCCTTGCCCAGCTTTTGGTGGAAGATCCCCACCTCATCAAGCTGGAACCCAATGGTAAGGGATGGGTTGAGGCTGGTGGAGGGATTTTGGAAAACCATGGCGATACGGTTTCCCCGGACCCTCCCCATCTCGGCTTCACTTTTTTCCATGAGGTTCTCACCCTTGAAGGTGATGGTTCCGTCCATCTGGGCATTGGGTGCCAGATAGCGCATGATGGAGAAGGCTAGGGTAGATTTTCCACAACCCGATTCCCCGATGATCCCAATGGATTCATTGGTTCCAAGGTAGAGCGATACATCACGTACCGCAGAGAAGGAGCCTTCAAAAGTATTGTATTGGACATTCAGGTGTTCAAGTTCCAGTATATTATCGTTCATGAATGAGTACCTTGCTGACAAAGTCAGAGAAAATCGAGATTGCTATGACCAGGGAGGCGATTGCAAGGGCTGGGAACAGGACAGCCCAAGGTGCCTGGGATATGATAGATTTATTTTCAATGACCATCATTCCCCAGTCAGGGGTGGGTGGTTGCAAACCGACCCCCAAAAAGCCCAGTGATGCGACCATCATGATCGAATAGGCAAACCGTGCGGTTGCCTCGACGATGATCGGCCCGGTTGTGTTGGGGAGGATCTCGACAAACATGATGTAGAGGTGGCTTTCTCCCCGTATCCGGGCGCTGGATACATACTCCTGGTTCTTTTCGGTAAGGAGGACTCCTCTTGAGACCCTCGCGGTTGCGGGTATGAATGCAATGGATACGATGAGCGTCAGGGTAATGATGCTAGAGTCCCCGAGGATGCCCAGAACCACCATGGAGAGAACCAAGGGAGGAATGGCCATCAGGATGTCCATCGCACGAAGGAAGGCAGCATCGACCTTACCGGAAAAGTACCCGGCAACAAAGCCGAGGAGAACTCCCAGGATTGTGGAAAAGATAGAGGTCATCAGGGCAACGGTGAGGATCGAGCGACTGCCATATACTATCCTGGCCAGTATGTCTCGGCCCATGTTGTCCGTACCCAGCAGATGTCCATATAACCCAGGGGCTGTCATCTGATGGTTTGAGTCCATTGCAGTATGGGTATAGTTGACCAGTACAGGGCCAAACATGGCGACCACTATCCAGAGCAACAAAACAGTGATGCCAACTATGGCAAGGGGGTATTTTTTTAGCTGGTAGAAGAAATATTTCATTTCTGACCTCCTTGTAACCTGACCCTGGGGTTGAGGTAACTGTACAGAATGTCAGTTACCATGGTGGAAAGGGAGAAGATGATGGTGATCAACAACACGCATGCCTCGATAAGAGGTACGTCCCGTGTCTTGATGGCTGTCATCAAAAGAGACCCCATACCAGGATATCCAAAGAGAGTTTCCACAACGACCAGTCCCCCAAAGAGCCAGCCCATGTTCATCCCTATGATGGTGATTGTCGGCAGGAGGGCATTCTTCAGGGCATGCCTGAAAATTACATACCTTGTAGGCATCCCCTTCAGTATTGCCGCCCTTACATAATCGGAGTGCATTACCTGAATCATGGAGGAGCGCTGCATCCTGGAGATATAGCCGAACATGACAAACGTGACCGAAAGGGCAGGCATTACCAAAATCTCCAGGTTGCTGAATAGGCTCTCCCCAATGGGAATGACACTTACAATGGGCAACCATTTTAGCTGGACACCAAAGATGGAGATGAGAAATACCCCGGAAACAAACTCGGGCAGGGCCATGGTGGCCAGGCCAAAGAATGAGATGATCGAATCTGTCTTCGATTTTTCCTTAACCCCAGCTAGAACCCCGAAGATCATGGAAAGGGGGACAAAGATCAAAAATGCGGTAAGGGCGAGAATCATAGAGTGTCCGACCCGACGCCAGAGTATCGAATTGATCGACACGCCCTGCATGTAGATTGATTCTCCCAGATCCCCGGTAACGACACCTCCAACCCAGCGTGCATACCGCAGGAGAACCGGGTCATTCAAGCCCCGGGCCTCTCGTAGGGCATGGACTGCCTCATCGGTAGCACTCTGTCCCAAAATCATCTGGGCAACATCTCCTGGCATGATTTCGACCAGCATGAAAATGATAAGTGACATTACGGCTAGGGTCACCAGCAGTGACCCTAGCCTACGAATGATAATGCTCAGTGTTCTATTCATCGTATGTCCGTATATTTGTACTGGGGAATCATGGTCAGGGGTTGTCTGTAATCCACCACACGATCGTTGATAGCCACCAGGTAGGGGACCTGCACGTTCAGCAGTGCGCCCTCAGCATAGAAGATGTCCTGCAACTCATGATAATAGCCCATGCGGGTCTGTACATCGATTTCCTCGGTGATCTTGTCGATCAGGTCATTGATGCGCTTGTCATTGAGGTGTGACTCGTTCCAGGGACCGCCTCCCTTGAATGCAAGGCCAAGCAACATTGAGGGGTCTATCCTTCCACCCCAGCCGGTAATTGAGGTTGGGACATTGAGCCAATACTGGGAAAGGTAAACATCACGGGTGAAACCCTTGAGCTCCAGGTCAAATCCAGCTGGAAGAGCAAGTTCCTTCAGGGTTTGTGCAAGCTCCTTGCCAAAGGGGTGGTCAGAGGCGTAGTACAATGCAACGCTCACTCCATCAGGGTAGCCAGCTTCGGCCAACAGGGCCTTTGCCTTGGGAATGTCACGCTGACGCAGCGGCAGCTCCTTGTACTCGCTGAGCATGTTCATGATGGGGGTTTCGTTGTACTGGGCCCCTTCTCCAAGGTTCATCTGGGTGACGCTCTTGGCGATGATCTGGGGATCCATCGCATACTTGAATGCAAGGCGTACACGGTTGTCGTCCCAGGGTTTCATATCAACGTTCATGGCTACGAACCGTTGCTCCTGGTAGGGGGATATTACCGAAATACCTTCGATCTTTGAGAGCCTGTTCTTGATGACAGGGGTTACAAAGGTTACGACATCAACGCGCCCAGCTTCCAGCATCGAGACGCTTGCATCGATATCGCCGACAAAATAGATCAAGATCTTGTCAAGTTTTGGAAGGGCAGGATCCCAGTAGTTGGGGTTCTTGACCATCGCTATCGATTCCTTGGGAATGTATTGGCTCATCATGAATGGCCCGGTTCCCATCGGCTTTGATTCACCATACTTGGCATAGTCATACTCACTGGAGAGCATAGCCATGTTATAGTCGGTCAATTGGTAGACAAAGGTAGGACGGCTCTCCTTGAGATGTATGATGACTGTGTAGTCATCAGGGGTCTCAATGGACTGGACAACAGAAAAATCCTGTTTTTTCAGGTGACCAATGGTAGGGTCCTGGGTTCTCTCCAACGAATACTGTACATCCTTGGAGGTGAAGTCAGATCCATCATGGAACTTGACCCCCTTGCGAAGATGGAAGGTCCAGTCTTTCCCATCTGTTGTTGACCAGTCGGTAGCAAGGACAGGGTCAAGTTGTCCTGTCCCAACGTTGATCTCCACAAGATATTCATACATTGAGCTGTTCATGGAAAAGACCTGGCCATCCCAAACCCCTGGGGTAATGAGACCCGGGACCTGTTCTGCTATCCTGATAACCTTTTCCGAGCTTTTGGCTTCTTTGTCTCCGCCTGCAAATAGTGGGGTAGTCACCATTGCTACCAAGAGCAAGAGAATGAGTGCTGTTCGTTTCATAAGTACCTCCGTAAAACGTTAGTCGGTTCTGGTATGTTCTAGATGCAATACCTTTAATGCTGTTCATTGCTAACCAAGATAGATGTTTGGTGTATATAACCGACAACTTCATTAAACTAATAGATTGGCGGTTTGTCAACCCCATATCAGATAAGAAATAAGATACTTTACCTTGAAAAATGGCAGCCATTTTTTATCAAAAGGGTAGTCGGGATTTATGTTTCTGCCAGGGGTATCTTTTGTATACAAAGGGTATTCGCTCTCAAAACCAGTATCCACAAATAGGTATAAGATAGCTTCTAACTATTTGCAATGAAAGAAATAAATTAATTGTAAAGAAATACGGATTCCAGGGATTGCACGAATGAAGGTATATACTTATTTCCTGCCTGGCTGTTCCTTTCCTCAAAGCAAAAAGCACAGGAAACATTGTTGTGGGAACCTATTGGATCTTTTTGTTTTTTTGCCGAACTATTGGGTGACCATTCCATATTTAAGAAATCCATCTTGGAATTTTGGGCTATGTGGTTTCCTTACTAGGCCCCTTTGGCTCCCAATTCCGAAGATATTCCAATACTGAAAGTAGCTTGTCCTCTCATATTGCATCCTATCCAACATCAACTACTTCTGTCCGTAATCCTCGGTATACTGGGAAAAAATGTATGGGAGGAACATGGGTATGGGGATGCTGACACTGATAGGTATGCTTGGTCTTGAGGGTTTTTTGTTTGTCTGGTCGGTGACGACAAAGAAGGTCCATCGCAAGGAGATTGCCATAATCCGGATAGGGACCATGTTTTTGTTCGTTTTGTTGCTTGGGTTTGGATTCTATGAGTGGAGCTTTCGCTATGGGCCGTTTCTTCTTCTTCTTGTCATACAGTTTCTGGCTGCTACAAGGGCACTGCTTGGGATGAAAGAAAGCTTCTATGGTATTGGGGGGCGTATTGGAGTCCTGGCAAGGAATTCCTTACTATATTTCCTCACTCTTTGTATTGCCATCATCTTACCCCAATATGAACAAGTGGCAACTAGCGGGAACCTTAGAGTAGAAACTGAGAAATATACTTGGCTTGATACAAGCAGGGTAGAGGGATTTGCTAGTTCCGGGGAGAGCCGTGCCTTGACCGTTGATTTCTGGTTCCCTGATGCATCAGCTGGGACATTTCCCTTAGTGGTATTTTCGCATGGGGCGTTTGGGTTCAGTGGAAGCAACTACTCCACCTTTGTTGAGCTTGCTTCCCATGGGTATGTTGTTGCGAGCATCTCCCACACCTATCAGGCTTTCTACACCATTGATACCCAGGGGAAACTCACTACGGTCAATCCCAATTTTCTGCAGAAGGCAATTGAGGTCAGTTCCGACAAGGGTGAAGCACACGAGGAAGAAAACTACAATACGACAAGAGAGTGGATGGCTCTGCGTATTGGTGACGAAAATTTTGTGCTTGACAGGATCTTCACCGAGTGCAAAGTAAGGGAACCCGAAGGGGTATTCTCCCTTATCGACACGGATAGGATTGGTCTTATGGGTCACTCCCTTGGTGGTGCAACCTCAGCTCAGCTGGGCAGGGAACGAAATGATATTGCTGCTGTCATCGTCCTTGACGGGACCATGCTAGGGGAGGAGGTTGGGTTTCTTGACAACAGGGTAGTGCTCGAAAAGAGACCTTATCCGATTCCCATCCTGAATATATATGCCTATGACCATTATACAGATGCCAAAGCGCTTGTTGGACAAACCTATCCTAATTTCTTTGCTTCACAAAACGCATCCATAGCCTATGAAACGGTATTTCACGAATCCGGGCATCTGAATTTCACCGACCTTCCTCTATTTTCGCCGATTTTGGCAAAATTGCTTGGCGTAGGTCGCATAGATGCGAGATACTGTATAGAGACTATGAACAGCATCGTTCTGGCATTTTTCGATTGCTACCTGAAGGATGCAAAAGAGCTGTTGATTGAAAAGGAATACTGACCATGAATGTCCAGATCAAGCAGATCGGGAGAAAATCCGAAGAGTGTGTCTACATTGAATGTGTAGAAGTTACCCCTGACATTGAGAACATACGCACCTATGTGCTTACCATAGGGACGACGCTCTCAGGCCGGGTGGATGATAGCTTTTATCAGTTTAATCTTTCTGAGGTGTTCTACTTTGAGGCAGTTGACGAGCAGGTTCTGGCCTATACAAAGGATAGGGTATACGAACTCAGAATTCGCCTCTATAAGCTTGAGAGTGCGTTTGCAGAACAATTCTTCGTCAGGTGTTCCAAGTCATACATCATCAACCTTATGAAGCTGGAGAGCATAAGCCCGGCCTTGAACGGACGGTTCATGGCAAATATGAAAAATGGAGACCATCTGATCATCTCAAGGCAGTATGTACAACAGGTCAGACTAGCAGTTTTGGGAGGTGAACCCTATGGATTTTAAGACATTCCTCATCAAGAAGGTAGTGATGGGCTTCTGCATTTCCATTACCTGTATAACCGCTGCCATGGCTTTGATAGGGGTGGTGTTTGCCCCTGATGTCAGGTTTGGATATGATGCGTTTTTGTCCCCGCTCTTGTTTGGGTTTATGGCATCCCTTCCTGGCCTGGTGAAATATTCCAGAAAGGAACTTTCACCCAAGCAGGTATTGGTGAGGGATATAGTCCATGTTGTATTGCTGGAAGCTGTGGTACTCTCGACGCTTCTTTGGGCTGGGCTACTTACCAGCCCAGCAATGGTCATTTCGCTCGGATGTGCCATATTGGTCATCTATGCAACAGTGAAGCTGGTGCTCTGGCTGCAGGACATAAATACAGCAAAAGAGTTCAATGCTGAGTTGCTGAAGCTGCAGGCCAATAGCTGCCAGGACAGGTGAATGGGACAAAGCAGAGTCAGATGCTAATCGAGCAGCTCCTCTGTTTTGGCAAGGGTGTCCTGGTTTCCGACAAATATGAGTATGTCGTAGGTATTGAGGGTGAGATCTGGGCCTGGGGATAGGAGGATGGAACCGTCCCTTCGGACAGCTATGACCGTTGCCCCGGTCTTTTGCCAAAAATCAAGTTCCCCCAGACAGTTTCCTACAGCAATGGAACCTTCCTTGATAGAATATTCATAGGTAGGAAAAGGGTTGCTGGCTGAAAACCGGTCATTGGATTCAATGAGGTCCTTGGCTAGGGTAAATAGCTCACGGTCGACCTCTTCCCTTTCCTCCAGGACTTGGCGTAGCCGTAGGAGCAAGAGACGGTTTTCGTTGCTTTTCCCATACTCTGTTATGTATTTCTTGGCATGTTCCCTAGAGATGACGGAAACGCCCTTGTTTGTCTTGACCTCGACTACCTGCATCTCTTCCAAAAGGGAGAATGACCGACGTATGGTCTCGGGTGATACCCCATACTCACTGGACATCACCGAACGGCCGGAGAGCCGGCTTCCTTCTGCTAGTTCACCCCTGACGATGCGATTGGCTATATCCAAGGCAATCTTCTCATAGACAGCTACGCTCTCATGGCGCTTTCGTGGGGAGGATACTAATGTCTCCTGAACAGTGTTTTCCATACTTGAATCATAGCATGTTGCCCCAATTGGGACAACATGGACTATTTTTCACCTTCCTTGACCTCATCCCAGATAGCATCCATCTCCTCTAGATGTGCACTGTCAAGGGTGATGCCACGTTCCTTGCAGAGGGTGCTCAATGCATTGAACCTACGCTTCATCTTCATGTTGGATCGGTGCAGCGCAACTGATGGCGATACCTTCAGGTAGCGGGCAAGATTGACCACAGCGAAGAGCAGGTCACCGACCTCCATCTCCACCTCATCCTGGTCGCGGTCAATGGCTGTGTCGGCTTCGATTACCTCATCAAGCTCTTCGCACACCTTGTCGATGACCCCTTGCTTGTCAGGCCAGTCGAAGCCCACCTTACGGATCTTCTTCTGTATTTCATTGGCCATCTCCATGGGAGGCAATGATGTTGGGACCCTGCTGAAGAAATCATCTTCCGTGGCACTTTTCCCTTCAACCTCAACCTTGATCTTGTTCCACAGGTCGAGCACCTGGGTGCTGTCCTCAGCCTTGGCCGTGGAAAAGACATGGGGGTGGCGACGGATGAGCTTCTTGCAAACATCGTTGATGGCATCAACTATGGAAAAATCCTCATGTTCCTGGTGCATTTCCAATAGCATCATGACATTGAGGGCAACATCGCCGATCTCTTCTTTCTGCTCTTCCTTGTTGTTGGAGAGCACAGCATCGAGGTACTCGTAGGTTTCATCAAGCAAGGATGTGGCAATGCTCTTGTTGTCCTGTTCACGGTCCCAGGGACAGCCATCTTCGCTGCGAAGCAGCGTAACGAGGGAAAAGAGCTGCATGAGGGCTTCATCAAGGGTTTGTGTCTGTATATAAGTGTAATCAATCATAGACAGCAGTATACCTGCAAATTGGGGAAAGATTCCATAACAACAATCAAATTGGGTTGCAAAACCTCCAAATGTGTTTATAGTGTATATATACGGAGGTTGAATCATGGAAAGGATGCCACAGTCCAATACTAACAAGCCAATCTATCAGCAGATAGTTGACCATATCAAGACCTTGATAGATTCGGGCCAATTGAGCCAGGGTGAGGCTATGCCCTCCATCCGGCAGCTGGCAGAGGATCTGCAGGTAAGTGCGATCACCACCAAGAGAGCGTATGAGGAGTTGGAACGGGAGAACTTCATCCGTACGATTCCCAGCAAGGGAAGCTTTGTGGCGGTCAGGGACCTTGACCAGGTCAAGGATGAGTATCTGAAGAAGATAGAGTTGCATATGAGGGAGATCAGGCTGCTTGCAGACTTCTGTGATATCAGTGATAAGGAACTGGAATTGATGTTCCACCTACAAGGGATCAAGAAAGGACAGAAGAGCTGAGGCTATGAACCATGGTTGGTCTGGGTAATTCAATGTGATATTCTAGTTAACAGAATACATATTATTCACAAGTATTATGATTTTCTGTTTACCCTTAGAAAGAGACAAAAAAAACTTCCGTAGGTTACGGAAGCTAAGATTACTATGCTAGCCTTTTCTTATAGGGAAACGATCAGGGGACAAATGGGGATTGCATCCAGATAGACCAGCCTACTCCAGAAATTGTTGGTGTTGGGTTTTTCCAGAAAGAAGGCCACAAACAGATGTATCCGGATCGTTGAGGGAGAGTCGCCGGTAAAATCATACTCATGATTGGATGAGTCTTTTTTTGCCAGTATATCCGAACGTGTTTGCAGGAAAGGATTCCCTTCATAGTCGTACAACTTGGTTGCATTTACAGAAAAGGGGGGAGAACTTCCTGGTGAAGTTCTGGCGAGTTCAAGAGAGAATCCTGTTCCTGGGGAAGGTTCATCTGTTTTCGTGAGGGTAAAGGAGGTGAGTTCTGCATTGTTTGCATCGCTGGTAGCATAGAGGACATATTGGTCACTCGCATTGAAGGTGGCACCCGCGCCTTTACCACTTAACGCGTAAAGATATACATCCTTATTCTGGCTGTAGCTCTTTATGGTAACAAGTTCTTTCGAACCTGTTACAGGGATGCCTTCATAGCCATTTTTGGTATAGGTGCTGGCAAACCCAGTGATGAACGAGTTCAGGTCGGTTGCATTGAGTGTATAGTCAGCCTCAGTTCCGTCATCGATGGTATAGAAGAACATCAGGGATGGCCCTTTGGTGTTTGTATTCAGAAGGTCGAAGGTGACCCCTGGATCTACATCCATCTTGAAGGTACCCTGAACAAGGTTTGTGACAGGGGTTATTGGGGTATTGGCAAGTACATACTCCCAGGAGTTGAGGGAGAGTATCGTCGGCATCCCACACGATACCAAGAGACAAAAAAAGACAGATACCAAAAGAAGAAGGGTTAGTTTCATCTTCATAGTATCTGTCTCCTTTCAGGTGGTGGTCTTACTCCACCCTACCCTGTTTGCCTAGAGCAAGGCAACCCTGTTCTGGGCAAGTTTGCCATATTCAGAGCTTGGGAACTGGTCAGCAAGCTGCTGGAAAGTAGCTTTGGCCAGATCCATGTTACCACTCTTTTCCTGCAGTCGGGCCTGTCCGAAGAGAGCCTTTGGGGCCTCTGCAGAGCTGAAGCCAAACTCATCAATAAGCTTGGTGTAGTATTCGAGGGCAAGGGTGTTGTCATTGAGCTCTTCAGCTGCAGCAGCCGCATTGGAAAGTGCGAGGGAACCAAGATAGGTAGCCTTGGCCTTGCCATATACTGCCATGAAGCTATCTAGGGCCTTCTGGTACTCTTTTTTCTCGAAGGAAACCATTCCAAGAAGATACTCGGCCTTCAAGGCAGG
This sequence comes from Sphaerochaeta sp. PS, assembly GCF_032144095.1. Classification (NCBI taxonomy): domain Bacteria; kingdom Pseudomonadati; phylum Spirochaetota; class Spirochaetia; order Spirochaetales; family Sphaerochaetaceae; genus Sphaerochaeta; species Sphaerochaeta sp. PS. The sequence goes on from NZ_JAVSNJ010000002.1 coordinate 78,329, forward strand.
ATAGTTGGCTTTCTTGGAAGAGAGGGATTGCAAGCCGGAAACAAGCTCATCATACTTAGCCTGGTAGGTAGCATCTTCGGTATCCATAGCCTGTATTGCTGTATAGGTCTCTTCAAGCAGGTCGATCTGATCGAACTGCTTGTGCAAATTGCTTTTGGATACGGCAGAAACAACACCAAGGGTTATCAGTACAATTGTCAGGACAGCAAGGACAATGATCAAAACCTTTTTGTTCTTGTTGAGCAAGGAATCGAGAGACCCCTCCAACCTATCATTCAAGGTAAGATCTGTTTCAACCTTTTTTTTATTACTCATGCTATATTCTCCGTTTCAAGGGTATACATTACAGGCGGCATAAGCCGCCTGTATCTCAAAAGAGAGGTCCTAGTTGTCGCCTTTCTCTTTGTCCTCGTCCTTGTAACGCATCATATCAGCAAGTGAATAGGTGTCACCATCATCATTGTCATCGTGGATGTACTTTGCAATTTCTGACTGCTGTGAACGCTTTACCATCTCCTTGACGGAGAGTGAGAGCTTCTGGGTAGAAGGATTGCATTCTACGACCATGGCAGTGATAGGATCGCCAACGGTGAACTTCTTCAAGGCTTCATCGGTATACTCTTCATCGGGTCCAACAAGGTTGTACTTGCTGATAAGACCTTCAATCTCACCGGGGACCTTGACGAACACACCAAAGTCAGTGACGTTGGTAATGACACCGCTGATGGTACTGAACTTGGGATAGTCACGGCGCAGGTTCTGCCAGGGGTTTCCCTCAAGCTGCTTTACACCAAGACGAATCCGTCTGTTCTCAGGCTCAACACGGGTAACAACCACATCGATGACATCACCCTCTGCACAGAAGGAAGCCATGTTCTTGACTTTCTTTGTCCAGGAAATATCGTCAATATGCAGGAACCCATCGATGCCATCCTCAAGGTTGACAAATGCACCACTGTTGGTGATCTTGACAACAGGCTTGGAAAGGGTCATTCCGGTAGGATATCTCTCGCTGATGGTATCCCAGGGATTGTCATCAAGCTGCTTCAGGCCAAGGGAAACACGCTTCTTGTCCAGGTCGTAACCAAGGATCTTTGCCTCGACCACATCACCAACATCAAGGACTTCCTTGGGATTGTTGATTCTCTTGGTCCAGGAGAGTTCGGAGATGTGGGCTAGGCCCTCAATTCCGGGCTCGATCTCAATGAAGGCACCAAAGGTTGTGATCTTGGTAACTGCTGCCTTGATGATATCGCCAACGTTGAACTTGTGTTCGAAGGTTGTCCAAGGATCTTCCTGCATGTGCTTCAGGGAAAGGTTGATCTTCTGTGTCTCAGGATCGATATTGATGAGACGAAGCTGTACAACCTGTCCCTTCTTCACGAAATCCTTAGGACGGGTTACATGACCCCAGCTCATGTCATTGATATGCAAAAGCCCATCAAAACCACCAAGGTCAATGAATGCACCAAAGGAGGTGAATGACTTCACCACACCTTCGACCACATCACCGATCTGGACGGTAGAGAAGAACTTCTCTTTGTTTTCTTTTATCTTTTGGTCAAGGTACTCACGCCTGTTCACGACGCTCTTGAGCTTCGTGCCACCATGGAACTTGTCAATGATGAAGTAATCGGAAATTCCGATCAGCGTCTCTGGTTCTTCCACTCGTACGACATCAGCCTTGGACAGAGGGCAGAACCCCTTGTACTCGCCGCCGAGATCGACCTCAAAACCACCCTTGATCACTTTTTCAAACTTGCCCAAAACGGGTGAACGGGTCTCAGATGCTGCTTTCAATTCATCGGTGCGTTCCTTGAAGTCTGCACGTTTCTTTGAAACAATGATCTGTCCGCCCTTTCCTTCCTTGTTGATGATGACGACTTTTACCTCTTCGCCAACAGCAGGAACCGTCTGGAATTCATCGAGAGAGATGCGTCCCTCACTCTTGTAACCGACATCCACAAACACAAACTCGTTGTTTACCTGGACAACAGTACCGGCCACGAGCTGACCGTCTTCGATTCCATCAAGAGATTTAAGATACTCCTCCTGCAGCATATTCTGCATTTTGGTCTTCTTTTCATCCATTTCTTGTTCTTCAGCCACTTGATTTCTCCTGATCCTAAATTTACCTATTTACTTCGCTTTGTGCGCAAAAATAGCAGATAACACTTTCTCACAAACTTGACCTATAGTCAAGTGTGAGGTATCGATGTACAGGGCATCTGATGCAACTTTCAGAGCCCCAATTTGCTTGTTTTTATCGATTGCATCACGTGCAACTATCTGTGCAAGGACCTCTTCATAGCTCTGCCCTTGGGGGTGTTGCTTGAACCTTCTTTCAGCCCGAACGGAAGGCTCTGCATCGAAGTAGCACTTCAATTCAGCGTCGGGGAATACCACGGTGGTGATGTCCCTTCCTTCCACGACGACGTCCAGACCCTTCGCAATTTCACGCAATTGGATATTTACCTGGTCCCTCAAGGCTGGATTGGCAGATATTTGAGCAACTACTGCATCGACCTCAGAGGTATGCAACCTATCCTCTACACTATTGCCATCAATGCAAATCATTCCATCCTTGACAGTTATCTCTGTAGCCATGGCAGTTGCCAAGACCCCTTCGTCATCAAAGGGGTCCTTACCTGAGCGTAGATGGGCATAGGTGTAAGCCCTATAGAAGGAACCGGAATTCAAGTAGTAGAATCCGCACTTGTCTGCGATCATCCTAGCAATGGAACTTTTCCCGACTCCTGCTGGTCCATCTATGGCAACAACCATTATCTTCCTCTCCCCTGTTTCAGCTTTTCGGTATCCCCTGCAAGCATCGACTGGATCTCGGCTCCCGTCACCAGGCGGAACTCGCCGGGCTTGAGGTCTTCCAATTCCTGGTTGCCGATCCTAACCCTGACCAGCTGTTTGATATCATAGCCAAAAAAGCTGAAAATTTTTCTGATCTCCCTGTTCTTGCCTTCGGTCAGCACAATGCGTACCCACCGTTTGGAGAGCAGTTCAAAGCGTTTTATCCTGTATGGCTGGGGTATATCGATGTAGATGCCCTTCAAGGCCTCTTCAAGGTCGATACGCCGTACCTCAGTGCTGCAATTGACGAGGTACTCCTTTTCGATCTGCTCGGAGGGGTGCATGATCTTCTGGGCAACCTCACCGTCATTGGTGAAGAGGATCAGGCCCGAGGACTCCTTGTCCAGCCTTCCGATGTTGAACAACAGGTTCTTGTCCCTGATGGTTATGAGGTCCCTGGCATAGAGCTTCTCGTTGGGATCGTAGTTTGTGCATACATAGCCCTTGGGCTTGTGCAGTGCGTAGTAGTAGGTCCTGTCGCTGGGCTCTACGAGCTCGTCATCGACCATCACCACATCGTCTTCGTTGACCTTTGTCCCCAACTCTGTCACGCGCTTGGTATTTACGGTAACCCTACCAGCTGTAATGAGGGTTTCGCAAAACCTCCGTGAACCGCAACCGCTTTTTGCCATATATGCCTGCAAGCGGATTGGATATTCCAATTTCATACTGTCTCTTTCTCCTGTTCGTCGTCCCATTCGAACCGCTGCCGATCGATGTCGGATAGCTTTGGCAGTGCACTTATGCTGCTCAAGTTAAATTCGAAGAGAAATTTCCTTGATGTCCCATACAGACAGGGGTGGCCAGGGACATCCTTCCGGCCAACCACTTTGATGTATTCACGGTCGCGCAGAAGACGCACGATCGTATCGCTGGAAACGCCCCTGATATTGTCGATCTCTCGGCGTGTCACCGGCTGGCTGTAGGCAACTATGGAGAGGGTCTCCAAAGCCGCTTTGGATAAGCGACGGTCAACACGCTTGCCATAGCAGGCCTTAAGCCTGTCATGCAAGTCAGAGGAAGGGAGGAACTGATAGGAGCCCTGGCTTTCGACCAGGTCCATCCCATGCATAAAAAGAGTGTAGTGCTCCTTCAGCTCTGAGAGGGCGCTTGACGCCTCTTCATGGGAAAACGAACCCATCCTCATCAGTTTTTCCAGCGAGACCGGTTCATTTTCCAAAAAAAGGAAAGCTTCTGCAAGCCTTGCCTCCATACTGAGGATGGGACCACTCTCCCTCTGAACCAATGGTAGCTGTATGCCCTTAATCTTCAAAACAGACAAACCTCCGTAACCAAGCTAATCCTCATCAAACAGGATCTGCTCAGCTTCGCTCTCATCATCATACAGAAAAACCCTACCATCGTCAGCAGTTGTGACCTCATTTTCCGCTTCTTGTTGCAGATCTTCTGCTAAAAATTCAGATTCATCCTCATCTGTGATAGGATATAGCTCGTCACTGTCCATTTCATCGTCATCATAGGCCTCTTCCAGGTGCTCCTCCTGTCCGTCAAAACGCTTGCGAATAAGGATCTGCCCATAGGATTGTGACTGTTCCAGGGCTATGAGCCTGAACTTGCAGGCATCAAGGATGGCCATGAACGCGCAGATGATGTGCAGCCTGACATCCAGGTGGACAATTACCTCTTCAAGGGTGATGTACGGCCTTGTCTCAAACAGCTCGAGCATCAGGGCTATCTTCTCGTTTACCGTCACAGACTCATAAACGTTGAACACCTTGTTGGGCGTGATGCTGGTCATCAGCTTGGAGAAGGTCGTTAACAGGTCCTGGAGCGTCACCTCGTTGAACAGCTCCTCATCGCCGAAGGGAAGCCTGAACTGGGAGTCCTTACGCATGATGAACATCTCAGAACCACCACCTGTTGAGGTAAGCAGTTCGGTGTATTTGCGAAATTTCTGGTATTCCAGGAGCCGCTCTACCAATTCCTGCCGGGGATCCTCATACTCCTCATCAAACTCAAGGTCGACGGGAAGCAGCATCCTGCTCTTGATGTAGAGCAGGTCAGCAGCCATCTTGTAGAACTGGGTCAGGTTGCCAAGATCCAACTCTTGTGCGTTTTTCAGGTAGGCAAGGTATTGGTCGGTGATCTGTGAGATGGGGATGTCATAGATGTTTACCTCCGATTTCTGGATGAGGTAGAGAAGTACATCCAGAGGCCCCTCAAACGACTCAAGGAGAAACTCGGTGCCATCACTGTGCTTGTCTGGTATCTCGTCTTCCTGCAACATCCACCCCACGTATTTCCTTGAGTATACCCAAGCAAGGTCCGAATAGCAAGAAAGCGGGCAAAAAGCCCGCTTTCATCCATGAATCTCAAGGCTCCAATCAACTTTCGCTGGGTGGTACGGCCTTCTCAAGCACTGGGGTGGAACCCTTTGGGGGGAACATCAGGGCCCTGAGCCTCTTGTCCAGGTCAATTGCCACATCAGGATTGGAGGTCAGAAAGTCGATCGACTTGTCCCTACCCTGCCCGATCTTCTCCCCATTGTAGGAGTACCAGGAGCCACTCTTCTCGATGAAGTTGTACTTCACAGCAGCATCCAGGATGCTTGCGACATAGCTGATGCCTTCACCGAACATGAGGTCGAGCTCAACCTTCTTGAAAGGAGGTGCCACCTTGTTCTTCACGATCTTGATCCTGATGCGGTTTCCGACGATATCATCGGCACCTTTACTCAGTGATTCGATCTTGCGAACCTCAACGCGCACCGAAGCGTAGAACTTGAGGGCGTTACCCCCTGTGGTCGTCTCGGGGTTACCGAACATGACACCGATCTTCATGCGTATCTGGTTGATGAAGATGATGGTGGTGTTGCTCTTGGACAGCAGGCCGGTCAGCTTGCGCAGGGCCTGGCTCATGAGACGGGCCTGCAGGCCCATGTGGCTATCCCCCATGTCCCCATCGATCTCTGCCTGGGGGGTAAGGGCTGCAACAGAGTCGACGACGATGACATCGACAGCACCACTGCGTACCAGGGACTCACAGATCTCCAGGGCCTGTTCCCCGCTGTCCGGCTGGCTGATCCACAGCTCATCTATGTTGACCCCTAGCTTCTTCGCATAGGTGGGGTCGAGGGCGTGCTCGGCATCGATGAATGCTGCGATTCCCCCTGCCTTCTGGCTTTCGGCAAGGGCATGGAGGGCCAAGGTGGTCTTGCCACTGCTCTCAGGGCCGTAGATCTCAATGACACGACCACGGGGATAGCCTCCTACCCCTAGGGCCTCATCGAGCAGGAGGGAGCCTGAGGAGATGCAGTCAATGTCCAGGGAGTCCTTGTTGTCCCCTAGCTTCATCAGCGAGCCCTTTCCGAACTGTTTGTCTATCTGGACTCGTGCAGCTTCCAGGGCCTCTTGTTTTTGTGAGGTATCCGAAGGAAAAGTCTTTTCCTTATTCTTTGCCATGCTATGCTCCTACTAATACGTTTCTAAATTACTTTCCATCAATAAGGTTGGTTTCTGCTTCAGGTGCTTCACCCTAGGCATCCAACAACATCGTTACAGGGCCATCGTTGGTGTAGCTAACCTGCATATGGGCCCCAAATACCCCGGATTCTGTAGGGAAGCCCTGCTGCTGAAAGGTGCGTATGGCCAGTTCATACAGTTTCAGGGCTTCCTCAGGAAGGGCCGCCTCATTGTAGGAAGGCCTGTTGCCCTTGTGCAGGTCGGCACAGAGGGTAAACTGGCTGACCACCAACACCGACCCGCCCGTCTCCCTGAGGTCCAGGTTCATCTTTCCCCTTTCGTCAGAGAACACCCGCAGTTTTCCTATCTTTGTACAGAGCCAGAGAAGCTGCTCCTCGGTATCCCCTTTCTCGATGCCCAGGTATACCAAAAGCCCACCGTCTATCCTACCAACACATGAACCTTCCACGCTCACCGAAGCCTCGGTGACACGTTGGATCACACTTTTCATCTGCGCTTTTCTTCGCTAGCGGCCTGGATCATGTCACTGACAAATTGGGCGCGGTCCTCGGCGGTAAAGAAGGCATTGCCACACACAACCACATCGGCCCCACAGGAGGCTACATCCCGCACTGTCCTCAGGTTGATGCCGCCATCGACATTGATGAGGAAATCATACCCCTCATCGGCCCTGATCTGGTCCAGTTCGGATATCTTGCGAAGGGTTGCAGGTATCAGCTGCTGGCCACCGAATCCAGGGTTGACCGTCATGATCAGGACCTGGTCCACGATATCCAGAACGCTCTCTATCATGCTTACGGGGGTAGAGGGGACAAGGGAGACCCCTGCCTTGCATCCGCAGCTTCTGATGAGCTGCAGTGTCCTGTGCAGGTGGATGGAAGCCTCTGCGTGGACGGTGATGTAGTCACAGCCACTCTGGGCAAAGATCTCCACATGCCGTTCCGGCTGTGTTACCATCAGGTGGGTATCGAACAACAGTGGCGAGCAAGGTCTCAAGTCCTTGATGAACTTGTGCCCAAAGGTGATGTTCGGTACAAAGGAGCCATCCATCACATCCAGGTGAACCCATGCAGCCCCGCTGGTACGGATGGTTTCCACTTCCTCGGCAATACGGGAAAAGTCGGCCGAAAGCACACTTGGTGCTACAAGTAAAGGTGCAGTATTCATATAATCTTGTTATAGCAGGAAACAGGGGATTTTGCAACGGATAACATTTTCTCCGCCTTCTGCCAAGACAGAGTAGTGATGCGCTATTTGTAACTATATTCACACCTTATGCACTAACCGATTGCTAAGTAGCGTAATTCATGGTATAGTATGGCCAATGAAATGAAATTCAAATCCGAGCAGGCTGTGTCCCGGTCTGCCCGGTTTTCTTTTACGTCATAGAATATACGCAATATTTTGGAGGAAGCCATGGGATTCCAGGAAATCGAGAGCTTGTTGAAAGAAGAGCAGTGGACGAGATCCACCATAGTCAATTATACGATACAGAGCTTGGAAGGGCTGGATGTACAGATCAGTGAGTTGGATGAGGAAGAGAAGACAGAGGCTAAGATCCTTTGTGACAACCATTTGACTGAAAAGGAACGCAACAGCATCATTGCGATGTACATCAGCGGTTCCATCCAACTTGAACGCAGAGGTTCTGAGGACTATCTGTTGCTGCTCAACCTCATCGAGCTGTTCGCTGAGAGTAAGAAATGGACCCTTGTGGAATTCCTCTGCCAAAAGATCCTGCGCAAGACTGAGAACAAGCATGCCCTGAGGCTGCTTGCAAACAGCTATGCCCAGAACAACCGTGAAGACGAAAAATACGCAATCTGGGAACGACTGGTTAAGGTTGACTATGACGAGATCGAGATCGTCAAGCTTATCGGCACCTATGCCCAGCAGAAAGGGAACAAGGAAAAGGCCGTAGCCATGTACAAGAAGGCCATCCATCGCCTCATCAAGCGAAAGGACAGCTCCCCCATCCGCTCGATCTTCAACACCTTGCTTGAACTGGATGACGACAACTTCGAATACTACATGAACCTTGCAGACCAGGTAGGTACCCTCAGCAAGAACACTGCCGTTGCCCTGTTGCGCGATCTTGAAATTGCCAACAAGGACAATGTCGACCACCAGATCGAAGCACAGAAGAAGATCCTTAGCCTCGACCGTGAGGATATCTATGCAAAAGAGAACCTCATCAAGAGCTACAAGGCTAAATACAAAAACCATTCCAGGCTTAAAAACTGCCTCGAATCCAGTGCACTGACCAGCAATATGGTCCGTGATGTCATCCATAGCATAGAGGATTTTGAGACCAACATTGCCTTCGACAAAGGAACCTTTGTATTCCAGAACTCCACAGGAAAGATCGGAAGGATCAGGTCCATCAACGAAAACGATGTCATCGTCGATTTTGCCGGGCAGAAAAACACCGAAGGCAACCGCCTTTCGACCGCCATGGCCTTCAAGAGCCTGCTTCCTTTGGCCAAAAGCCATATCTGGGTCCTCAAGAGTGCCCTACCCAAGGAGAAGCTCAGTGCAAAGGTACTTGAGGACATCCCCTGGACCCTCAAGACCTTGCTGACCAGCAATGGTGGCAAAAGTTCACTCAAGGAGATGAAGGCCGAACTGGTTCCCTCTGTCCTTGAGCCCAAGCAATGGACCTCCTGGTCAAACCATGCAAAGAAAGAACTGATGAACAACCCGGTCTTCGACCTCTCTGCAAACGATGTCGATACCTACATCCTTCGCTCAACTCCCGTCAGTTATGAGGAGAAGCAGCTTGCCGTCTTCCGCAGCGAAAAGCAGTTCTATGACAAGATCAAGAGACTGAAGGAGTTCCTCTCGTCCAAAGGTGATGTGGAAAGTGATTTCTTCTATGAGATGGTCAAGTATTTCAGTGACATGTTCCTTGAGGAAAATGGCTCACTCAAGCAGATGGGAGAGGTCACCGACTATACCTTCAGTGCATTCCTCCTACTTGAGGATCTCGTACTAAAGCAGAACATGAACTTCATCAACCGTGCTGAGGGGCTGACCTTCAAGGACCTGTTCGAAAGGACAGAGAACTATGAGCTCTCCTTTGATGCGATCAAGGACCCGGAGCTCAAGAAGAGTTTCATCGACCATGTAGTTGAAGAGGTCCAGAACTGGAGCAAGGTGCTTGCCAACCTCTTCCAGTACTATCTGACCAGCTATATTCCCGATATCTTCCGCCATCACAAGAAGCAGGCAGAGTTCAACAAGGTCTACAGGGATGCTGTGGAGAACTTCAAGGAGAAGTCCTCTACCCTCATCTACCTTATCAAGAACTCGGACGAGAAGCTTTGGAACAAGGCCGGCATCACTTCTGAACAGCTGCTGTTCACCAAGCTGCAGTTGCTCGATTTCACCAACCGTTGTATCGATACCCGCAAGGATGTCCAGGAAAACCGCAAGAATGCAAAAACCCTGATGACCCTCCTGTTCACCGACAAGGCCGTATTGAACCATATCAATGAGGGCAATGAAGAGAGTGCACAGAAGATCTACAGCCTTGTGGCAAATGTGTTCGACCTTCCCGGTGGAAAGAAGATAGAAATCAAGCATGCGATCAGCGAGAAGTTCCCCTCCTTCCGTTTCTTCGATGAGGTCAGCCCCATCGATAGGGAGTCTCTGGTACCTACAGGCCTATTCTGCACTGCAGCAGCCCTGGATGCCAAGAAGAAGGAGATGGAGCACATCCAGCATGTCGAGCTGGTTGAGGTAGCTAAGGAGATCGGCCTTGCACGTGATATGGGAGACCTCAGGGAGAACAGCGAATACAAGTATGGCAAGGAAAAGCAGTCCATGCTCAGCAATACGCTTCGCAGGCTCAGTGAGGAGATCGATCGTGCGACTGTCATCACCAAGGACAAGGTTGACCCTACCCGGATTGGATTCGGTACCAAGGTAGTCCTGTTCGACAACCTCAAGGGTGAGGAGATTACCTACACCATCATGGGACCTTGGGAATCCAACCCCAATGAGAACATCATCAACCTGCTGGCCCCCTTCGGGAAGGCCCTGCTCAACCACCAGGAAGGTGAGAGGTTCATCTTTACCCTGAACGACCAGGATTATGACTATACTGTTCGTAAGATCTCTGTAATCGAACTGTAAGAGAGAGCACTATGTAAAAAGGCCCTTGGCTCCCAAAAGGAACAAGGGCTTTTCTCTTCTTCCATGCTACGGGTAAAAACCCCTAATTCTTCCCTGTGAGAAGGCGGAGGAACGGGATGTTTGCCTTGCTGTAGGAGAGCAGTGTTGTTGCCACTCCCACCACTCCCAACATGGCAAGGTAGAGAAGATTCCTCAGGTTCGAACCACTCTCGTACCAAGTCATCTCCAGCATTCCATAGAGCAGGCAGAGCCCCAGAAGGGGAATGTTTGCCAGCAGGACTTTGCCTAGACCCTTGAACAGGGCCTTGTCACGATGTGCTGGATAGACATCCCGCAAGAGCACAACCAGAAGGATCAGGGCAAACGCATAGGAACCCATGGATGCCAGCGGAAGGGCCTTGATCCCAAAGTCCAGGGTAATGAACAGCCACATGAGGGCGATGTCAGCCAAGCACATCAGGCTGGTTACCACTGTCATCTGGGTAAAACGATTCGCACTGTACCCTACCCTTTGGAACAAGTTGAACCAGGCGGCGACCACCATGGTCAGCAGATAGTATCTGAGTACCAAGGCTGTGAGGTTTGCATCCTGGAGGGTGTAGTTTCCTGTCTGCAGTACGGCAGAGACACTTTCAGAGCTCAGGGCAAAGAGCAGGATGGTGCTGGGAAGCAGGAACGTCAAAAGATTAATCAGCGCCTCGCGGCTGATCTTTTGTAGCTCATCCCTACGGGAGAGGGACATGGCACGGCTCATCATGGGAAATGCCACTGCAACGATGGCATTGAAGAAGATGCCATAGGGTGCCTGCCAGAAGATGAGGGAGTTACTGAAGGCCGTCACGCTCCCTTCCGAAAGCGATGAGGCAAACCAGAAGGCCACCATCTGCACAACCACCACCATGACGGAGCTGAACACCATCTTGCCCCAGGATCTCATCAGAGGCTTGAAAAGCGTGCCCCTGGTGTCAAGGGCAGGCTTAATCCGATAGCCATATCTTCTGAGTACCAGATAGGCATAGGAGCCTTGCAAAAAGCCTCCAACCACTGTTGCATATGCCATGCTCATCGCCCCCACATACGGGCTAAGGTAGTGTACCCCGACAATCACGGTGATCGAGAACAGGAGGGGGGCCGCATGGGAGTGGAAAAAGCTTTTGTGGCAGTGCAGCAACCCATTGAATATGGACCCGATGCTGATGGTGAGCAGGTATATCATGAAAAAGGGGAGAAGCCTGGCACCAAGGGCAAGTTGGTCGGAGCCGAAATCCGAAAAGAAGGCAATGAGCTGCTCGCCATAGAAGTATGATGCCAAAACCAGGGGAAGAAGGAGCAGCGTCTGGTAGGTGCAGAGCAAGGCAAACAGCCTGTTGGCTGACTTGCGGTCTTCCTTTCCCAACAGCTTGCTGAAAAAGGGGATGATGGATGCGTTCATCGCACCTTCTGCGAAGATCTTCCTGAAGTTGTTGGGAATGTTGAACGTGAAGTTGATGACGTCAGCTACTCCGCTTGCACCAAATATGGAACCGATGATCCTTGCCCTTACGATTCCCAGCACCCTGCTGGCAAGGGTGCATAGCATTACGACGACACTGCTTTTCGCCCCTGCCCTATCTTCCGTAGAATCTTGCAAGATAATCCCTCTTGAAGGACGAGAACCGGTCTTCTGCGATAGCGGCCCGAACCTTTTCCATCAGGCGATAGAAATAGGTGAGGTTATGTTCAGTGGCCAGCATCCCCCCCAACATCTCCCCTGTCTTGACCATATGGTGCATGTAGGATCGTGAATACTGGGTACAGGCTGTACAGGTGCACCCCTCTTCAAGAGGACGCGCATCAAACTTGTGGATCGCCTTCTTCAGGACCACTACCCCATCATCGGTAAAGACAGCACCGTTGCGTGCCATGCGGGTTGCCAGCACGCAGTCAAACATGTCGATGCCGTTTTCCACAGCCTCCAGGATGTAGTCGGGACTGCCGATTCCCATGACATACCGGGGCTTCTCCTTTGTGACGATATCAGCGGTGTATGCAAGGAACTCAATAAACTGCTCCTTAGTCTCCCCTACAGAGAGCCCGCCGATGGCAATGCCCGGGAATTCCATGCTGTTGAAGAATTGGGCACTCTCCTTGCGGAGTTCCTTGTAGAAATTCCCCTGCACGATGCCAAACAGATTCCCCCTAAAACTCTCCCCAAGGGAGTTCCTGTGGAGGATGGCCCTCTCAGCCCAGGAGTGGGTGATGTGCATTGCCTCTGTTGCTGCCTTCAGGCTGATCTCAGGGGGGGTACAGACATCCAGGCACATGGCTATGTCGCTGCCAATGACCTTTTGGATGTCGACAACCTTCTCTGGGGTAAAGAGGTGCTTCGACCCATCGATGTGGCTTTGGAAGCTAACCCCCTTCTGGCTAATCTTACGCAAGCCCGAGAGGGAGAACACTTGGAAGCCACCGCTATCGGTCAGGAGGTTGTGCTTCCAGTTGGAGAAGGCATGTAGGCCACCAAACTGATCGAGCACCTCCATGCCTGGGCGCAGATAGAGGTGGTAGGTATTGCCGAGGATCAGCTTGTAGCCGATCTTCTCCACATCCTGGTGGTACATACCCTTCACTGTACCATTGGTACCGACTGGCATGAATACAGGTGTCTCAACCACCCCATGTCCAAGGGAGAGAAGGCCTAGCCTTGCGTTGCTGTTTGCATCCTTATGTGTTTCTTCAAATATCTTTTGCATGTTGCCTCAACGGAGAATAAGTCGTTCTGGTATTGCTATGGATACTATCACAATCATGGGGATTACCATACCCCATAGTGGCTCGATCACCCCTTGCTTGGCAACAATGAGGGTTACCATCTGCACCACATAGTAGATGACTGCTATGAACAGGCTGGTGATGATGCTAAACAAAAGGACATTCTTCTTGTACCTGTAGCTTATCGTGCAAGCGATGAAGACCAGGACCAACGGTGTCAGGGAACCCAGGATCCTCTGGGCAAAATCTGTCGCCGCCTGATACCAGAGCTTTGGGTTGAGGAGCCTGATCCTTTGCAGGTATGTTCGGGCCGAAGGCAAATCCATTGTCTTGATGTCATTGGAGATATTTCTGAAAAAGGCTGGTTCCAGGTCAAAGGAAGGAATCACTATTGAGCCTTCCCTTCTCGACACTACGCTGTTAGCCAGCTTGTCCAGGTCATGGATGGTCACATCATCCAGCGTCCATACCAAACGCTTTTCATCCCAGGTTGCGGATGTGGCATCAATGCGGCTTTGGATGCTACCCACCTCATCCTGCACCACCAGGGTAAGGGAGCTGATCCTTTTCCTCTCATCATTATAGTGGGACGCATGCACCACAAACCTCCCCATCGGGTCACTTAGGGTGATATTACGGTTGTCAAAGGTGCTTTTGAGACCAAACAATTCATTTTGCATGACACTACGGCTTTTCGAGGAGGGTATGGCTAGCAGTTCATTGAAACCAAACTGAACCAGGGAGAAACAGATACCAAGGATAAGGATGGGGAGGATGATCCTCATGTAGCTGATCCCTGAATTGTAGAGCGATATGAGTTCGTTGTTTGCCTGCATCTGCGACAGATGGTAGGTTACGGCAAACAGCAAGGAGGGGGCAAGGGCAAAGACCAGAGCCTCAGGTATGTAGAGCAGGCTCAGCCTGAAGATGGTCAGCGATGGCAGTTGGCCCGTAACGTAGGAATCGAGGTGCATGAAAAGGTCGACGCTTACCAGCATGAGCGTACAGAGGGACAAGGTGACCAAACCCACCTTGGTGATGGAAACCACAATATGCCTATCCAGAAGCCTCATAGGCGCCTCGTCAACAGCATAAGCAGTAGGCCAAGGCTAAAGAGGATCATGTTTGGAGCCCAGATGAGGAAGGCTGGATTGAACGAAACGGAAAAAATCTGCATCTGGGCGAAAAAGAGCATATACCAGTAGGTGACGGCAACCAGCATGGAAAGGCCGAAGCCTATCAACCGTCCATGCTTAACCCGGAAGAACGAGAGGGAGAAGGTCATGAAGATCAGCATGAAGCAGGCAGCAGAAAGGGCAAACTTCTTGTGAAGCTCAGCCCTATAGTACTGGTAGTAGAAGTTGATGGGCTTTTCTTTCCTGAATTGCACAATCTGCTCTTCCACGCGGGCTGTCTCTTCTTGGTCACCATTTGAGGCAAGCCTGTTTCTTTCCTCTTGCATTGCCTCCATCTTGGCTCCATAGATGTGCAGGTCCTCTTCATAGGAGCTCCTGTATTTGTCAATTCGCTCACCAAGCTCGGCAATGGAGAGTTGGGAAGGCAGGGCCGATGCCAAGGATGCAATTTGGCCTGAGAAGTTGAGGTAGAACTGGGCCTCCTTGGCCTGTGACAGGGTCCAGGACGAGATGTTCGCCTGATCTGAGGAGAAGATGAGGGGGGAATCGAGGTCGAGCCTATAGATGAAATTCTGCAGGTCAACAAGGGTGACCTCACCTCTAGGGGAGCTGAGGACCTGGCTATTCTTGCCTTTGGCAAGGTCAAAGAGGACGATGTCCTCAACTATCGAGCCTGTGACCTCCTTGTTGACCATCACCCTATCCCCTATGGTGTTTGTTGCATTGCTGGTCAGCTCCAGGGTAGGAAGGTCCCGCATCAGGGTGGTATAGAGCTCCTTGTACTGGCGCGTACTCCAGGGTAGTGCCTTGTCCGCAGTGAGGAATGTGGCCAAGGAGAAGAGGATCGATAGGAGGATGATGGGGATGAAGATGCGCTTCATTGCAACCCCTGAAGAGCGTAGGGCAAGTATCTCGTTGCTTCCCGAGAGGTCCCCTATCACCATGCTGGAGGCCGTGAGGGAGCTGAAGGGAAAGGTGTAGAGGAGAAACTGTGGTATGGAAAGGAGTACCAATTGAAATACTGCCAAAAAATTCACATTTTTCAGCAGTATCCTTTGTGCAATAAGCAAAATCTGGTTGATGAAGAAAATGAAAAAAAAGAACATGAACGCCACAATGAACGAGAGTAGGTACTCTCTGCCTACATGTCGGTAGACCAACGTATAGCGTTCATTGTGGGCCACAACTACACTCCTGTGGAACCAAAGCCCCCTTGCCCCCGCTCAGTCGCCTCAAGGCTCTCCTGCAGGAAAAAGGTACCCTGGGAATACTTTGCAATGACCATTTGGGCAATGCGATCCCCATGGTGAATGGTGAAGTCTTCCTTGCCGTGGTTGATGAGCAGAACCTGCACCTCTCCACGATAATCAGCATCGATGGTTCCCGGGCTGTTTAGGACCGTTACCCCAAACTTGGCAGCCAGGCCCGAACGGGGCCTGATCTGCGCCTCATACCCTTTGGGAAGGGCCATAGAGAGGCCTGTAGGGACCTTGGCATAGGAACCACTGGGAAGAACCATATCCTGTTCAAGACAGGCACAGATGTCTGCACCTGAGCTGAACAGGGTTGCATACGCTGGTGCCTTGGCACCAGCTTGCAGGGTTATAGGGACGTTGATACGATCTTCGGCCATGGTTATTTGGATTCAAGGGCGTCGATGTAGCTGAGGTTAAGCCTGTTCTGACGGTCAATTTCCATCAGTTTCACAGGAATTACCTGACCTACCTTCAATACGTCCTCCACATTCTGGACCCGTGTCTTGGAGAGCTTGGAGATGTGGCAGAGACCTTCCTTTCCAGGGAGGATTTCGATGAAGGCTCCAAAATCCATGATGCGCTTGACCGTTCCTTCATAGATTCTACCGACTTCCGGTTCCTCTATGATGGACTTCACCAACTCCTTGGCCAACTGTGCAGCTGCACTGTTTCTTCCGTAGATGGTGATGGTCCCGTCATCAGCGATGTTGACCTCAGCTCCACTCTGGGCAGCAATGGCCTTGATGGTCTTTCCACCGGTGCCGATAACAGCGCCGATCTTCTCCTCATCAACTTTCATGGTAAGGATCTTTGGTGCATAGTCGCTGATCTCAGCCCTTGGTGCACTGAGGGTCTTTTCCATGATGCCAAGGATGTGCATCCTGCCATCTTTGGCCTGGGAAAGGGCCTTGGTCATGATTTCGGGTGTTACGCCGGCGATCTTGATGTCCATCTGGAAGGCGGTAATGCCGTCCCTGGTTCCTGTTACCTTGAAGTCCATGTCACCAAGGTGATCTTCCTCACCGAGGATATCGGAAAGGACAACATACTTGGAGTAGTCAGCACCTTCGGTGATGAGTCCCATGGCGATACCTGCAACAGGCTTCTTTATGGGAACACCGGCATCCATCAGGGAGAGACAGCCACCACAGACGGAGGCCATCGAGGAGGAACCGTTGGATTCCATGATCTCGCTGACTACACGGATGGTGTACGGGAACTGCTCTTTTGAGGGAATGACAGCTTCAAGGGCACGCTGGGCAAGGTGTCCGTGACCAATTTCTCTTCTTCCTGTTCCAAGACGACCAGTCTCACCAACACTGTAGGGAGGGAAGTTGTAGTGGAGCATGAAGTTGCTGAAATACTTGTCCCCATCGATGGTGTCGAACATCTGCTCGTCGCTTGCTGTTCCCAAGGTGGTAACTGCAAGGCTCTGGGTCTCACCACGGGTAAAGAGGGCTGAACCGTGGGTCCTTGCGAGCAAGCCGACTTCACAGGTGATGGGCCTGATCTTGTCTACTGCACGACCGTCGGTCCTCAGGCCATCGTTAAGGATGGAGGAGCGGAGAATCTGGTACTCAAGATCCTCAAACATTGCTGAGAGCTGGTCATCCCTCTTGGAATCCTCAGCGATAAGGTCGGCAAACTGCTCCTTGACCTGGTTCTGTGCAACAGCGAGGGCTGCATAGCGTTCCATCTTTCCTTTTACAAAGGATGCGGTCTTGATCAAAGGTTCTGCAAATGCCCTGACAGGATCCAGCCAGGAAAGGTCAACCTTGCTGACGATTACGGGAAGCTTTGCCTTTCCTGCAATCTTTTGCAGTTCCAGCTGTGCATTACAGATGTCGGTGATGACAGGCTGGGCAGCGGCGATGGCTGCAAGCATCAGCTCCTCACTCACCTCTTTTGCTCCGCCTTCTACCATGGTAATGCCATCACGGGTTCCTGCAACAACAATTTCCAGGGTTGACTTTGCAATTTCGGCAAAGGTTGGGTTGATGACATTCACGCCATCGACCAAGGCTACGCGGACTGCGGCAATAGGACCATTGAAGGGGATGTCACTGATGGTGACAGCGGCTGAGGCAGCATTCATGGCAATGATGTCGGGAGTATGGGACATGTCAGTGGAGACAACGGTTGGGACAATCTGGATCTCACGACCGAATGCCTTGTCAAACAAGGGGCGCATAGGACGGTCGATCAGGCGACTTACCAGAATTTCCTTGTCCTTTGCCCTGGCTTCCCTCTTGAGGAATCCGCCGGGGATCTTACCTGCAGCATAGTATTTTTCATTGTATTCAACACTGAGTGGCACATAGTCAAGGGCTTCTGAGGGCTGCTTGCCACAGCAAACGGTAGCAATGACAGCACTACCTTCATAGTGTGCATAGATGGTACCACTGGTCTGCTTTGCAATCTTACCGGTTTCAAATACCAGTTCTCCCTTGCCAATCTTAACGGAAACTTTTTTTACTTCTTGCATATTCTCATTCCTTCTTTGTTCTTTTTTTCCTACTGCTACAAATGAAAATAGCTCCAACAACCTGTTTGGTTGCCGGAGCTATCCTTACTAATCGTTAGAGAACAACACCACAACTACTTTCTCAGGCCGAGCTCGGCAATCAGAGAACGGTAGGATTCGATATTGTTGTCTCTCAGGTACTTAAGCAATCTCCTGCGCTGTCCGACCATCTTCAGAAGCCCTCTGGTACCGGCGTGGTCCTTAGGGTTCTTCTTGAAATGAGGCTGTAGCTCATTGATGCGGGCGGTAAGCAAGGCAATCTGTGCCTGGGTCGAACCGGTGTTGGTAGCTTCACCACCAAACTTGATGATGATTTCTTGTTTTTCTTCTTTCGAGATCATAAAACACTCCTCTTAGCAATGCTAAGACATTTTGCACGTACCGACTTACTGTCCCACATCGGGCCTTCCACGCTGATCAGGAGAGAGGATTCATCGATTGAAGCGACAACCCCGGTCCTTTGACCATTCGAAAAAAGCAACGTGGCTTCATACGTTCCTGCCTTTGGCAGAAGCTGTACGAATGAAGCGGTACGATACAGCAGGCCTTCTTCAGTGAATTTGGAAGGGTAAGCAACCAGATCCAGGGCATAGGGTCTGCCGAGCATACTTTGGACTTCTTCCAAAGCGCCCTCTAGAAGTTTTTGCCGCACCAAGGTACTACTTGCAACATCCCCATCCTTTGTACGTACAAAAGGGGGGACTTCCATGATGGCACCAGGTGCTAGTCGTGACAGATATTCCTGCAGCTGAACAGGTCCGGCGCTTGAAACCGGGGCACCGCAGCGGAAATCCTCTCCGACAACCATCGCCCTCAACTGACAAAATGCACAGATGAGCGCGAGGAACTCCTCAGCTGTGAGTTTACTGAAATCAGGAGAAAAGTCAATGACAACCAAGTGATCGATGCCCAGTTGAGCAAGAATTTCCTCACTTTGCACCTCTGTTGTCAATCTATTGTGTACTGGTTGGCTTTTCATCACCATTTTGGGGTTCTTGTTGAAGGTTATCGCCATGCTCTGCCAACCATGTTCCTTGGCCAAGGCCACTGCCCTGCCTAGGATTGAAAGATGACCAACATGCAATCCATCAAATACCCCTATGGAGACACACATGTCAGTCTGCCAGAGGACTGGGTGTTCACTTAAGTGCATGAAGTCGTATTTTTTCATCTGTTACCTCGTTAGTGGTCGATGTATTTGGGCTAGGATGCGTCTTGCTTCCAGATCAAGGACACAACAGAGTGTCCCATCCTTGGAGTAGACCGCTCCATAGTGGGCATTCTCTGCATCCCTGATCGTCGTATACTGCTCGGGATAGGCCCCATTTGCCAGGGAGAACAGCTGTGAGTCCTCCACTTCCAACAAAGCGAGGCTATCGATCTCCCTGATCAGGGCATCGGTGTGCTCGGTAGAGGCCAGAAGGGCTTCAGTATCAACAGAGGAACAGGCACTCTCCAGTAGAAAGGGCCCTATCTGTGTCCGGACAAGTCCGACCAGATACCCCCGTGAACCACATGCCAAGGCAAGGTCCCTGGCCAAGGACCGTATGTAGGTCCCTTTGGATACATGGATGTCAGCTACCAGGAGCTTTCCATCATAGGAAATCGGGGTAAAGGAGTAGACCGAGACCGGTCGTTTTTCCATCTCAACGACCTTCCCTTCCCTGGCGAGCTTGGAAGCACGTTTGCCATTGATGTGCAGGGCACTGTATTGAGGAGGGCTTTGTTGGATATCGCCCGTAAAAAGCGGCAATGCCTGCAAAATCTGCTCGTACGTAGGGGCTTCTGCAGTGGCGATGACCTCCCCTTCAGGATCGAGGGTATCAGTCTCAGCACCAAAAGATATGGTTGCCCGATAACGCTTGTCCATCGTCGAGAAGACCAGGTTCAGCTTGGTCATACTCCCTGTCAGGACAATCATGAGCCCCTCTGCAAACTTATCAAGCGTACCGGCGTGTCCTACTTTAGGATCGACAGTACGCTTGATGGAATTCAAAGAGGTAAAGCTCGTAACCCCGCTGGGTTTGTTCACCAGAAGAATGCTAGACCTAGTTCCCATTATCTACCAGCGAATCAATCAGTGCATTGATCTTCTGGCCATCCCTCAGGGATGTATCTGCCTTGAATTTTAGCACTGGAGTGTTTCGGGTCTTCAGAAAAGACCCGACCCTTTTTTGAATGAACCCACTGGCACTCTGCAAACCCTCAACACACTTGAGCAAGGTCTCCTCATCCAGAACCGATGAGATAAAGACCAGTGCAAAGGAGTTGTCGACAGAGAGCTCAACACGGTTTACCGAGCAGAGCGTGCTGACATTCGGGTTCTTGACCTCCCCTGTGACGATCAGCGTACTGATCGCCTCAGAGAGTTTTGCTTCTATACGCTTTTGGCTATATTCACTCATACCTTGACACTTTTCTCCAATTTTCGTGCAACTTCTTCAGTCTCAACGATCTCGAGGATGTCTCCTGCACGTAGATCATGGAAACCTTCCAGACCGATACCGCATTCAAATCCCTCTGTAACTTCCCTGGCATCATCCTTGAAACGCTTCAGGCTAGAAATCTTGACCATGGTGGGGTTGAGCTGGATGGAGTCACGGATGACCCTGACCAGACTGTTGCGCTTGACCTTACCGTGGGTAACCATGGCACCAGCAATGGTACCGATTTTGGGTACCTTGAAGGTTTCACGAACCTCGACGGTTCCGATCTCAACTTCACGGATATCCGGAGTAAGCATACCTTCCATGGCGTCGCGTACGTCATCGACAGCATCATAGATTATGTTGTACTTGCGGATCTCAATCTTCTCCTGGTCAGCGAGGGCCTGGGCACGGGGAGTCGGCCTTACATTGAAGCCGATGACCAATGCATTGGACGCGCTGGCAAGGGTGATGTCACTCTCAATGATTGCACCGGCCGAGGCACGGATGACATTGAGGTGGATCTCATCGTTGGAAAGTGCATCGAGTGTTCCCTGCAGTGCCTCAACTGAGCCTTGCACGTCACCCTTGATGATGACATTGAACTCCTGGATGGATCCTTCCTTGATCTTCGAATAGAGGTTGTCCAAGGTAATCTTCTTGACATTACGGCTGTCTCCAACCCTCTCAAGCTCTTGCCTCTTAGCCCCTACCTGCCTAGCCTGCCTCTCATCCTCAGTTACCTGGAACGGATCGCCGGCTCCTGGAATATCGGAAAGCCCGATGATTTCCACAGGGGTTGCAGGTCCTGCCACATCAATCTTATTGCCCTTGTCATCAAACATCGCCCTGACTCGTCCGGGGTAGATTCCTGCAACATAGTAGTCTCCCTGATGGAGGGTACCGCGCTCGATCAACACGCTTGCAACAATACCACGGCCCTGATCGATCCTACTTTCGATGACCTTTCCTTCAGCACGGCAATTGGCGTTGACCTTGAGCTCAAGCATCTCAGCCTGGAGCAGTACTGTATCGAGCAACTCCTCGATACCGATTTTCTTCAAGGCAGAAATCTGGCAATACAAGGTCTGACCACCCCAAGCTTCAGGCATCAGGCCGAGGTCGCTCAGCTGCTGCATGACCCTTTCGGGCTTTGCTTCAGGGAGGTCACACTTGTTGATGGCAACCACGATAGGTACATTTGCAGCACGGGCATGGTCGATGGCTTCTCGGGTCTGGGGCATGACGCCATCATTGGCGGCAACGACCAGAATGACGATGTCGGTAACCTGGGCACCACGAGCACGCATCATCGAGAATGCAGCGTGTCCGGGTGTGTCGAGGAATACCACATCTCCCCTGCCTTCAAGGGATACCTTGTAGGCACCGATATGCTGGGTTATGCCACCAAACTCACCGTCGGCAACCTTTGTAGAACGGATTGCGTCAAGCAACTTGGTCTTACCATGGTCAACGTGTCCCATTACCGTAACGATAGGTGCACGATGGACAAAGTCCTCGCTCGTTTCAGGTTCGCGGGAGATGAGGGTCTCATCATAGAGGGAGACAAGATGCACATCACAGTTGTAGTCACTGCAGATAATCTCCGCTGTCTCATAGTCGATCTGTTGGTTAATGGTAACCATCATACCCATCTTGAACAATTTGGCGATGATCTCACTTGCTTTCAAGTTCATCTTCTTGGCCAAATCCGAGACGGTAATGACTTCCATCATATCAATATGCTTGGGTACAGAAGCGAGCTTTGCAGCAGCCTGTTCCTTTCTTCTCTGAATCTGGAACTCTTTCTCTTCTTCAGCGTTTCGTTTCTTGTAGCTGGCAGAAGTCTTCTTTTTGAAAGTCTTCTTCGGAGTTCTCTGGTTCAGTGCATCAAGATCCTGCCCTTCGCTGCTTCCGCTACCAGGTTTACCACCGGTACCAGGACGATTGAAGGGTGGACGCCCGCCAGGAGCGCCAGGTCTCTGCTGAAATCCACCTTGTCTGGGCTGATAACCAGTACCAGCTGGCCTTGGTGCACCACCACCCTGATAGCCACCTGTTCCGGCTGGACGGGGATTGTACCCCTGATATCCACCAGTACCCGCTGGACGGGGGTTGTTGCCCTGATATCCACCAGCACCGGCTGGACGAGGGTTGTTGCCCTGATAGCCACCAGTACCTGCTGGACGGGGATTGTTGCCCTGATAGCCAGTACCTGCTGGACGGGGGTTGTTGCCCTGATAGCCGGTACCTGCTGGACGGGGGTTGTACCCCTGATAGCCACCACTTCCCTCTGGACGGGGATTGTTGCCCTGGTAGCCGCCACTTCCCTCTGGACGGGGATTGTTGCCCTGGTAGCCACCGCCTCCCTCTGGACGGGGATTGTTACCCTGATAGCCACCGGCTCCGGCTGGTCGGGGATTGTTTCCCTGATAGCCACCACCGGTGCGATTGCCCTGATAGGCAGGACGTGTTCCAGGAGCCGGCTTGCCACCTACGGTGCCTGCAATGCGAGGTCCGTTTGAAGGAGGTGCCGGAGTAGGAGCCACACCATCGGGGTTCTTGCTCTGCCATTCAGCGTGATCTTTTACTGTCTGTCCCTGATTGGGAACAGGAGGAAGGTTTGTGGGCCTAATGACAACGGGACCGGTATGCAGTGGAGAGGAGTTGATCCTATCCCCAGTGGAACGTACGGTCTTTCTCAGCGTGCTGGTGCGTTTCTGCCCAGCAGCCTTGGATTCGGATTCAGAGCCTGGAGAATCGGGTGTTGAGCTTGACGCAGCAGGTCGAGCTTGTGGTTTTACAACCACAACCTTCTTCTTTACCACAACCACTCTCCGTTTTTCAGGAGCTTTTGGCTTGGTATCGGATTCAACAGGAGAGGCTGTCTTCTCTTCCTTGGTTTCCGATGGATTCACTACATGTTTGATCAACGTTGCTTTTGGCTTATTATTCTCTTCCGTCATTATTCCCTCTTGGATAATATTACTCTACCTCAAATGCAAGACCTGTACCACAGTTGGGGCACACAGTCATATCGATGGTGATTGCTGAACCGCAACTTGGGCAAACATACTCGGCCTCGCCATCTTCTTCATCCTCAACGATATCGACATACTCGTTGATAGTATCCTTAATTGCAATGATCTCACTCTCGCTCAGGTCTGAGAAAGAAGCCAGATCCTCATCGCTGAGGTTGATGAACTCCTCAACACTGTACACATCGTGGAACTGCAGTTTGCTCAAAAGCTGTGCATCCATCGGGAGGTCAGAAAGGGCAATCTCGTCTTCATCGACAAGGTTCTCTTCCTGTTCTGGCTCAGCAGCAACGACCTGTGGAACTTCTTGTTCAAAGCGCAGCGGCTGGTCAAGTTCCTCGGGTTGTGAGAAGAAACTCTCTGCACGGGAACGGGCTTCCGTAGCAATATCCAACTCATTGAACTGTGCCTGCGTCTTTACATCAATGATCCAGTCAACAAGCTTGTTGGCCAGCCTGACGTTCAGGCCCTGCTTTCCAATGGCAAGGGAGAGCTGACTATCTTCTACAATCGCCACCGCATGGAAAATATTCTTGTCCAATACCACAACGTCCTTCACCTGTGCAGGAGAGAGTGCATTGCGGATATAGTTCAACGGATTGGTGTCATAGCGAAGGATATCGATCTTCTCACCCTCTATCTCGCTCATGATAGTCTGAATTCTATTTCCCTTCAACCCGACACAAGCCCCTACAGGGTCAATCTCATCATTGCGGGAAGCAACGGCGACCTTGGTGCGGTACCCTGCCTCACGGACAATCTTGATGATGTCTATCTGGTTCTGGGCGATCTCAGGAATCTCAACCTCAAAAAGGTGTCTGATAAGTTCAGGGCTTGTCCTGGACAGGACAACCCGAACACCACGTTCGGCCTTCTCCACCTTGTCGACGAAGCACTTGATCTTGTCCCCGTTGCCATAGCTCTCCCTACTTGACTGGTTCCTTCTTGGAAGGATGCCTTCGGTTGAGCCAATATCGACGTAGATGTCGCCATTGGGAATCTGCCGGCGGAAATAGCCGATGATAAGCTGGCCTTCCTTGGCCTTGAACTCGCTGTACAGGGTATCCTTCTGGATGTCCCTGAAGCTCTGGTGAGCCCGCTGTTTGGCACTCTGAACGCTGATGCGGTCAAACTCTTTCAGGTCGACAGGGATGAGCAGCTCATCGCCGATCTCGCAATCCTCGTGGATTTCCTTTGCATCGCTGAGAGAAATCTCGGTGACTTCATTGTACCAGTTGTCATCATCAACAATTTTACGTCTTGCACTGAGCTCGACAGAGGTAAAATCCTCACTGAACTGGATGACTGCATTCTCTTCCGTACCAAACTTTCGCTTGTACGCTGCACGGAGAATGTCTTCAATGGTGCTTAATACCAATTCTTCGGAAATATTCTTTTCCGCTATCATGCTTTGGATAGCGTCACCTAATTCAGTTGCCATTTGAATTGTCCTCCCATCTGTAGTCGAGCTTTGCTTTTTGAATCCTTGAAAAATCCACGACCATTGTCTCAATCATCTCTTTGGAATCTCCGATATAGGCAGAAGCAAGG
This sequence comes from Sphaerochaeta sp. PS, assembly GCF_032144095.1. Lineage (NCBI taxonomy): Bacteria > Pseudomonadati > Spirochaetota > Spirochaetia > Spirochaetales > Sphaerochaetaceae > Sphaerochaeta > Sphaerochaeta sp. PS. The sequence continues at coordinate 103,456 of NZ_JAVSNJ010000002.1, forward strand.
GTAACCGATGCATCATCACTGTCGGTGATGAGTCCACTGACCCACTCTTCATGCTTTGTATCATAGACGCGTACCCGCTTGCCCCCGAAGAGAGAAAATTCGTATACATCCTTGATGGTGCGCTGCAGACCTGGGGTAGAAACCTCGATGTGCAGATCACGTTCGCCAAGTTGCAGTTCCATACGTGGATAGACCAGCTTGTATACCTTCGAACAATCTGCAACAGTCACCTCATGGTCTTTGGTCATGATGATGATCGTTACCCCGACACCGAAGCCACGATCGACCCTGTTGATATCAACAATGGTGATCCCAAGGGCTTCCAATAGCGGAGCATACTCCGCAAACAAACTTGTTTTTTGTATTCCTTTTTCTAACATACCTTTCCAATTCTCATAAAAAAGGGATCCGCCTTCGAGCGATCCCCCAATAATCAGACATATCCTACCTGCAATAGTAGGTGGATACCCCCCCTTTGTCAATCGTAGGCTAGGACTATCGGAGAAAAGATTGGACAATAGGGCAAAAATTCCCTATGCAAGGGCCAAAACCAGGGAAAATGGGTCTATTCCATACGCCTTGGCAAGGAGGTCTCGTGCAACCTGTAGGGTAAAGCCTGTGGTAGAGACATCATCGATGATGACAAAGCTATACCCCTCCTTCTGATACCGGGCAATCTCTGCCCCCTTTTTGGGTATCAGGGTGAGGGGATGCCGCTCATGCCTCTCGTGGCGGGAGAGAAACTTGTTCTGGCCCACCCCTGTCTGGACAAATAGGGAGAGCATCCCATACCCCCTGCTCCGTTTCAGATATCTGCACACAAGGCCCATCTGGTCAAACCCCCGCCTCTTCAGCCCATTCCTGCTGGCAGGGATGGGGATGAGCACGACCTTTCCCAAAGGTTCCAGCAGAGGTACATACAGGGAGGCCAACACTTTTTTCAACGATCGTTGTCCCCCAATCTTGTAGAGCAGAAGCAGCTCAGCCAACAGGCCTGTATAGGTTCCATAGGCCTGGAAGGCATTGAGGCAGAACAGGCAGGGATACGCCTCATCCACCACAGGCCTGTTGCATCGGGGACAACGGTTTGGGTAAAGCTGTGCAAAGGAGAGACTCTCTAGGTGTGACAGACAGTCAGGGCAGAGGATATCATCGGAAAATCGACCGCAGAGTGGGCAAAGCATACCCAGTAAGGTGCGGTCTCACTCAATTCTCTTCAAGCATCTCCTTGAGCTCTTCCAAAAACAAGAGGGCTGAAAGGGGGGATGAGCTTTCAACGGAGAAATCCCGTATCCTGGAAAGAACCTGTTCCTCTTCACCTGAAAGGGAGGGAAGGTCGGTCTGGCCTTGCTCATGGTCGGCAAACAGTTCCAGCTGGGGGCTTGCCATACCATATTCAGCAAAGTGCTTTTTCTGGAAGTTGCGGGCCGTACGCAGGGAGGAGGCGGGCAAGCCAGCCATCTTCGCAACATTCAGGCCATAGGAACTGTTTGCAATGCCCTTGATCACCTTCCGTACGAAAGTGATCTGGTTGTTCTGCTCAAGTACCTGAAGGGTAAGAAGTTGAACCCGGGAGTTGTCCAGATGGGCAAGCTCGTGGTAGTGCGTAGCAAACAAGGTCTTTGAGCCCATATCAAGCAAGGTCTGCATCACAGCAAAGGCCAGGGACATCCCGTCCTGGGTGCTGGTACCCCTACCAAGTTCATCCACGATGACCAGGGAGCGATCTGTCGCACTTCGGAGAATGTGGGCTGCTTCCTGCATCTCAACCAAGAAGGTGGACTCTCCCCTGGCAAGATTGTCACTCGCCCCTACCCTACAGAAGAGACGGTCCACGATCTGCATCTCCACCTTCCGTGCCGGTACGTAGCTCCCGATCTGGCCAAGGAGGACGATCAGGGCAGTTTGGCGGAGGAAGGTGGACTTACCGGCCATATTGGGACCGGTGATAAGACAGAACCGTTCACCACTCTCCTCGATGTCCAGGTCATTGGGGACAAAATTCCCCATTCCCAGTTGTTGTTCCACCACAGGATGGCGTCCACCCTCTATGGAGAGCCTGTTCTCCGGTACGAAGGTAGGTCTTGTATACCCTCCCTTGATCGCAGCGGTGGCAAACCCCTGGAGACAGTCGATCTGGCTGAGCAGGGCGGCAATGGCCAACAGCTGGCTTTGCATGCTTCTCGCCTTTTCCAGAAGTCCCTCATAGATGAAGCGTTCACGCTTTTCAGCCTCTGATGAGCTTCTGAGGATCTTCTGCTCACACTCGATAAGCACATCGCTGGTATACCGCTCTGCATTTACCAAGGTCTGTTTCCGATAGAAGGAAGGGGGTACCTTGTCGACCTGGCCTTTCGAAACTTCCAGGTAGTGGCCAAGGATCTTGTTGGAGGAGAGCTTGAGGTTGGTGATGCCGGTCTCCTTTCTCACCTTGGCAAGATAGGTATCCAACAGCTCCTTACCTCCCCCTTTGATCGATCGCAGCTCATCAAGGGTGGCATCATATCCGTCAAGGATGACCTGCCCTTCGACAAAGGGACCTTGGCACTGGTCGTTGATCGCCCTGTCCAGCTCCTTGACCACCTCCACCAGTTGCAGAAGCTTCTCCTCAGAGAGTTCTTCCTGCAGCAAGCTCTGGTAGTGTTCGCTGACAAGGGCAAAGAATGCATGCACAGTCTGGGAGATGCCGACCAGGTCATGGCTAATAGACCTACCCATCGAAATACGGGAGGTGAGCCTCTCCAAGTCGAGGACGTTCTTGAGAATGGGACGGATCCTCTCCAGCTCCTTTCTCTCCTCAACAAAGAAGGTAACCCACTTCTGTCTCTCCATGATCTGCTGCTCATCGACCAGGGGAAAGGTGATCCACTTCTTGAGCAACCTTGAGCCTGCACTGGTGATGGTTTCATCAAGGGAGGAGAAGAGGGTAAAGCGCTCACTTCCATCAAAGGTGTTGGCCAATAGTTCCAACCCTTTCCTGCTTGATTCATCAATACGGAGATACCTGTCCTCCGATTCGACCGAGAAGTGGCTGATCTGCTGCAGGGCAGTCTTTGCAGAGTCCTTCAGATACCCCAGCAAAGCACCACCACTGGCGACCTCGATGGAGGTACTCTCCAGGCCAAAGGCCTTGAGTGAGGAGGTCCCAACCTGGGAACACATGCTTGCATACCCATCCTTGATGGAGAAATACCAGGGAGGGAGTTTGGTGACCATGGCAGTGCGCCCGTCGATCACCCTCTGGAAATCAGGGTTGGAAAAATACTCATCCTCGTTGACCAGTATTTCCCTCGGCCCGACCTGTTCCAACAAGGAGAGCAAGGAGGAGAACTGCTTCTCGACCTCGATGCTTCTCAGCACAAACTCACCGCTGGTGATGTCGGCATAGCTTACCGAGAACATCCGCTTCTGCAAAGAGACGCAGAGCACATAGCTGTTGCTCCTTGCATCAAGGAAATCGTCCTCGATCACCGTAGCAGGGGAGATGATCTGCACCACCTCACGCTTGGCAATCTCCTTGGCGTTCTGGGGCATCTCAACCTGCTCGCAGATAGCTATCTTCTGCCCCGCATCCAAAAGCCTCTTAATGTAGACCTTTGCCGCATGGTAGGGAATGCCGCACATCAGCTGGTTCCCCCGCCTTGTAAGGGTTATGTTGAGCATGCGGGAGACCTCTACGGCATCCTCATCGAACATCTCGTAGAAGTCACCGAGCCTAAAGAAGAGGACCTTGTCCTTGTGCTGCTCCTTGATGCTCCTGTACTGGACCATCATGGGAGTAAGGCGTTTCTCTTCGGCCATGGTCAATAGAGCGAGGTCGTAATGGCCAGTACTAGGCTCAGGCCACTGTCAGGATTCGAACTATTCCTAAAGAGAGTATTGTTTTCGCTCCAGGCAAAGGTGTTGTTCATGTAGGTTGCGTTCTTGACCAGGTAGAGCCCCAGCGGGAAGCCTGGGATCTTCAGCTTGATACCGGCTCCCATCGAGAAGTACCAGGAAAGGGAGCTGAGGCCGGTGATCTCCTGCAGCGTGGGGCTGACACCGGTGGCGCTGGTATAGACCTCTGCAGAAAGGACGTTTTGGGCCAAGGGCCAGCTGATGGAGAGCTGGTTGTCGAACAGGAACGACTGGTCATAGACGACCGGGAACCCCCTACCGATATTCATGCCGTCGATATAGAGCAGCTCATATCGGGTAGCCCCTTCCTTTGCGTCCCTCCATGCCCAGGAGCCTGAACTGTCAGGGTAGAACTGGGGTAGCATGATATTTACCGTGGAGGTTGCGCCAAGGACCACGTTTGCCTTCTTCTCGTCAAGGGTAAAGGTAAAGAGGGTCACATAGCCGCTTGCGCTGGAGGAAGAACGGATGTAGTTGGAAAGTCCGCCCAAAACACCTCCTGCATAGGCAAAGCTCTGGGACACCAGGTAACCCCTGGAGGTGTTCTCTATCAGGTCACGGCCATCCCATGAGAAGCCCAGGCTGATGCGGTTGGAGAACTGCCATGCTTCAGCGTACTGGCTGATAAGTTTCTCAAAGGGATCGTAGAGGTCCTGGTCATATATGGCACGGTTCAGTCCGATGGAAACCCCGCCTGAGACGATCAGGGAACCTGGGCGGAACATGAAGGTGTAGCCTGTGTTGTATGCGACAGAGAATCGTAGGTAGTCGTAGCTCATCAAATACTGGCTAGCTGGGGTTGCCTTGCCTGCGGCAAGGTAGTCGGCATAGCTGGAGTAGTTCTTGGGGTATGCACTCTCAGTGGTGTCGACACCATAGTAGGGGCTTGCCCCAGCTTTTTGCAGCACCGAGTCCTTGACGCTTCGGTCAAAGGAGAGGGTCAGGCCGTTTGACCAACGGCGGTCGCCTACCCAGCCATCGCTGAATGAGACCGAGACGTTCTGGGTGTCAGGGCTCAGGGTGGTGGAGATGGCGAGGTCCCGGCCGGTCCCTGCAAGGTTCTTGTCGGACCACTGCAGAAATCCACTTACAGGAAAACCATCGACATTGCCTCCGAAGGTAGCGCCGAACTGGATGTCCATCTGGTTGCCTTCAGTTACGGTAAAGACGGGGATGACCTTGCCCTCTTCACTGCCGTTGAGGATGTCGAACTGGACATCGGTAACGATAAGGGTGTTGTAGATGTTCTGGGCACTCTTTATCAGCTGTTCCTTGCTGAAGATATCCCCTTTTTTGAAGGTCAGTTCCCTCAAAAATACATAGGGCTTGGTCTTGGTTGTCCCTTCCAGGCGGATATCCTCGATAACCGCCTGCTGGTTCTCCTGCACCTTCAGAAGGTACGAAATGGTCCTGGTCTCCTCGTTGCGCACCTTTTCAGTGGACATGAGGTTGAAGATATAGCCATTGTTCCAGTAGAGGTCGGCAACTTTGGAAATCTGTGCGTCCACTCGGCTCTGGTCGAGGATGGCACCCTTCTTTATGGTGATGAGGTTCTGGAACTGCTCGGTGGTGAATACGTTGTTCCCCTCGATCTCAAGGCCTCCGAAGAACCACTGCGACCCTTCATCGATGGTAAAGACCACACGAAGCCGGGTGAACTTGTCCCCCTCCTCGCTGATGTCCTCCAGCCGTACGTCGGTGATGGTGGCCTCGATGTAGCCGTTGCTTGCATAGTAGGTGAGAATCTTCTGCTTGTCAGTCTCAATGGTAAGGGGGTTGTAGTAGCCGGAACTGAAATAGGAGAGAGCCTTGCTTTCCAGTTGTTTTTTCAGGATCTCTTCCGTAAAGGTAGTGTTGCCCTCAAAGAGCAACTCCCCAATCTTCTTCTGCTTGTTTTCCTCAATCGTATAGGTCAGGGCCGTCCTGTTGGTAACCTCATCGGTCGTGTAGGAACTCTCGACCTTGGCATCTGCATACCCTTTGCCCTTATAGAGGCTCTGGATGGCGTCCTTGGAAAGCTCGATGTTCTGGTCCTGCAGGAAGGAGCCCGTCTTTGCCACGAGGACATCGGTGATATCCTTGTTCTTGATGTTGTCATTTCCCACCAACGTTACACTTTCTATGTACGGAAGTTCGAAGAAGTTCATCTCAATGACCAGGTCATTGTTGCCCTCCCCTCCCCGCTGGGCTTCGGCCAGGAAATAGAGGAACTTGTCCATGGCATAGAGCTTGCCCTGCAATTCGTTGAACACGTCGTCAGTAAAGGTTTTTCCAATATAGGCGTATTGAATATCTTCTATCTCGCCCTTTGCAACATTCTGCAAACCGGTATTGGAAAAAGAGGTGATCTTTTTTCCCATGTACCAAGGCTGTTCCTCAGCTGCACCGAGTGTTGCTATCATAGAGACAAGTAAAATCAATATCAAAAAAAACCGCACTATTTTCTGGTTACCCATGTTGACTCCTATCAAACTGTCTAACGCAAAACTATCCGTCTGGTTACACTGAAACCAATGGTATCGAAAATATTATAAATCGACAACTCATTTGGTTGGGTGAAGAGTGAGAATGTACCCAGGGGGTTGCTCCACTCCAAAGAGAGCTCAAGATCGATCGCAAGGTCAGGGGCTACGAAGGAACGCAGAATTTTGGCCCTGTCCGTTGCCGTAAGATGGATAAGGGCCTGGAGGAAGTAGTCCTTGCCAATATATTTACCCATGAAGATGGTCGTATTGTTCAGGTACCGGGCAAGTGGGCTGAAGGAAGAGGAGATGCTGCTTCCAGGAAGGGCATCGAAAAGGATGTTCTGTACAATGTTGCTTCGCAGGCTGAAGAGATCCAGGCCCAGGGATATCCGGATGGACTCAGTCAACGCTGTGTTTGTCCCTGTATTGAGGTAGCCTAGCCTTCCAGCCACATCGGTAGCTGCCGCGGCAAGGGAGGCGACGCTATAGAGGTTGACCTGACCATATGCACCGGTTGGCAGGATGCTCTGCCCGAGAATCTCGAGAATTTCATTGATATCCTTGGAAGGGACACTCTCAAACTGGGGATTCAGGTTGGTCAGGCTAGAGTCCCTGAGGATCAGGAAGATGTCGACCCGGTTTCCCTGCCGATCGAAATCGGTAAGTTTTGCACGCAGGTTGATCCTTGGCTGAATCTGCGAGGAGCCGGTAAAGGCATCGGTATGCAGGTCCAGCGAACCTTCCGTTATGAAGAAGTTTTTCTGGAAATAGTAGATTTCACCACTTCTGAACGAGAATAGCCCGTCAAGGGAGATAGCTTCAGTAGTGTGGTCAAACATCACCTTTATCTTCTGGTTCTCGGTCAATGTTGCCTTGAGGAAGGGATTGGCCGGGTTAGGATAGAAGAAGGTGACATTCTTGCCCGTGGTAAGGGTAAAGTCCGCACTGGAGAGGCCTGTGGGGACATACCAGGATGGAAGGCCGGTGATGCCCATGCTCATCGTCGTATTTTCCAGAAGCACATCCCCTGATACCCAGGTCTCATACCCAATGCCATAGAGGTTGAATGTCCCCTCGGCATAGGTGCGGATATCGGCATCGAAGCCCTGGATAGGTATGAACACGTAGACCTGCCCTTCCGTAGGTTCGGCATGAATCTCATAGCTCTTCAGGTTGAACCCGTCAAAATCCGCCCGTAAGCTTGCCATGCCCCTCACCGTGACCCCTGTCTCCCTATTGGTCGAGAAGAAGGGGAATGTCGGGGAGATGGCCCTCTGCCCGTCGATCGTTACCGTTGCATTTTTCACAGATAGAATATCCTGGGGAAGCCAGAAGAGATCCATGGCCGCAGAATCGAGGGAGAGCTGTCCATATATCTTGGGCTGGGAGAGTGTCCCCCCTACGATGACTTCACCCTGCGCCACCCCATCGACAAATCCAAATACAGGCTTGAGGAAGAGCCGGTTCAGCAAATTCAGGGGGAAATAGATATCCTTTGCACTGAGGTAGAGCCCATCCTCTCGTACCCACCCACCTAGGGTGATGCCAATCCCAAATGCGTTATCCACGTGGGCATCGATGGAGCCATCCTTGGCATCGTAGCGGGCCGAGAGCAAGGAACTGTTTATCGATACTTCCTTGTCCTTGTAGCTGAAGCTATAGGTACCATCGGCGATCCCCTTCTCTCCATACAGCAGGAGGTCCCCAAGGGAAATGGTACCGGCAATCCGATCACTCTTCATCGCCTTGATGGCAAGGCCGATATCGAACAGGGAGTCGACCGGGGTAAAGGGGAGGCTCAGGGAATAGGTGAATTGGGAGAGCTGATCCTTGTAGGAAAGGGTTCTGATATGGCTGAATCGTCCTTGGGAGGAGAGATTCCCGTTTCCTCCATCAAGGGTGAGGGAAACATCTTCGACCGCTAGCTTCCCCTTCCTGAATGAGCCATGCACCATGGTAAGCAGCGTCTCAGTTGCCTCCATGTCGGTGGAAAAGGAGAACTGTGGCCCCTCGAGGGAGAGTTTTCCGTCCATACTGACCTTCTTTTTGAAGTCGGTATGCCCAAGGGCTGTCAGGTTCATCTCAACGCCTGCAAGAGAGGAGGCAAACCTGCCAAGGTCAACCTTTTTGACCTCACTGAGGGCTTCGATCCTCTCTTCACTTCCGATCAGCGAAAGGGCGAGCCTGTTTATGGCGTTCTCCGATATTGTAAAGCTAAAGGTAAAGGGCATCAGGCCCTTGGCACCATAGAGGTCAAGAAGGTCAGAGCCTGAATACTGCAGGGAGAGGCCATATGATGTGGCATCCTGTGTAATGGCTGAGCCAATGGTCTGGATGCTAGAAGGAAGGGCATACAAGGACCCTGAGAAGGCATAGTGCAATCCATTGAGCAGCAATGAACCGAGTCTGAGGTTCGTTGCATCTACCCTCCAGTCATGGACGGTATTGAATTGGAGGGAAAGCTCCCCATCCATGGATGAGTGGTCAAATACCCCAACCTTGGGCAACTGCAGGTTGTCTGCAACAACCTTTGCCCTGTAGGGGGGTGCAAGATATGCCTGCAACGAAAGCATCTCCCCACTGGTAAGGTCAATCTGCAACGTAGGAGTCGACAGGGAAAAATCCAGGGGATATGTTGTGCCATAGAGGCTGAGGTTTGCCCTGCTGGTGAGCCTCTCCAAACCATCGCGGGCGATGACCCCATCCAAGAGAAGGGAGGAAACAAGGGGCGTGGTGATGGAGAAACGGTATTGGGTCGGAGGCAGGGGCGAGAAACTTGCGAAGGCAAGCTGTGTTCCTTTCACCGTATCAAAAAGACGCAACTCACCGGAGGGAAGCCAGTAGTTCAGGTCGGTCGTACCGTTGTAGGCCAAACGAAGGTCAGCGGTGGAGAGTGAGAGCGAGTCCACCACGACAAGGTCCCCCTCAATGCCCGCAAGAATGGTGAAACCTGCGTTGAGGATGCGGTTGCCCAAGGTAATGTCCAAAAGGACCAAATCCGAGGAGAAGGTTCCGTCAAAGCCGAGAATCGTACCGGTGCCTTGGGTTGACTGGAAGGAGAGGTTGCCGGTAATTGTGGAGGCGTTCCCATAGTAGGGCCTAAAGAAGGGTGCATAGCGTTCCAGGGTAGGTTCGACTAGGCCAAGCTCGAAGTCCTGCAACCTTGCCTGGAAGGAAAAGGTACCCTTCTCTCCCCTCGGAAGGTCATACAGTGCCTGCAGAAGGAACTTGTTCCCATTGGACAAGGTAGCCTGGAACTGACCTCCCTCACTGTTCTGCTGGTAGGCCAGGGAACTGGAGAAGGGCTCCTCAACCAGATTTGAGGATAGTGTCGGAAGGGAAAGGGAGCTGGAGAGCGCCCTGAAATGGTCAGACAGGGCGATGGTCGCCACCACCGGTGAGGAGAGGGTTATCCCTGCTGGGGCGAATGCAACGTTTGCCAAGGTTTCCAGCGTCGCAGAAACTACAGAGAGATCCTTGTCTGCCTGGGATGCTATCGTCACATCGGAGAGGGTGAATGCCGCATCATCGAGCACCGTGGCCACTTGCCGCAGGGAGAGCTTTGCAAAGAGAGCTCCCTGTTGTTCCCTTTGGGCAGATCCAACCAGAGAATCTGCATAGAGAGGTGCAAAGCCCTGTTTCTGCAGGGAAAGAGGGGAAAGGGCCTTGGTGGCAAATCCCAGGAGCATTGAATCTTCCCCCTGTTTTGCGCTGATGCTGGCCGTTGGGGTATGGAGGGTGAACTCCCCAACCTGCAGGTCAAGCAGGTCATAGGAAGTATCCATGGAGGTGAAGGCCAAAGAATCAAGGACCACATGGGAAGCGAGGTGTGGAATGGTTGCCTGTACAGATGCATGGTCAAGAAAAAGGTTGGAGAGGGAAAAATCCAGGGCAAGTTGCTCTTTTGCAATGTGCAAGGAGGCCAGTTCGCTCTCAACTGCCAAATCCTCAAAGGCCACTGACCCATCTTCAAATCGGGCAATGCCCTGCTTTGCCTCCCCAAGAACCAGGAGGTTCCCATCCATATCCAAACGAATGGAGCTAAGGGAGAGTCCTGCTTGCCCCATCTGGAATTCGGCTTGGGCTATGGTCCCTTTGAACGAGGAGAGGTTGAGCGCCTTTCCAAGCGACAGAAAGAGGTCTGCATCTGTTGCAGAAGTAGAAAAATCCCTGCCTTCAAGCTTGAAATCCAGGGACGTTGTCCGTAGGTTCAGGGAGTTTTTTGCAAGCCAGGAAGAGAGGAAAGCCGGCATGGAGGAGCCATCACTGTCGGACAGGCTGGGAATCTCTGCCACCGAGAGGGATACTGTGGGGTTTACGAGCGTAACGGTAATGGGCCTGGCCTTCCCAAACAAAGAAAACACAAGTGAGCCTACCCCTTGGTCGATGACCACGGAATCGGTTGCAAACGGAATCTCCTCTTCACTCTGTATGGAGACTTCGGTAAGTTCCACCTGCTTGAGGAAGGATCGTGCAAGACCTTCAGATCTAAAGCTCAGGGAGGAGCCTCTATCGAGTTGTGATACAAGGAAATCGGCAAAAGGCTGGGCTGGGTTGATCACACTGAAAAACAGCATCCCATAGAGGCAGATGCCGGTACATGCCAGTACGACAAAGAGGGAAACTGCTATGTCCTTGAACGTAGTATGATATCTCACCGATTAAAACCTTTGAACCAGTATACCCTATTGTGCGTTCTTTGCCACCACTTGCTTGCTACACAGCTAGGGTTTGCACACGAATTGGATTTACGCAATCCCATCTTTACGGTACCATATTGTCGTGCAAGGAGAAATGCAATGTCATCTATTTTGGAAAATCTTATAGTTTTTGAAGGTCTTGATGGAGCGGGAACCACAACACAGATGCAATTGTTGGCAGAATACTGTGACAAAAACCTCCGTTCCTGCAAGGCCACATTTGAACCAACTGACAAGCCTATAGGACGCCTGGTGCGTGCAATCCTGAAAAAACAGGTAGTTACAACCCCTTTGGCGCTTGCGATGCTCTATGCCGCTGACAGGGAGGACCACCTGTACAATCCCGTATATGGCCTGGTCAACGACCTTGAAGAGGGAAAACTCGTCATCTGTGACCGCTATCTCTACTCCTCCCTTGCCTACCAGGGTGTGGAGTGTCCGCTAGAAAAGGTGGAGCAGCTCAACCAGTTTCCGGCCCCAAACTATCTGTTCTTCATCGATACCCCTGTCACCGAATGCATCAGGCGCATCGCCCTTCGCGGTGATGAGGCTGAACTGTTTGACCGGGCAGAGTTCCTGGAAAGCGTAAGGAACAACTATGAAACGTTGTTCAGCGACCTGCCCAAGGATGTGAAGTTCTATCGCCTTGACGGGTTGAAAAGCATCGAGGAGATCGCCCTGGAAATCCAGGGCATCCTGTTCTAGAGTATCAGCATCGCATCGCCATAGCTGAAGAAGTGGTAGCGCTCATCGATCGCATGGCGGTATGCCCGGTCTATGAGCTCTTTTCCTGCGAAGGTCGATACCAGGACCAACAGGGTTGACTCCGGGGTATGGAAGTTGGTCAGCAAACGGTCAACAACCTTCCAGGTGTATCCTGGCTTGATGAAGAGGTTTGTCCTGTTCAGGCCTGGGACGACCCCACCTTTCTCTGCATCATAGGCACTTTCCAGGGTTCTGACACTGGTAGTGCCTGTAGCGACTATGGGTCTACCTTCTGCCTTGGCCTGGTTGATGATTCGTGCACTTTCCCCATCTATCTCATAGCGTTCATAGTGCATGTGGTGGTCCTCAAGATCTTCTGTCCGTACAGGCAAAAAGGTACCAGGCCCCACATGCAGGGTGATGGGAACGATGGTGCACCCCTTTTCCCTGATACGAGAAAGAATTACAGATGTGAAGTGGAGCCCAGCTGTCGGGGCCGCTACCGAGCCTTCACTGCGGGCATAGATGGTCTGGTAGCGGCTCTCGTCCTGAAAGTCATCCTCGCGCTTGATATAGGGAGGCAGTGGCACATGGCCATACTGCTGGAAAAAGAGCTCCCCTACCTCTTCATCAAACTGGACGGTTCTGGTCCCGTCTTCGTTTTCCGAACGAATCTGTGCATGATACAGCGAGGGTTCCTCACCAAAGGTATACCGTTTTCCGACATGTTGCCGCTTGGACTTGGTTACCATTGCCTGCCAGCTTTTGTCCAGGTTTTCCTCAAGGAAGAGAAATTCCACGATACCACCGGTTTCACTGGTTCCAAAGAGACGTGCCTTGCGCACCTTGCTGTTGTTTACCACCAGCACGCTCCCTTCTTCCAGAAAGTCCACAAAGCTGGACATATATGAGTCGACAACCATACCGGTTGCCCTATTCACTACCATAAGCCTATCAGCGCCCCGCTTGTCGGCAGGGCTCTGTGCGATCAGCTCAGGAGGTAGCTCAAAAGAGTATTCCTTGATCTTCATCCATGTTCCTTTTGCAGGGTATCCCAAGCAGGTCGTATGCCTTCTTGGTTGTCATCCTACCCCTTGGCGTGCGTTTCAGATATCCTTTCTGGATAAGGTAGGGTTCATAGAAATCCTCAAGGGATTCGATGGCCTCCCCTACCGATATGCAAAGGGTCTCAGCCCCGACAGGGCCTCCGTCATAGAACTCGATGATGGTCCTGAGGATGTTCCTGTCCTGGGTCTCCAGGCCCTTTGTATCGATTCCCAGCCGTTCCAGCCCATGGTTGACAATTTCGGTAGTTATTTTCCCGTCGCCCATGACTGCGGCAAAATCCCGTAACCGTTTCAGGAGGCGGTTGGCAATACGGGGTGTACCCCGGCTGCACTTTGCAAGCTGCACGATGGCAGGTTTCGCTATCTCGATATCCATGATATGGGCAGACCGTTCAATGATCTGGGCCAGTTCCTTTTCATTGTAGAACTCGATATGCGCTGTAATGCCGAATCGTGAGGAGAGGGGGCTGGATACCGAACCGGCCTTGGTGGTGGCTCCTATGAGGGTAAACTTGGGAAGAGGGATGCGCATTGTCCTGGCAGCCGGACCCTGGCCTATCACCCAGTCGATCTCAAAATCCTCCATGGCAATGTAGAGCATCTCCTCCAGGGCTGGTTTGAGCCGGTGGATCTCATCGATGAAGAATACAGAGCCTTCTGTGACGTTGGTGAGAATTCCCGCCAGGTCCTTTGGCTTGTCCAATGCAGGGGCGCTGGTCATGCGGATCTCTGCCCCCATCTCATTGGCTATGATGGTAGCCAATGTGGTTTTTCCCAGCCCCGGGGGCCCGATCAAGAAGGTATGGTCAAGAGGTTCCCCTCGCCCCCTTGCTGCCTGGACAAAGACTGCGAGGTTATCCTTCAGCCGTTGCTGCCCCTGGAAGTCACAGAGCATCTTGGGTCGGAGGATGTTCTCCTGCTTGTCAGCTTCCTGCTGGAACGAGGTCGAGACGACAGAACTGTGTTGCAGTACATCGAGCTCGCTCATATTGGTTTCCATGCTATCCATGCTCTACCCCAGTGCCACGATGGCACTACGGAAAAGGTACTCTTCCGTTTCGTGGTGGCTAAGGGCAGAGAGCTTCTCCTTCTCCTCAGTCACCAGTTTCTCAACCACATCCTCAACCCTTCTCCGGTCATAGCCCATCTCTACCAATGCATCGAGTATGTCACCCCACATCTTGAGGGATGTGCGTTTGGAGGAAGCGGAGGCGGGCATCTTTTCGTCTTCAAGGACCAGGACATTGCGCAGGGTCAGTATCATCTTCTGCCCGGTCTTGGGTCCAATTCCTGGAATTGTGGAGAGCAGCTTCACATTACCACTGTCCAGAGCCTCTGCCAAATGCTTCACGCTGATGCCAGAGAGTATTTTCAATGCCTGCTTTGAGCCGATCCCTGAGACGGTCTGCAGTTGTTTGAACGCTTCACGCTCAGCCTCATCGATGAATGCAAAGAGCGTCATGCTGTCTTCACGGTGGACCAACGTGGTAAGCAGACGTACGCCTACCCGCTCCTCTCCCTTCAGGTTGCTCAGGCGGCTGGAGGTCTGGGCCGAGACATTGAGGTTGTACTCAATGTCATTGCATCTCAGAACTACCGATGTTTCTGTGACGGAGACGATATCCCCGATAATTGCATTGATCATGTTATGTTCATCCTTACCTGGGTGGCATTATACACTGAATAACAGATTGCTGCAGCCAAGGCATCTGCACTATGGTCAGGCTTGGGAATTGTCTGGAAACCCAGCAGCAGGCGGACCATCTCCTGGACCTGTTTCTTGTCAGCCCCCCCATAGCCTGTGACAGCGCTCTTTATCGTCATGGGACTGAAAAGGTGCACTTCAATGGAGTTCTGGGCAAGCTGGTGCACGATGGCCCCGATCACCTTCGCGACATTTATGGCAGAGCTCACATTCTTGGTAAAGAATATGTCCTCCATGCCACAGACAGCTATCTTCTGGGCAAGGGCTATCTCCCCGACCGACTTTGCAATGAAATGGATCCGGTCATTGTCCGCCATGGCAGGCTGGGTCTTGATGACACCAAAAGAAACAGGCCGGTTGCGTTGTCCATTGGATTCGACAACACCCCAGCCTGTCTGAGCAAATCCTGGATCTATACCTAGGATGAGCATAGGTTATTCTTCGTCACTGTCCTCAAAATCATCGGGAAGCTCCAAGTTGGTGGAAACCTGCTGTACGTCATCAAGTTCCTCGAGCTTGTCGATAATCTTAAGAACCTTGCGGGCCTTCTCTGCATCAAGGGAAACGGTCTGGTCTGCAACCTTTTCTACCTCAGCGCTCTCCTGCTCAAAACCTGCGGCCTGGAGGGCTTCCAGTACGTTGGCGAAGTCAGAGGGGGCTGTGGTTACCTCGATCATTCCATCAGAGGAGGTCACGTCATCGGCTCCATTTTCCAGGGCGACTTCAAAAACCTGTTCTTCAGTATATTTGGTAGCATCATAGGTTATGATACCCTTGGTCTGGAACATATAGGAAACGCAGCCTGTTGCTCCGAGGGTACCACCGCTCTTGGTGAGGGTGCTTCGGACATCACTGGCCGTGCGGTTCTTGTTGTCTGTGAGCGTATCGATGATCAGGGCCACACCACCAGGAGCATATCCTTCATAGGTGAGCTCATAGTACACGGAAGTTCCCAATTCTCCAGAACCCTTCTTGATGGCCCTGTCGATATTGTCTTTCGGCATGTTCTCGGTTCTTGCCTTGAGCACTGCAGTACGCAATCTTGCATTGGATTCGGGGTCAGGACCGCCCATCTTTGCAGCGACTGAAATCTCTTTGATCAATTTCGTGAACTTCTGACCGCGCTTTGCGTCAGCGATACCCTTCTTGTGTTTGATAGTAGCCCATTTACTATGGCCTGACATAATTGAACCTCTTAAATTTATAGAATCTTGCGTATATTGCAACCCATCAAAGCTATCACAACGTTCCATACCGGTCAAGGGGTGATAAACCTGTTGGTTATCCTAGGGCCAAGGCAAATCGGAGTACGATCTCATCCAGGACCATATATCCAATTTCAGTCAAGACAAATCTTTGTGGGGATTTGGCGTACCAATCATCCTGCAAACTCTCTACTACAGACCCAAAGGTTTCGTCAAAAGAGAGGGAAAAACGTTTCTCGAACACTATTTTATCAATGCCCACATCAGTGCGAAGTGCCATCATGCAATACTCTTCCAGGTGTTCCTTTTCGGTAAGCGTTTCTGCCACATATCCTGAGAAATCCTTCCCCTGGGCATAGGTCGCAAGGTCCTCTTCCTGGCTGTAGTGACAGAGCGTCTGCCCACCTCTTATGGCAGAGACTGCGCTGCTTCCCAAACCCAGATAGCTTTCAAGATTCCAGTAGGTTCTGTTATGCTTGCAGTATTTGGATCCTTTACAAAAGTTCGATACCTCATAATGGCTGAACCCAAGGCTTTTCAGATGGTCCCACACCCCCCAGAGAAAGGCCTCCTGCCCATCTTCATCAAGGACAGGCAGCAAACCTTTTGACACTTTGTCCGATAGGGCGGTACCCTCTTCCACGGTAAGGCAATAGAGGCTGATATGGGACGGGTCGGCAAGGCAGACGATCTCATCGATATCGGCCTTTGCCATCGCAAGGGTCTGCCCTGGAAGGCAGACCATGAGGTCAAAGGAGAGGTCCGTACCATAGAGGTCGTGCACCTCCTTTGCCAGGGAAATACCCTTGAGGTTATCATGGCGTCGGGCATTCCTTCCCAAGGTAGCAAGGACTGTGTCATCCATGCTCTGGATGCCCATGCTGAGCCTGGTGACTTTTTTTGAGGCAAACAGGGGAAACAAGGAGGTGTCGAAGGTCTCAGGGTTCATCTCGATGGTGCACTCTTCGCTCTTCCCATGGGATTGGGCAAGAGCTAGCATGCCATCAAGTTGTTGGTAGGTCAGACAGCCTGGATTTCCTCCCCCAATAAATATGGAGGAAAAAGGCCGATCATGGCGGAGGACAATCTCCTCCAGCTCATGCATAAGGCGGTCCATGTACGGTTGCCTATGTTCCAGCCAGCTCTCTTCTGGTTCCGAGTAGAAGGCACAGTAGGAGCAGCAGGTGGTACAAAACGGAATATGCACATAGAGGGAAAGCTGGTCAGGAAGGGTCGAAAAAACATGGGAGGAGGGTTTTGCAGAGGGTGGCACTATTTGTTCCCTAGGTAGCCTATTCTCTTGAAAGGCCAGAAACGGAAGCGTACACTGCCGTTGATCTTCTTCTGGGAAACAGGGCCAAAATACCGACCGTCACGGGAGTTGTCACGGTTGTCCCCTAGGGGAAGGATGGACCCATGGGGTACATAGGTGCCCATCTGGTACCTTGCACTGTCACTTCTGTAGGAGAAGTTGCTAGGGTCATAGAGGTCCTTTGTCCTGGCTCGGGAGGCCTCAAACTGATACATGTCGTCAGGGTAGTTGTCATCCTGTACAGATGCATAGGCTGAGCTCAGGTAGGAAGGTGCAGACTGGGAAGGAACCGACACATCCTTGTATCCAAACAAGGAACCCCAGGCCTGTATCCCTGCATACAAGGAGGGAGAAACAGAGCGATGGGGGCCATCGACCAGGGAGTTCTCTTTTCGGAAAAGCTCCTCAGGGACAAACTCATTCGATCCTGCCTTCCTTATCTGCACATTCCCATCACGGAACCGGACGACTTCACCCGGAAAGCCAATGGCACGCTTCACATAGAGTCTTTCGGCTACTGAGCCATCCTCGTTCTTGTCGATGTTGACCAGGGAGAAGGTTCCCATATAGAGGATCTGTGACAGCACATCAAAGAAAGGTCCCTTGGAAACATATTCAGGGTTGTAGAAGGTGATGATGTCATCACGCTGCACCTGACGGTTGGTTGAGAGCACCTTGGGACCACCGGGATAGACCTCGATGCCGTAGATGGTCTTGCTGACAAACACCCTGTCCCCTATGTTCATGGTGGACACCATGGAGGGCGAGGGTATGAGAAAGAGTTGGAAGAGGTATTGGTTGATGAGCAGCACTGCAAAGACTGCAAATACCAGGGCATCGGCCCACCCTTTTACTTCACCCAGGAGGGTACGGGGTTGCCTGTTGGCCAACTCCAAGGCCTTTTCTGCCTTCCGTCGAGTAAGAATGCGCACAGTCGTCTTTTCTAGGTTTGTCAGCATTTCATCCATAGAAACCAAACTATCACAATAGGTTCGAGTTGACAAGCAGAGCCATGCTGGATACCTTTAGCAAGTATGAAAAGACATATGGAACTTCCCAACGTAGATGAAGTGCAGCTTCCTCACTTCCTAGGCCTGAGACCTGGCGTATATATACTGACTTTGCTTATACTTGCAATAGGTATTGCAGTTTTTGTGCTATGCTTCTTGCCGGGAATTCTCAAGGGAGGGCGATATGTCACCTTCACGAGCCCCCTTACGCAAACAGGTGTCTCTATTGACGGCACCTATCTGGGGGGGACGCCCTACCAATTCTTTGTACAGAGCGGGGAGCATGAGGTCACCTTTACCAAAGGTGGTGTAGAGGTGCAGAAAACGACACTCAAGGTTGACCACCCCCTATTCCTGACCTGGCTAGTGCATAGAACTGCAAAACTGGAAGCTGACATCACCGGCCTTTCGAAAGAGAGCAAGCTGGCAATACATAGGTTCAACTTGCAGGAAGTCATCGCATACAGCAGCATCACCACTTTTGATGTAGTCCATCCATACCCGCCGGTCTTCACCAATTTTGCTCAAGATGCACTTGCCATGGATCTGGATGAAAAAACCCTAGGTGACAGTTTTGCCCTGGCCACAAACTTCATAACCTCCCAAGCGATGTTCGAAGATGCCCTTCAGGCAAAAGAGATGCTCGCCATTACAACACCCCTCATTGAAAAGACCTTGCAGGTAGCCAATGATTTGTTCAAGGATGCGACAACCGCTGGGGTTGGACTGCAGGGTCAGGCCCTCACGACCAAGGGAAGACAGACGAAGCTCCAAGCTGGTGATTTTATCCAGAGTGGACTCTCCTACCCTTCTCTCACCTTTGTGATGGGATCAACCACCCCCTCCATTTTCCCTGAGACCAACAAGGCCGGGGTCACCGTAACGACTGAACCGTTCAGCCTTGCTACCACTCCTGTAAGCCAATACCAGTGGGCCCTCTTCATCGAGGAAAACCCCCAGTGGGATAAAACCCAGGTGGCGAACCTTCAATCAGCAGAGCTCACCGATTCATTCTACCTGAGCGGAATCCTTCCCTCAGTCGTCTTTGCCACGGGAAAGCCTGTAACCAACATCAGTTACAAGGCCGCCCAGGCCTTCTGCTCCTGGCTCACCGCCAAGACAGGAAAAACCGTATTCATCCCTAGCCAAGAGATGTGGACAGTTGGCGCAAAGGATGCCAGCGGGAAATCCTACACACGGACGCTGACCATCACCGACGAAGACCTCACGAGCCCATCGGCAATGCTGGGAGGCGTCTGGGAGTTCACCCAGACCCCCTACATCCCCCTACAACGCCTTACGGACTACCAGCAGGTAGCAAGGCTCTATGCACAATGTGCGCTCACCTCAGATGTCATCGTAAAGGGTGGCAGCTACCTGAACCCCCCTGCCTCCATCACCGAACATACGGTTGGAGCTGTCGACCCTACTGCATGCGGAGACCTCATTGGGTTCCGCATCGCCTGGAAAGAGTAAATGAAACAGGACAAGAATACATTCAAGCCACTGCAGAAAAACAAGAAGGCATATTTCAACTATGAGGTGATCGAGGATCTCGAGTGCGGTATCGCACTCGCTGGTACCGAGGTCAAGTCAATCCGGGATGGCAAATTCAGCTTCTCAGACAGCTACGTGACAGTCAGCAATAACGCCCTGACGCTGGTAGGTCTTACCATCCAGCCCTACACCCATGGAAACCTCAACAACCATGACCCTATGAGAAACAGAAGGTTGCTTGCCCATAAGCAGGAGATCAAGAAGTTCAAGCGGAAGGTCGACGAAAAGGGCTTTACCCTTGTACCTACCTCCATCTACCTCAAGGGCAACCTGGTCAAGGTCCAGGTATCCCTCTGTAGAGGAAAGCAGATGCACGACAAGCGTGCCGCCGCCAGGGAGAAGGATATGAACATTGACATGAGAAGAGAGATCAAGCAGATGCAGTACTAGGTGGTACAATAGTTCCTCCAACGATTACCAACTGAAAACAGGGCCTTCTTCATACATGAAGAGGGCTTTTCTGTTTGTAAGGACAGAGATAGCCAATCACTTGGCCAAGACTCCCAATGACAGGCTATCCCCCTTCCCTCAAGGGGTAATGGATAGGGCTAGCGGCATGAATACTCCTGCCAAGCATCTAAAAAGACTTGTCCAATTGATAAAAAATACAAAAACAATACTTTT
Source organism: Sphaerochaeta sp. PS (assembly GCF_032144095.1). Lineage (NCBI taxonomy): Bacteria > Pseudomonadati > Spirochaetota > Spirochaetia > Spirochaetales > Sphaerochaetaceae > Sphaerochaeta > Sphaerochaeta sp. PS. Next base: position 123,703 of record NZ_JAVSNJ010000002.1, read on the forward strand.
ATACTAAAAAATTACAAAAAACTAATACCAATAGACAAGGTTTTATCAATATTAGATAATAATACCCAAATTTTTATATAAATTTTAGATACAAATGCATTGGTATATCAATATTTCTTATTAGTTTCCTTTCCAGTTTTTATAAATAGCAATTTTGTTTTATGTAAATTTGCATAAATTTTTGTATATGTATATACATGCAAATTTACAAGTATAATAAAATATACTGTAACTACCTAATAAAATTCCAACTATACCGACGAATACCATAATACTGTTATTTAAACTAAAATAATTTGTACTTTAACCAAATTATTTCAGGTGTAATAAGATATATTATATTTGTTTTAGATTATTTATCAATTGTACGAAATGTAAATGGAATGCATTTACAATGGTTACACAATAGGTATACATATCAATTTTGTTCACCTCCAATTTACCTACTTACTTTTAACAAGTAAGAAGATAGAAAAGGAAATCTTGACATATATTTGGTGATAAACTACTATATAGAAGTCTTTTATACGGTTTATTCTTAGTGCTTTGAAAGTGAACAAAACCACATGATTGAACAGATGTTTGAACATATTCACTCTTTTGGAGGATTACCCATGGTGACCAGTGCACCCTTCACGCTATGCAGGATTACACGATCTGAGAGGATATATTGGTATGCCCTGTTCAGGAATCCCGAGACAGGAGAGCGTACAAACAAGAAGAGCGTAGAGATGCTCCGCAAGGAACTGGGAATAGTTTCCCAGCATCCTGTCAAACGACGTGATGAAGCTATCCTCATATGCCAGAAAGCGTTGGACCAAGGCTTGATCTTTGGGAAGAGGGAACCGATAACCTTGTACTCCTATCTGAAGAGTTTCTACGATTGGGATAGCAGCCCCTATGTGGAGAGGCGAAACCTCCTCGATCCCGGCAGTATCTCCAAGGACTATATAGCTACCAGAAAGAACTTGCTGGCCAATCATATCTTGCCACGAATCAAACCCAATCTGTTCTTGTCTGCAGTTACACTCAACCAGTTGGAACAAATACAGCTTTCTTTGGTAAAAGAGGGAAAACTAGCTTCGACAACCATCAACTTGTGCATGGGTGCGCTCTCTCTTGCCTTGGGTGAAGCCCAGAAAAGGTCCCTGATCCCTTCTACCCTCGCCTATAGGGTACAGCCATTGAAGAGTGTCCATCGGGTACGGGGCATACTCAGCGAGGATGAATTGAGGTCTTTCATGCACTATTTGAAGAAGCAGGGAGAGGAGAGGATCTACCTTGCCTGCCTGCTCTCGCTTTTGACAGGCATGCGTAGCGGAGAATTGCGTGCCTTGCAGTTTACTGCCATAGGGGATGGGATCATCACCGTTGACCAGGCATATGCAGACAAGGCAGGACTTAAGGAACCCAAAGGGAAGAAAACCCGATATGTCCCGTGTCCCACATTCCTCTGTGATGCCTTGAGGGATCTATCCATAGCAAACCCCAATCCCAATGCCCACCATCTGGTATTTTGGAGCAAGAGAGGAGGTGGCTTTGTTTCCAGCCACTATTTCAGCGAACGATTGCAAGAGGAACTGGAACGATCTGGAGTGATGACGAAAGAGGAGATGGTTGAACGGAATATCACCTTCCACTCACTCAGGCATATTGCCAATACCCTTTTGAGGGGCTCGGTTGACGAGCATGTACTTCGCTTGACCATAGGACACAGCAGCGAACAGCTATCCGACCTCTATACACACCTGAGCCAGAGGGGGCTAAAGAGCGTTGAGTTGGCACAGCAGAACAATATACTTCCCCTACTGGGTGAGGATACTCCCTAGACCAAGGTATCGTGCTGTATAGCTATTGCTGGCACTACCAATCCCTGACAAGGGACCGCTGTACAACAGCTCTCCACCCTTGTCCCCACCTTCGGGGCCAAGGTCTACGATCCAGTCTGATTGTTGGATCAACTGCAGGTTGTGCTCCACTACGATAAGGGTTGCACCTCTTTTGACCATCTCCTGGAGGAGGGAGATGAAATGCTCAACGTCCTGGGGGTGTAGACCAATCGTTGGTTCATCCATGAGATAGAGCACCTTTTTGGATTGCCTCTTCTGTCTGGACAGGGCCCTGGCCAATTTCAGCCTCTGTGCCTCCCCACCCGAAAGGGTCGGGATGGTCTGGCCTAGCTCAAGGTATCCAAGGCCGACATCCAGCAGGATAGTGAGCAACCGCTGGATGGGCCAGTTGCTGCAAAACAGATGGGAGGCCTCTTCCACCGTCAAAAGCAGGATATCGTTGATGGAGTGCCCCTCATGCAAGACGGAGAGAACCTCCTCATTGAAACGCTTTCCGTTGCAGGAAGGACAGACAACCTCCCTGGAAGCAAAGAACAGCAAGGTGTTCTCGATGGAACCCAATCCTTCACACCGCTCGCACCTTCCCCCTTTGCTGTTGAACGAGAAGCTCTTGGCCGAAAGATGGGGCTTATCCAATTTGGCTTCCTGGGCGAACAGGTTCCGGATCGGGGTATAGATATCCATGAACGTAGCAACATTCGATCGTTTCATCGCCCAAATGGAAGGCTGGTCGAGTACAACCACCTCATCAAACGCTGAGGTGATCGTGGGCTCCTCTGCCAAATGGTCAAACACCAACGTCGTCTTGCCGGAGCCAGAAACGCCGGTAACGACGGTCAGGCACCCAATGGGGAACTGGACGGTCAGGTTGTGAAGGTTGTGCCTTGTTGCATTGGTTACGGTAAGGAAAAGCTGAGAGCCATCCCTGGGATTCCTCTCAATCTGTTTCTGCCTGAAAGAACCGGTAACAGAGCTCGGCTGCGATCGCAATTCGTTGAGGGTACCACTGCCTATCAGGCGGCCACCATATCTGCCTGCACCGGGGCCCAGGTCAAAAATCATATCGGCTTGTTGCATGACCGTTGGGTCGTGTTCGATCACCAGAACGGTATTTCCCTTGTCCCTGAGCAGTTTCATTTGTGTTATCAGGTTCTGCGTATCCTTGGGATGGAGGCCCGTTGTTGGCTCATCAAGCATATAGATGATACCGGTAAGCGAAGAGTTCAAGGCGGAGGAAAGCCTAAGCCTCTGCATCTCCCCTGAGCTGAGGGTGATGGTCTGCCTATCGAGACAGAGGTATCCAAGCCCTGTCTGCATGAGACCCTCCAGTTTGGTAAAGAGCGCAAGCAGATAGGACTCAACATACAGGTGTTGTTGTCGGTCGAGGGATTGGGAGAGATGTTCGACCCATTGCAGGAGATCCTGCACATTCATGGCTGATAGCTCAGGAAGGCGCTTACCCAAGAGGGTGGCTTCCCGTGAAAGGGGTTGCAGCCGTTCGCCATGGCAAGCCGGACAGGGCGTTTGGACAAAGAACTCCTGCAGTCCCTTAGTGACACCCTTCTCTTCTGCAATCCTTCTCAGCAGTGTTGTATACACCCCTTCGAATTTTCCCTCTGCTTGGGTTTTTGGCAGCCCAATGGTTGGGAACAACCCTTTGACCTGTTCACTTCCCGTCCCATACAAAAGCAAGGTCCTCTGTTCATGGGAGAAATTGCCAAGCTTGAGGCCTGCTACGGGAGCAAGCGAGTAATGGTTCAGCGCCTTGTTGAAGGTTTCGATCTGGTACTCCTTGTACCGCTGCTTCCAAAACACCACAGCCCCTTCATCCAAGCTGAGCCCGTCATGGAGCACCCTCTTGGCATCGATCTCCCAGACCACACCCAAACCCTGACAGGTAGGGCAAGCACCTTCTGCGGTGTTGAAGGAAAATTCAGTACAGGTTAGTTTTCGCATCTGCTTCTTGCAGTGAGGACAAGTCTGGTAGACTAGGACTTGATCCTGCTCCTTGACCACTTCATCAAGGACAGAAGATTGTGCAAAGCTGCCAGCACAGTAGGGGCAGCTCCTCTGGGAGATTTTTTCAAAGACAAGTCTCAGGTCAGTATACATGTCGGTAACGGTCCCTACGGTCGATCGGGGATTCCTGTTCTTGTCTGTCTGGGAGATGAGTACCGCTGGTGAGAGATTGGTGATGGACTCTACTTTCGGCTTTGCCATTCCCTGAAAGCCCATGGCCTCCAGGTATTGGCGCTGGGCCTCCTGAAACAATACATCATAGAGCAAAGTAGTCTTCCCCGAGCCTGAAACCCCGGTAAACACAACCAGCTTGTTCCGAGGGATAGCCAGGGAAATGTGTTGGAGATTTTTCTCATAGGCTCCCTGTACGAAGATGTACTCTTTCATGGCTGTATTCTAGGATGAGATGGAGCGAGAAAACAAGGTGTCTAACTAGGATATACGAGCAAAAGCCTACAGCGTACAAAACCCCTTGGAAGCTGTGAAATACCTGTACAATAGCAAGGATTCGTAGCCAAAGGTATGGTTGAAATGGTTGTTCAAGCGATTGCAGGCATGAATTGCGTATTCTGGCGGGTCAACTAGTTTCCTTGACTTGCGTTGCATGGTACAGTTTGGATAACTTTTCTAGGTAATAGATAGGAGAAACGATGAAACTTGCAGTTCTCAGTGATGTTCATGGAAACTATAGGGCCCTGGAAGCAGTGCTCCTTGATACCAAGGAATTGGGTGTTGACCATATCCTCTTTCTTGGGGATCTGGTTTATATGGGCCTCGATCCGCAACCCTGTTTTGACCTGTTGATGACAAACAAGCCCTTGGTAACCATAAAAGGAAATACTGACGCCACTATTGAAGGCATCAAGGGTAATGTACCCACTTCTGATAGTGAAAAAGAGATGCACAAGTTTGTCCGCTATACAGACATCCGCATGAAACAAGAATCAAAACAGCTGTTGAAGACCTGGTCGATTTCCCAACGGGGGGAAATAGGCAACGACCCATTCATTTTCTGCCACGGAAGCCCATACTCCTTCAATGAGGCCATCACAGCCGATATGAAGGTTGGTTCGGAACTCTATGACAAGCTCATGGGTGAGGACGCATCGGTCATTCTCTGTGGTCATACTCATGTGCCAGCCGATTTTATGCTTGGGGAAAAACGCATCATCAATCCAGGAGCCGTAGGCTACAGCTTTGATGGTGATGTCAGACCCTCCTACGCCCTCCTGGACATACAGAACCAGAGAGTCAATGCCATCATCAGGCGGGTTGACTATGACCGTGAGATGTATTTGAGTGAAGTTGAGCATGCCACCCATAGCTTCAGGCCCTTTGCCAGTCTGGCCTATGCACTGAAATATGGAAGGCCCGACCCTAAGGCGTAACTATTGTCTTGATGAGGTAGGAAGTGTACAAGAGGTATATGCATACCAGGAAGGCTCCCTCAAACCGGTTGATCCTTCCCTTCCTGCCATTGAAGCCGTAGCCAATGACAAACAAGGATATGGTAAGCAGTGCCATTAGGGTCATGTCCCTGTAGACAGTGGTACTTTCGACTGCAGTGGGGTGGATGACCCCTGAAATCCCGACAACAGCCAGGGTATTGAAGAGATTGGAGCCGATGATATTGCCGATGGCGATGTCAGGCTCCCCTTTTCGTGCTGCCACGATCGAGGAGGCAAGCTCCGGCAGGGAGGTGCCTACTGCCACTACGGTCAGGCCAATGATGGTATCGCTGACCCCAAAGTGGTGTGCTATCTCTACAGCAGCCCATACCAATACCCTGGAGCTGCCAATGAGGATGACCAGGCCTGAGAGCAGTTTCCAGATGGCCTTGGAAAGGATAACATCCTTTTTCATCTCATGCTCGGTCTGCCTACCCAAAGAGTCGGTATTCTTCCTCATCCCCTGGATAACTGACCAGGTCATCAGAAAGGCAAAAAGCACCAGAAGGTAGAGTGCATTCCAAAATGAGAGGTAGAGGTCCATAAGCAAAAGGATAGAGATACCGGTAATGAAGGTAAGTATCGGCAACTCCTTGCGTAGGATTGCCGAGTGTATCCGTACTGGGGTGATGATGGCTGTAAGCCCAAGAATGAGTGCTATGTTGGCAATATTCGAACCATAGGCGTTTCCCAAGGCAATCCCAGGATTTCCCTGTATTGCGGCAAAGGTCGATACCACCAACTCAGGGGCTGAAGTGCCAAAGCCTACGATAACCATTCCAATGAGCAGGGAGGGCATGCCAAAGAACTTTGCGGTGGATGAGGCACCCTCTACAAAACGATCAGAACTCCACAACAAAAGCAAAAGACCTAAAACAAGAAGAATACTGGGTATAAGCATAAAAATCCTTTACATGGGGAGAAAGAACAAGAACGCGATCACACCGGACGCGTTCTTGCATATCATCATAGCATAGTTTGGCAAGATTTCTCAACTAGGTAAACCTGCACTCCTTCCTTCAATTCTGTGGCAAAGGTAGGTGATAGTGTCTGCTATATACCTATTCTACGGCATCCAGGGCCAAAGAGGAGGATGTGGTGACAACCCCATGCATAGTCTCGGTGACGACGGTCCCCCAATTTGTATCCTTGACGGAGATTGTAGGCAACCTTGTTGTTTTGTAGTGTGGCAAACTTAGAAAAGTATTGGTATACTGGTCCATGGGCATCCTTCCTTTAGTGTTGTTAGTGGTTAATCAATACTAACAGAAGAGATGCCCTTTATCAAATTTCAAAAACCAAGTGCATTATGTAGGTATTTAAGAACCCACTGATGTTTGGTTTGAACCACAAAATAGCCGGACCACTCTTTTGAGCAATCCGGCTATTGGTGTTTTGGAGGTGGGGGGATTCGAACCCCCGTCCTAACGTGCCACCCAATGACGTCTACAAGCTTAGCCAATGTTCTTTGTTTCCGAAGGTAGCTAGGTACACCAGCAAAACGCGCTTCCTTCGTATCCTACTGTAGTTTCCCCCCAGATCGCAGGCCTCTCTGGGAGTAAGCCCCTATTTTTACAGGTTACCGGTGCTTAAGAGCGGCAGCAGCCAGGCCTGTACGCATTCGTGCTATTAGGCAGCGAGAGCGTATTCTGCGTTGAAGGAGACTTCGTCTTCTTTTTTGGCAGTTAAAATTTTTGCTAGTTTTAGGAGTTGGCGCTCCGCTTGCAGCCATTGGCCTGATCTTCCGCCAGTCGAAACCGAAACACCCCCGAAGGAAAAATCCTTTGGAGTAACCATACTATACAAAAAAAAGGCTATAAAGGCAAGAAGGGACCACCCACAAGGATAGTCCCTTCGAAGCTACGACTCTCTATCGCCTAGAGATTGGCTTTGGTCAGTACCGAAACGCCGGTGTCAAAATAGGCTGCACCGATGGCTTCGCCCTTCAGGGCACGTACTGCTGTCTTCATGCCCTCATAGCCCATGACATCAGGATTCTGGGCCATGGTGCACAGGAGGTTACCACTCTTGATAAGGGAGAGGATCATATCGGACTTGTCAAAACCAACGCCAACGACCTTCTTGCCAGCCTCGGCAATAGCATTACCGACACCAACAGTTGATCCTTCGTTTGCACCAAAGAGTCCTACAACGCCCTGGGTTATGAAGTTTGCACCCATGTCCTTGGCACGAGCTGCATCACCATCACAATACTGGGTCTCAAGAAGCTGGAAACCAGTTCCTTCAAAGGTCTTGCGGAAGCCAGCTTCACGGGCAACGGTGGATGCTGTTGCGCTGTTGACAGAAATGATACCAATCTTACCGGAGGTTACGCCATTACCCTTCAGGGCATTGAGCAGTTCCTTACCGGCAGTAGCACCGGCAGCGGTGTTGTCGGTTGCAAGGGTCTGTACTGCAGGATAGTTTGCTGCAGAGTCAACATAGACAATCTTCACACCAGCACTCTCTGCTTCCTTGAGGGCGGCTGTAACGGCATTGGGTCCGTTTGCAGCGAGCAGGATGGCATTGGCACCGCCTGCGACGGCATTGTTGATGCTTTCAATCTGTTTTGCATCATCCTTTACGTCGGGGGCAAGCCACTTGTAGGTGATGCCACCAAGTTCGGTAGCGGCCTTCTGAGCACCCTTGTCAACATTTACCCAGTGCTGGTCCATCTGGTCCATGGTGATCAGATAGATTTTATACCCTGAAGCTTCCTTTGCACCTTGGGCAAACAACGAGGTTGCCAGAACGAGTACACACAGTACGATCGCAATCTTTTTCATAACAGTTCTCCTTTTTTCTATGTACTACACCTCACGTGTTAGTATTCAAACAGCAGAAGCTCCACGCTTCCTTCTCAAGCCCTTTCCTGAACGTACAATGACATCCAGCAGGACAGAGACCACGACGATGACCCCGATGACAATGTTCCTGATGGCAACGGGTGCCCCTGCAAACTGCAGGCCATTTTGCAATACGCCCCAGATGGAAGCGCCTATTACGGTACCAAAGAGCAGCCCCTGGCCACCCAAGGTAGAGATTCCCCCGATTACCGAGGCAGCGACAGCGTAGAGCTCATAGCTGTTACCCGCATCCATGGTACCCATGCCGCTGGTTGCACTGGTGATGAGCCCTACCACACCGGAAACAAAGGCAGAAACCATATAGGCCTTGTTTGTGGCGCTAATGACGTTCACCCCACTGAGCCTTGCTGCCTCAACGTTGGAACCTATCGCGTAGATATGCCTTCCACTACGGGTGCGTGTCAGGATGAAGTTGAATATGAACCAGAGTACCGCCGCTATCCAGATGGTGTTGAACAGGCCGAAGGTCTTTCCGTAGTAGAAGAAATCCCTGAACCCCTGTGCCGCTTCACCGATGCTGTCGGTGTTGTAGTTGTTGTTCGCTATCTGTGCGATTCCCCGGGCTATGGTCATGGTGCCCAGGGTTGCAATGAAGGGAGGGAGCTTCGCAAAGGAGACCAGAAGACCATTGGCAAGCCCTACTGCAAGACAGCAGATGAGGGTGACGATGACAGCAACCCAGGGATTGGCCCCTTTGGTCATCATCGTTGCGCTGATCATGCAGCTCATGCCCACCACAGAGCCAATGGAGAGGTCGATGTTGCCGGTTATGAGCACATAGGACTGGCCTATGCCGATCAGGATGATCGGGGCGATCTGGCGCAACAGGTTTGATATGTTCCTCGAAGAGAAGAACACTGGGTTCATGATGCCAAACACCACGTACAGCACAATGAGTCCCACGGTAACCGTAAGCACCTGCCCTATCCCGCGTACGGCCAATATTCGTTTGATTGGATTGCCCTGTTCTCTGCTCATTATCCCTTCCTATCAGTTCTGGTTTTCCAGTTTATGTTCAAAACGGGTGGCGTACTCCATGATCTTCTCCTGGGTAGCTTCCGAACGATCGAGCTCGCCGGTGATCCTGCCATCGCACATGACCAGGATGCGGTCGGAAACACCAAGGATCTCCGGCATCTCGCTAGAGACAAACATTACGGCAATGCCGTTCTGTTTGAGCTCATTCATCAGATGGTAGATCTCGACCTTTGCAGCGACATCGATGCCACGGGTAGGTTCATCAAAGATGACGACCTTGCTGTCCCTTGCCAACCACTTGCCCACCACCACCTTCTGCTGGTTTCCCCCCGAAAGGGAGGATGCATCGACCTCACTGGTAGGCAGTTTCACCCCCAGGTCCTGGACAGCCTTCTTTACCATCGTTCGTTCACGCTTGCGGTTGATTATACCCGCCTTGTTGCAGAGAATATCCAGATTCGGTAAGCCGATGTTTTCCCGGACAGAGAGCTTGATGCACAAGCCATCACGCTTGCGGTCCTCAGGAACCAATACCAGACCGGCCTCAATCGCATCCTCGGGACAGGTAATGGTAACGGCCTTTCCTTCGAGCACAATATCTCCGCTTTCTTTGGGATCCACTCCAAACAAGGCCCGGGTAGTCTCGGTACGCCCGGCTCCCATGAGCCCTGCGATCCCGAGGATCTCACCCTGGTAGAGGTCCAGGGAGATGTCCCGGACCATCCTACCGGCATTGAGATTCCTGATGGAGAGGGTAAGCTTGCCTCTATTGGCTGGAATCCGGGGGAATTTTTCCTTGATCTCACGGCCTACCATATAGGAGATGATCTGGTTCATGGTCAAGCTCGAAAAGGGTTGTTCGGTGATGAACTTCCCGTCGCGCATGATGGTCACCCTGTCGACAATATGCTGCAGTTCTTCCAGGCGATGGCTGATGTAGACAATGCTACAGCCGGTTGACCGGAGCTTTCGTATCAAGGTAAAGAGCTGGGTAATCTCGACGCTGGTGAGGGCACTGGTTGGTTCATCCATAATGAGGATCTTTGCCTTTGACTGCAAAGCCTTCGCTATCTCTACCATCTGCTGCTTTGAAACTGCAAGCGAACCCAGGACCATGGTAGGGTCAATGTCTATCTGTAGGGAGTCAAGGACATCCTTGGCCTGCTGGTTCATCTCCCGCTCGCTGAGGAGGCTACCTCTGGTAAGTTCCTTTCCCAAAAAGATATTCTGGGCAACAGTGAGGTGGCTGCACATGTTCAGTTCCTGGTGAATCATCGAGACACCGAGAGCCTGTGCCTTCCTTGGGTTGAGGTCCCCCTCAATGGAGGTCCCGAACAGGAGGATCTCTCCACTGTCGCGGGTATAGACACCGCTGAGAATCTTCATGAGGGTGGATTTGCCTGCCCCATTCTCACCAAGCAGTGCCATGACCTCACCTGGTCGGAGGGTAAAGGAGACATCGTCCAATGCGCGTACCCCGGGAAAGGTTTTGGTGATGTTGCGCATCTGGACGCTGTATTGGGAATCACTCATGCAACGGCTCTCCTTTACCCTCATAGTATCCCATGGAGTTTCAGGGGACGATAGGTAGCTATTTTTTGGAAAGGGGTGGTTATTCTTTGGGTTCCATGGGAATGGAACCGGCAATTCCCCCATATTGGGAGAATTCGTTACGGTTGAGCATGCGTGCTACCCGCCCACCGGAGAGGATGATCAGGCGGTCTGCAACCTGAAGGGTATCGGAAAGGGAAACCGCAAGGATGAGGGAGGTCATGCCCTTCTGCTTGAAGGCATCGAAATAGTGGACCAGTTGGATTCTCTGGTACATGTCAACTGAAGCAAAGGGTTGTATGGCACAGACAAAGGTAGGATGCTGCATGAGAACCCGTTGGTAGACGATGGTATGCAGCATCTCCAGGGAGAGGTCCTGCAGGCTACTTTTGTAGAGCTCCTTCCCTATGATCGGTTCCAGTTCCTTTGCTATGGCCCTCCTCCGCTTGGAGCGTAACCACAGGCCCCTGATCTTCCCATCACTGGTAAAGCAGAGGTTGTCGATGACAGGCAACTGGGGGAACAAGAGTGACTCATATGGTTTTACAGGGATGATCGCAACATTGCGGTCATCCTTTGAAGGAGGTCTTCCCTCAAGCAACAATTTTCCCTGCTCGGGGATGGCATTGCCACTCAACAGGGAAAACAAGGACCCAATGCAGAGATTTTCACTGTCGAGGATAACCACGGTCTCCCCTCTCCCTACGGAAAAGGAGAGGAGGTTCAGGTTTTCGAAGCAGAGGTCCTCACACTCCAAAAATGGCGTATTCGACTCGTGTTTCGTCTCATACTGTTCCAACCGTTGCTTCCGCTCCATGCTCTGCTCAAACACATAGCTGTAGTGGGATATGACCTCACTGGTCATCTGGTAGGTGAACAGATGCTTGATGATCCTCCCCTCCTGCATCAGGTAGCACCGGTCGGAAAACCGGAAGGCTTCCTGGTGATGGTTGCACAAATAGAGGAAGGTCATACCCTGTTGCCTGAAATAGTGCATCACCGTCTCAAGCCTTGACAGGTCGATCTCACTGACAAAGTTGGATATCTCCTCAAGGATTACCAGATCGGCCTTGGAGATGCTTGCCTTCAGGAATTGGATTACCAGCTTCTCGAACGGGTTCAGGTCCCCCACGATGGTCCTGTGGTGTATCCTGATGGAGAGAGGCTCAAGCAGCTGGTCCATCTGTTCGCCCAGCACCTTCTGGTTGATGATACGCTTGCGGAATCCTTTGCGAAGCACAAAGAGGTTATCCTCAACGGTCATGGAATCTATGAGGGTGGAATCACGCTGGATAACCGTTACCCGGTTGTGTCTGCGCGAGCTGGAGAGATAGTCATTGATGAGGATGTCATTGCAATAGACATGGCCGTAGTGGATGGGGATATTCTTTTGGAAGATGGTCAACAGCTGCTCGATACCTAAGGCGTTGAGCCCTATGAGGCCAACAATCTCCCCCTTGTAGAGATGGAGGTTGATGTCAAAGAGAAAGGGGGGAAGGGAGACCTGCTCGAGGCGGAAGACCTCATGTTTCATAGCCTCTCCTCTCCGCCAATGCTCCTGGGAAGGGCTATCAGCACATCGGTCCCAACCCCTACCTGGCTGGTGACCGTAAGGCCGTACTGCTCGCCGAAAAGAAGCTTGATCCTATTGTTGACATTCACCAGTGCTATCCCACCATGGTGCTCATCACGCTTCATATAGTCGAAGCTGCGGAAGGAGAGATCCCTGTTCATTTTCTCCAGAACTGAGCTTTCCATACCGACTCCATCATCACTGACGGTAACCAACAGGCGTGATTGTGTCGTCTCGATATGGACCCTGAGCATGCCCTCACCGACCTGGCACTCCAGACCATGGATGATGCAGTTCTCCACGATGGGTTGCAAGGTTAGCTTGGGTATCCTATAGGAGAGGATTTCAGCCTTATCCAGGTCATCGATGATTACCTCCAGCTTCATCCGGCTTCCAAACCTGAACTGCTGGATAAAGAAGTAGTTGCGGGTATTCTCAAGTTCCTGCTCCAGGGTTACCAGGTTCTCCACGTTGCTGATGGTATAGCGAAAGAAGGTGGAAAGGGCCTCAGTCATGGAGGCCACATTCTCCAGACCTGCCAGGAGTGCTTCCGACCTGATCCCCTCCAGGGTGTTATAGAGGAAATGGGGGTTGATCTGGTTTTGCAGGGCAAGGAACTGTGCCTGCCTCTTGCTTGCATTCATGATCTGGTCGGTATTCAGCAGGGTGTGCAGCTTTGCATCGACAGCATCCATCTCCCGGTTCAGGGGAAGGCGTTTGTCGGTGATGTTCTCAAAGGTATACCCTGAGGCAAAGAGCTGGAGGATATGCTTGGTTCTCTTGTAGGGAATGACTATCAGAAAATAGAGAAAGGCAACACTGGAAAAGAGAGATACAAGGGGGATGGCCATCCAGAATCCCGAACTAATCCTTCCAGCCTGATAGAGCAGGGCCAAAAAAAGAAGGGTGATGATCTGGCCAAGTAGCATGGCCATCCACAGATAGACCCTCTGCTCGAGGTAGCGCGTTCTCCTAGCCATACAGTTTCCTGTACTCATTGGGCTTTATCTGACAGGCCTTCTTGAAGACCCTGGAAAAGTGTTTTGGGTCTCGGTACCCTACCCTCTGGGCAATTTCTGAGATGCTGTAGGTGCTGTTTGCCAGAAGCTTCTTTGCTTCTGCTATACGGAGGTTCACCAGGTATTCAAAGAACCCCTGGTTGCAGCTTTTCTTGAACAGTGCACTGAAATAGGAGCTGTTGAGATTCACAACCTCACTGACACTCTCCAGGCTTATCAACTCATCATGGAAATGCTGGGCAAGGTACTCCTGGGCCTTGCGTACCGGTTTGCTGAGGCTCTCCTCCTTCTCCTGCATACAGAGTTGCAGAAGCTTGGCAAGGCTTTCCTGGAAAGCCTGTTGCAGCAGGTGGTGGGAATGGGCGTTTTCCAGCTGCTGTCTCATGCCTAGGATTGGTTTTTCGCAGTTCTCATCCGAACCCAGGAGGGAGAGTACATAGGCCGAACTTTCGGAAAAGCAATCCATGATGGTACTCTGGAGGCTATAGGCAGAAAGCTGGAGGTCCTCTAGCCTGGAAAGGAACTCCCTACACTGACTAGCAAGCAACTCAGGCGAATTCTGGGCGAAGCTGCGTTGCAGGTCCTCAACAAAGGGCTGTACGAGATTGCTGTCGGAAAGGGGTTCGACATGGTTGGCAATATACCGGCCAAGCGGGCCATGGGCCAGCCTTTCGGCTACTGCCTGTTTGCTGGAAAGCAGGGAAGATGGCACATCAGCAAAGGAGGAGACCTCCACGCCAACACCAAGGGTAAAGAGGATGTTTCCATATATTTCTGCCTGCGTCTTGAGAAATTGCAACAAGCTATCGGTCTGCTTCAGAAACAGGTCTGCCTGATTCTGGGCATAGGAGACCCACAGGTAGATGCTGCCCTCAAAATAAGCCGAGAAACTATCACAACAGATGTGGCTACACTCCCTGCCCAGGAACTCCCCTACCTTTGAAGTAAGGATAAGATCAGCTTCAGGGGCATGGAACCCTTTGAGCAGGTCAAGTTTTACCGTCAGGATCCTCATCGCTGTAGAGCGTACAAAACAGGTGTCCAGAAGATCGGTCCTTTTATCCTGCAAAAGGAGGTTGAAGGTGAGTTGGCGATTCTGCTTTCTATCTTGCAGGAGTTTCTGTTGGAGCTGTTGGGAGTTCTCCAGGAGGGTCTGCTGTTCATGGTGCCTTGCCAGCATCTTAAGCAGGGTCTGTTCCAGTTCATGCTGTTTGATGGGCTTGAGCAGGTATTCGGCAACCCCATACTTGATGGCTGTCTGGGCATAGTCGAACTGCTTGTGCCCACTGATGATGATGAACTGCAAGGAGGGATTGGCCTCCTTCGCCTTCTTGATGAGTTCCAACCCATCGAGGCCAGGCATGCGGATGTCCGTGATGACAAGGTCAGCCCTGACCTGTTCGATCAAGGCCAGGGCAGAGATGCCGTCGTAGGCTGTCCCACAGAGCTCAAGGCCCAACCGGTCCCAATCGATGAGTGCGCATATAAGGGCACACACTCGCTGTTCGTCATCTGCTACAACTACCTTCATAAGGATGATTGTAAGGCCTAAAGCTGAAATTCGATAGTCAAATTACGGTTTTTCTTGGTTCCAGGGAATCTACCCACCCCTCCAGGGCTGTAAACAGCTTTTCCAAGTCAAGGAATCTCAGGGTTGCAGCACCGTCCTGGGTGGTCTGCTGTGCATTGACTATGACCAGAGGGGCTCCGTTGCTGGTGGCATAGAGCGGAAAGGAGGCAGCAGGTTGCACCCTCAGGGAGGAACCCAGGACCAGACAGAGGTCAGTGTGGCTGAAATCTTCATATGCACGGCTGAGAACGAGAGGGTCCAGGTTTTCACCATAGAATATGATATCCGGCTTGATGAGCGATCCACACGCCTTGCATCGGGGTACTTCGTCACGCAGGACAATGGGCGCTATCTGGGAATAGGGGTAGTAGGCATTGCAGTTGGTGCAGTGGTGGTGCAGAGCTCCCCCATGTACCTCATAGAGCTTCTTGCTGCCTGCCTTCTGGTGCAACATGTCTATATTCTGGGTATAGAGGGCTTTCACATACCCTTTGGCTTCCAGTTTGGCAAGGGTCCTATGCACCATATTTGGCTGGTAGTCATCCAGGTGGTACCAGAACTCCTTTGCCCATGCGTAGAATACCTCAGGGTTCTGGAGAAAGAATGAGAGGCTCAGGATATGCTCTACGTCCAGGTTTTGCCACTTCTTGGAGTATATCCCTTGGGAACTGCGGAAATCAGGGATACCGGAAAGGGTCGATACCCCAGCTCCCGTGAAGAGTGTCATCTTTTTGGAGTTGAGGATCAGAGGCTTGAGGATGGAGAACTTCTTCTCAAATTGCGCACTGGATTCAGCATTGTTTTTCATAGATCTCTAGTATACCAAACTAACTGGCTGTTTGTACGAAAGTTCCTACTCATGCTTCCAACACTCCCGTGTAGGTGTTCCCCTTCAATCCGGTAAGGCGGACTGTAACCATACTTCCAACCGGAGGGTTTCCCTTGAATACCACCATCTCGTTGTGCTCTGTCCTTCCGAGCATCTGAGCCTTGTCATTTCTGGAGACGGTGTTTACCAATACCTTGACTAGGGCTGAAGAGCGTCCCTGCTTTTGCCTTGCAAAGATCTTGTGCTGGAATTCGATAAGCTCTGTAAGCCTTCTGCCCCGTTCCTCTTCGGGGATCTCACCTTCGAACGTAACAGCTGCAGTCCCTTCACGGGGGTTGAAGTAGTACATGAAGGCTTCGATGCACCCCATCTCTTCCAGGGCAGAAAGGGTCTCCTTGTACTCTTCCTCGGTTTCCGAGGGAAACCCTACCATGACATCGGTTGCAAAGGTAACCGAGGGGATTTCTTCCCGTATGGTCCGTATAAGTGAGAGGAACCGCTCTCGGCTATAGCGTCGGTTCATGAGGCCAAGGATCCTGCTGCTTCCGCTCTGCATGGGTATGTGCAGGTGTTTGGCTACCTTTGGCTGTTCCTTGATGACCCGGATCAGGTCTTCGGAGAAATCCTTGGGATGGGGGCTCTCGAACCTGATCCATTCGATCTGGCCTGCAACAGTGCAGATCTTCTCCAGGAGCGAGGGGAAGGTAACTACTGCCCCATTCTCCTCAAAGTGGTAGCTGTTCACATTCTGGCCAAGGAGGGTAATCTCCTTCACCCCTTTTTCGGAGAGGTAGCGGACCTCATTGAGAATTTCCTCTACTGGGCGGGAGATTTCCCTTCCCCGTACATAGGGGACTATGCAGTAGGTGCAGAAGTTGTTGCACCCGTTCATGATGGGTATATAGGATGAGTACTCCCCTTGCTGGTAGTAGGAGGAGCCGAAGCTGTAGGTGTCGGCATTCAGGGAAGCTTGTTCAGGGGATGTGAGAACCTCAAGGATCTTCTGCTTGTCGTTGGTACCCAGGACGTAGTCCACATGGGGTGCATCATCCTTGAGATCTTCCTGAAGCCGTTCTGCCATGCACCCGGTCACGATGAGGGTGAGGGGGTGTATGGTCTTTATGTGGGCAAACAGCCCCAGCCTTCCCCAAATCCTGTTTTCTGCGGTCTTCCGTACCGAACAGGTGTTGAGGATGGCACAATCAGCCTCTTCGGCACTCTTTGCAGGGACCAGGCCGGCCCCCTTGAGTTGGAGTTCCAGGGCATTGCTTTCTGCAATGTTCATCTGGCACCCATAGGTTTCTATCCAATAGGAGCGAATCATAGCGTATCCTTGTCAGCAAGCTGCTCTGCAGCCTGCAATGTATTTTTCATGAGCATGGCGATGGTCATTACTCCAACACCACCAGGAACCGGGGTGATAGCCGAACAGTGTGGTGAGACACCAGCATAGTCGACATCCCCGACAAGCCTATAGCCGCGGGGGTCTGAGGGGTCTTCAATGCGGTTGATGCCTACATCGATGACAACAGCGCCTTCCTTGACCATGGAAGGGGTCACAAACAGAGGTTTTCCCATTGCGGCGATGAGGATGTCAGCTGTCAGGGTGAGGGAGGAGAGATCTCGGGTCCGGGAGTGACAGACGGTGACCGTGGCATCACGACCCTTCTGCATAAGCAGGGCTGCCAAAGGTTTTCCGACAATATTGCTTCTGCCGATGATGACGACATGTTTTGAAGCAGTCTCAATCTGGTAGTGGTCGAGCATTGCAACTACACCAAGGGGTGTACAGCTTACAAAGGTCGGAAGCCCGATCAAAAGTTTGCCTACGCTGATGGGATGGAAGCCATCGACATCCTTATGGGGGTCTATGGTCTCTATGACTTCGTTGCTGTCGAGATGGGAAGGAAGGGGCATCTGGACAAGGATTCCATGAACCGAACTATCCTGGTTTAGCCGTTTTACCAGATTGACCAGTTCAAGTTGGGTGATGGTTTCAGGAACAACATAGTCCTGATGGCCAAACCCGAGCTCTATGCATGCTTTCTTCTTGCTTCTCACATAGCTTTGGCTTGCAGGGTCACTACCCACCAACACCACGGCCAACGTGGGGGCATATCCATAGGTTTTGATAAATGAGGCTGTACGGGCGTGCAAATCGGCATATACTGCCTTTGAGACCTCTTTTCCTGACAATATGTGCATTGCTTCTTCCTTTCCTAGGCCCTAGACTACCCTAAAATGGCACAGTAAGGCAACAAACCAAACCAGCATCGTTTGCCTATAGCCAATATCCCTTACTATACTTGCTCATACCTCCTTTTTTTTCGTATGATGGAGGTATGTAACTGATGACTTGTCGCATTGTTCTCAGAGGTAACACGAGGTAACCATGAAAAAGATTCTCTTGCTATGTCTCATAGCACTTCTGCTTCCCCTTTCGCTTTTTTCAGCTTCATTCTATGACACAGGAAGCCAGCAATTCTCCTTCAGGATCGGGACCAATGTCCCTACTTTCCTCTACTTCTTCGATAGCCAGGAATTCAAGGTTGGCCCAGGTGAAGGCAATACCGGTATGAAGATGGGTGGCTACGGTTCGATAAGCTACCAGGTTTTCAACTCTCCCAAAACCTCAATCGGTGGGGAGATTGGATACAACTTCAACTTCTCAGCTGAAAATGAATTCTTCTCTGCCGTTCCCTTCTTTGCCAAGTACTCCTATTTCCCTGTACAAGGGACCTTTGACCTCCCCATTTCAGTGGGACTTGGTGGAGCATACATCAAATACAAGACCGGCTCGCTCATGGCACTCTACACAAACCTCGAGATCAGTGCCATCTGGTATCCTGGCAAGAACTGGGGCTTTGGCATCTCAACCGGTATGTGGTTGATCCCTGAGCTGAACTACCGTGAGGAGTTGCAATCTGACAATGCCCTTGGTGGCTTCATCCCCATCACGCTTTCGGTTACATACCGCCAATAGGAGACCACCATGAAGAATAAAACAACATACATTCTGCTTTCCATACTCCTTATTACCCTCTTCCTTGCTTCCTGCAATATGGATGCATCCTCGGGCATATTCAGGCAACTTGCTGATTCCAAGGAACCACTGTCGATCAGGTACCAACAGCTGTTGGGGTTCAATACAGCAGTTGACAGACTCTACTTCAGGACAGAGACTGGCATCTATAGGGTTGACTCCACCAGGAACAGCGAAACAATGGTAACAAGCAAAAAAGATTCCATTATCCAGGCTGCGTCCTATGTTGCCGCAGACAAAATAATCTTCTACCTCACCAACAATCAGGCCGATGCTGAGGAGAACAAGATTCGGACGTTTTTAACAACCACCCCCGGTACGATCACAACGGTAACCCCAACTTCAACATTTATTACTAGCAACCTATCAATTCTAAACCTGTACGCTAATTCTACTGTCATGATTTCAGGCACTGATGGAAGTTCCAATAAGTTGTTTGAGTTGATCAAATACTATACTGGGAGCTTTGGGACCTCCGTTGCCCAGTTTGACTCCACCCTTGTTCCAGCTGGATATGACTTTGCAGGGGTGATCCAGCAAACAACCAAGGAACAAGAAGCTGTTTCAACCAATCCTGTGCTTGTTTCGTTTGTTGAAAGCCCAGAATCTGGGACAGGAAATTTCAAACATTACCTTGTAACTACAGAAGGCGCACTCCCTACCCTCATCGGTTCGAACTCAATCCGTATTGCAAGTTTCTTCTACCATGATGGAACAACAATATATGTACTCACCACCGATGGGAAACTCTATCATGTAACTACAGCTGGAGTTTGGACCCTTATGCAAACCAGTTCCCTGACCTATGATACAAATGCATTTGCCTACCCTGTCGATGATGGAACCAATTACCATCTTGTTACCAAGCCGCTGGACAAGACCGCGCCATTGCATGTATTTAGCTTTGCATATGGAGAGACTACAAACGCAACCCCAACCAATGTAAGCACAGGCTATGCCAAGGACCTGTCGCTAGCTACCATAGTCAGTGCACAGGAAATTGTGGCAAACCATCTTCTTGTTGCCACTTACCTCAACGGTATGTATGAGATCACCATAGTGCCCTCGACCGCTGGTTCGAATGATGGGTCAGGTACTACCACTGCAGCTGAAAAGTATACTTTCTAGCTCATTATCTGGTTTGTTGATCCAAGCTCTCCGTAACTGGGGAGCTTGTTTTGTCATATCATTTGATATCCAAATATTGCGTTTCTCCCAAAAGTATAAATGCTTAATTTTGCTTAATTCTTTTCGTATATGAAAATCATTGAAATAATTCCCTGATAGGATATACTAAACCTAGCATTTGTCTATCACAGAGAAAAGGTTAGGCTTATGAAGAGATTGCGGATGTCCAGAAGAGCACGCAGGGATATGTTTGCTTTTATCGGTTTCACCGCCCCCAATTTTTTACTTTTGGGAGTCTTTGTTTTTTGGCCAATCATCTATAGCCTATATTTAAGCTTCTTCAAATGGAACATGATCTCACCCAAGAAAACCTTTTTGGGGGTTGCTAATTATCAAGCCCTGTTTTCTGACCCGGTTTTCTGGCAAGTCACCAGGAACACCCTAACCCTTGCCCTGTTTACCGTATTCATCAAGCTTGCAATTGCGCTCACAATTGCATTGCAACTGAACAGAAACCCAAAAGGCGGATCTATCTACAGGGCAATCATTTTCAGCCCTACCTTTACAACCAGTGTTGCTGTTGCCATGGTATGGACTTGGATTTTCGAACCCACTTACGGACTCTTTCGTTACCTTTTCCGTGCCCTTGGCTCTACAAGCCCTGACTGGGTACATAGTGTACAGTGGTCACTCCCTGCTGTGATCATCGTTTTGATTTGGAGTGGCATTGGCTATGATATGGTTTTGTTCCTGGCAGGGCTAAAGAATATACCCCTTGAAATTTATGATGCAGCTCTTGTTGATGGAGTATCTCCTTGGCAGAACTTCATATATATCACCTTCCCTCTTCTCAGCCCTACCACATTCTTTCTTACCATTACCTCATTCATTGGAGCCTTGAAGGCCTTCGACATCATTTCCATCATGACCGAAGGGGGCCCATTGAACACCTCCAATGTATATGTACTCTATTTGTACCAGAATGCTTTCCAATGGTTCAAAACGGGATATGCCTCTGCGATCTCCCTTATCCTATTCCTTCTCATCATGATAATCACACTGATTCAGAACAAGTTGGCGAGCCGTTGGGTCCACTACTAGGAGGTACAGTATGGGAAACGTTGCTAAGAAGCGTCCTTTCAGATGGTATCTCGGAAGGTTGGGCACCCAAATAATCCTTCTGACCATATCTCTTGTCATTGGCCTCCCCTTTTTCTGGATGGTAACCACCTCCCTCAAAAGTCCAGCGGAAGTGGCTATATTTCCTCCCATCTGGTGGCCCAAGGTGATCAGATGGGATAACTTCATTACAGCCTGGAACCTTGCGCCTTTTGGGAGGTTCTACCTCAACAGCACCATCACAGCCTCAACCGGCGTAGTCCTTGAAGTTGCAATTGCATCATTATCTGCATATGCCTTTGCCCGAATACGTTTCAAATATAGGGACATCTTGTTCTTGGTAATGTTGGCAGCCATGATGATCCCTAGCCAGATAGGGCTAATCCCCAACTATGTTGTCTTGAAACATCTCAGGTGGATCAATACCTACCAAGGAATTGTCATTCCCCATGTTTCAAGTGTGTTTGGAGCTTTTCTCTTGAGACAGTATTTCCTCTCGGTACCTTCAGCACTCTACGACGCGGCTGAGATCGAAGGGCTTGGTCATGTGCAAACCTTATTCTATATCGCCCTTCCTCTGGCAAGGCCGGTATTGGGGACCCTCGTGCTCTATTTGTTTTTAGCCAAATGGAATAGCTATCTTTGGCCCCTAATCGTGACAAACACCCAAAGCATGCGAACCTTACCTGTCGGGTTGGCAATGGTCAGGACCGCAGAATATGCCATTGGACCTGAACACCTTATGGCTGCATCTCTCTTTGTGCTAGTACCACCCCTCATTGTCTATTTCATTGCTCAAAAACAGTTGATCGAAGGAATTGCAGCAGGTGCTGTAAAAGGATAGGTAGAGATAAAAAAAGAGAATCTCAATCTGGAAGATTCAGGTGGTTGTAAAAATCTAAGGGGGTTTTTATGAGAAAGTTCTTGTTGTTGTCACTAGTCGTGCTTTGTGTTCTTGGGACCCTGCCCCTATGGGCAGGAGCAGTAGTGGAAAAGGCTCCAGAAGGACCAACAAAAATAGTCTACTGGAGAAGCCTCACAGGAGTGGCGGGAGACGTCCAGGATGAATTAGTTGCAAAATTCAATCAATCACAAGACAAAGTGATTGTGGAAGCACAATTCCAAGGAGCCTACGCTGAATTGCTACAGAAGCTGTTCGCAGCATTGGCAGCAGGGGAAATGCCTGACCTGGTCTTGTTGGATTCCCCCTTTGTCACCCTGTTTGCCAAGGATGGAGCCCTGGTTAGCCTTGATGAATTCGTAAAGAAGGACACCTCAGGCTTCAATCTGAAGGATTTCATACCGGGTCTCATGCAGGACGGATACTATGCAGGCTCTTTGTACGCTCTGCCTCTTATGCGTAGTACTCCTCTGCTCTATGTAAATGGCGACATGCTGGCCGCGGCAGGCCTTCCCCGCCGTGCCCCTAAAACATGGGATGAATTTAGGGAGTTCTGTAAAAAGGTGACCAAGTTTGATCAAGCTGGACAGCCTATCCAGCAAGGAGCAGGGTTTACCATTGGCCAGACCACTGCCCACTGGTATTTCCAAGGCGGAGTGTATTCCTTTGGTGGTCAGGTATCAGATGAAAATTTCGGAATTCATTTGAATGAAGAACCTGCAATCAAATTGGCAACACTCTGGCAGGATATGGTGTTCAAAGACAAGACGGCAATTCCTTCGAATAGCCATGATGATTTCCTGAATAAAAAGGTTGCAATGGTATTTGGTTCGACGGGAAGCATGGGAAATTTGCTCAGCAGGGCAGACTTTGAGGTGATCCCAGCCTTCATGCCTGCACAGGTGAAAAATCAGGTTCCTGTCGGTGGAGCAGTCATTGCTATGACGAGCAGCGATAAGAGAAGACAGGAGGCGACCTGGGAATTCATGAAGTTCATGACGAATGCTGAATCAAATTCCCAGATTGTCATAAAAACAGGCTATATGCCCATCAGCAAAGCATCTATGGTATACCCAGCGACAGTTGCATATTTTGATGCAAATCCGATTAGAAAGGTTGCAATTGACCAGTTGATCTATACATGCCCACAAGCGAGTGTGATATCATTAGGCAAAGGTACGGAAATACTTCGTCAAATGGTAGAAAAGCTGCTGATAGGCAATAGGGATCCCAAAAAAGTCATGGAGGAGACCACAGCAGATCTACTTAAGGAATACAATGAGTCCTTCAAATAATGCTTCTGGCTTTTTTAGTTCTACAATGATAGCCGCAAACGCGGCTATCATCATTTTCCTCTCCGCTGTACTGTTCTCGAGCTGTAACGGTACGGCAAAACAGGAAATAGGACCTTTGGTTGTTGCCCATAGGGGAGGCTCTGCCCTCGCTCCGGAGAATACCTTGGCTGCATTCTCCTCTGCCTTGGCACATGGCTCTGATACTGTTGAAATGGATGTGCATCTCAGCAATGATGGGGTCCTGATGGTGATCCACGACACCCTCCTGGAACGTACCACAGGCCAACAAGGGTCTGTTTCCGACTATGATTCCAACACTCTTGCAACCTTTGATGCAGCCGCTAGATATGCAAAGAACCACCCATTTGGCTTCCAAAAGATCCCCACCCTTGCAGAGGTCATTGAACTGGTGGAAAATACTTCCCAGCAACCAGTTCACTATCAGATCGAAATAAAGCTCAAGGAAGATGGCTCACGCTATGTTGGCATCGAGCAAAAGCTTATCGATACCCTGCAACTATACGGAATCCTAGACAGGACCGTGGCCATAACCTTTGACTTCCCTACCCTGGAGAGACTGCACACGTTGGAGCCCGAACTAGCCCTTGGTGCTCTTGTCAGCAAGGAATATATGAATGGCTTTGGGAAAGCCGGGCCAAAGGCAATAGCTACACAGATAGCTTCCCTACCCGTCCAGTATGTGGGGATAAACCATATCTACCTAAACCAGAAACTGTATGGTGAGTTTAGGCGCAAGGGTCTCGGCGTTGGGGTCTGGACCGTAGATAGCCCATCGACCATGAAGAAGTTTGTGCGCATGGGGCTCGATTTCATCACCACCAACCGCTCAGACCTCCTACGAGCTCTCCTTTCCAAACTCCAATAGGATTCAGTTCATCCAGCTATCCTTGGTGTCGGTTACCGTATAGTTCTGCTTGTCATCCATGACGACCCTCACCGTCCCATCAAGTTGGGTCAGATGATACTCGGCCCCATATTTCTTGTAGTTGTTGCATACCGTCATGCTATCGAGGCCATCATTCATGGCAACCACAATCTTAGCCTTGATCGCCTTGATCCAGGTAAGGGTGTTGGAGGTATCCCCTCCATGATGGTTTGCCTTTGCCACATCACTTTGCAACTCAGGACCGTACTTCGTCACCAGGGCCCTTTCCTGTACCATATAGAGGTCCCCACCAAACCAGGCACTGGAAGAGCCGTAAGTGAGCTTCAGAGCCACCGATTGGTTGTTTACGAACTGGGTGCTGTTGGCCGGGTAGTTGGCCGGGTAGGTGATCGGATCTCCAGGATTGAATACCCTGACACTGACCTTGTCCCCAAAGGAAAACCTGTCACCCTCAGAAAGAATCGTTACCGGCAGTTGCCTGTCAACGATCGCCGACACAAAGCTTGCATACTGGCTGGTAGGATACTCCAGCGCTGACCGGTAGACCTGCCCTATGGGAAAGGCTGCAGCTATCTGTGCAAACGACCCTATATGGTCGATATGGGGATGGGAGGCTACAAAGATGTCGATATGGTCGACAGCAAGGGCCTTGAGGGCATCTATCACCTGGTGGCCACTCTGAGGGTGGCCACAGTCGATGAGCATCACCTTCCCTTCAGGGGAGATGATGATGGTGGAGTCACCACTCTTGTCCTCGGCAGTCGCATCCACATCAAGGTCGAGGAAATAGATGCAGAGCTTCCCCTCTTCACGAACAAGCACATCCTTGGAAAAAAGGGCGTTCGGAAGCAGAAGAAGCGCTATCAGGAGTATGGTCAAGCATTTCTTGTTCATCGGTCAATTTCCTTGTTGTGTGCAATCCAGGAGCCCACCACATCAGGATAGTTGGTGATGATCCCATCGACACCCCATGCGATGACCTTCTTCAAGAGTGCCATATCGTTGATGGTCCAGACATTCACCCCAATGCCATGGGCATGGCACTCCTTGACAACATCCTCGGTGAGGGTCGAACCGTCAGGATGGAAATATTCCATCCCCATGGTAGCAGCATAGGAGCCGGCATTGCCAATTCCCCTACTGCCAACAAGCATCCCGCAACGAAGGTTCGGGTTCAGTGCCTTGACCTTCCATAAGGAGGCATGGTTGAAGGAGGAGATAACCGATTTTGCCTCTAGGTCAAACTGTCTCAGCATTGCAACAACCTTCTCCTCAATTCCCGGGTAGTAATGGAGGTTGGTCTTGATCTCAATGTTCGTGATGATGGGAAGATGCTCTACCCATCGACAGTACTCCTCAAAGGAAGGTATGCCTTCAAAGCTATCCTTACTACCCACGTTGATGGCTTGGAGTTCCTCCAGGGTACAATCCCTTACGAACCCCTTTGCATCGGCAGTCCTGTCCACTCTCTCATCATGGATGACAACCAACTTCCCATCCCTGGAAAGATGTACATCCAGCTCGATCCCCTGACAGCCACTCTCATATGCTTTCCTGAAGGAGAGCATCGTGTTCTCTGGGTATTCACCGCTGGATCCCCTATGTGCATATACTAGCATCTCAACCCTTCTTATTTCATTGCAGTCTTTTCGTATCCAGTAAGCATATACTTCTGGAAGAGGAAGAACAGGATGATCACAGGCAGGACTGCCATCACAGCCCCCGCCATGATCTCATGGTTGTTCATGGTATCGAGGCCGGCGAAGGTATTGCGAAGATGGACCAACCCGACGGTAAGTACCCGCCTAGCTTCGTTCTTTGCAATGATCTTGGGCCAGAAATAGCTGTTCCACCCGTTGGTGAAAGTCACCAACGTTATGGTGATGAGCGTCGACTTGGTCATGGGAACGAGGATCTTGCTGATGATCCCTAGCCTTCCCATCCCATCGATCTTGGCAGCCTCCACATAGCTGTCATCGACAGAGAGGAATGCCTGACGCATCATGAAGATGTAGTACGGGGAAACAGCCTCAGGTAGGATGAGACCCAGAAACGTATCGGTAAGCTTCCAGTTTGCAAACATGATGTAGAGGGGAATGAAGGTTACCTGAAGGGGGATCATCAAGGCCCCAAGGACTATGACAAACAGCACATTCTTGCCCTTGAAGAAGCCTTTGGAAAACCCATAGCCTGCAAGGACACCGGTAACCACCTGGCTGAACAGGATTCCGACTGTCATGACCGTCGTATTGAAATAGTACTTGCTGAAGTTGACCCGCTTGAAAACGTTCCGATAGTTCCCAAAATGCCACTCTCTTGGCCAGAATGTAGGGACACTGAGCAACACCTCCTGCTGAGACTTGAACGAGGTAATGAACATCCAATAGAGGGGAAAGAGCATGACCAGAGTAACCATGATTGCAAGGACATACTGGATGGTAGTCTGAATACGCCTATGTGCAATCGCCTTGCGGTTCAAGGAAAGTGCCTGGTCGTTCTGTGAATTATACATCATAGTTCACACTCCTGTTGGAAATCTTCATCGTGGCGGCAGTTATCGCAAGCAGCACAATGAAGAAGAATACTGCTACCGTCGAAGCACGGTCCATCCTGAAATCTACCATGGCATACTTGTAGATCATGAACACTATCACTTCGGTTGAACGATACGGCCCACCGCTGGTCATGACATCTACCGACTGGAAGACCTTCATAGCAGAAATAAAGGTAGTGACGAACAAGAAGAGCGTTGTGGGGGAAAGCAGGGGAAGCGTGATCTTGGAAAACTGGGTCCACTTGCTGGCCCCGTCGATGGAGGCGGCCTCGTAGTAGGTAGTACTTATCCCCCGCATGGCAGCGAGGTATATCATCATGCCGTACCCAATGGTACGCCAGCCTGTAAGCAGAAGGATGGAAAAGAGGGCCCGGTTCTTGTCACCAAGCCAGTTGACCTTGGAACCGCCGATTTTGGTGAGAAAAAAATTGAGGATGCCGTTATCAGTATTCAATATCCAAAGGAATACTACTGCCGCCGATGACATGGCAATGTATTTGGGTAGAAATACCAGGGCACGCATCAGGGAGAAGGAACCGGCCATCCTGTTGAATATCATGGCAAGCATAAGGCCACCGACAATGGTCACAAACAGCTCGCCTAGGGTATAGAGGGTAGTCACCTTCAATGAATTCAAAAGATATTTGGTCCCAGAACCTTTGAATAGCCAGATCCAGTTCTTGAACCCGACATTCTGGTAGTTGTCATTGATGAGGTTCCAGTTGGTGAAACTGATCCTCACAACCTGGACCACGGGATAGTAGACAAACAAGGCAAGAAACAACAGTGCAGGAAGGACCGTTGCAAAGTCCCCTACTTGTTTTGAGGATCGTCTGGATAGCTGTAGCTTCATCTGATAGGATTCCTTTCAAAAGAGATAAACCACATAGTGCCGCCCGATAGGGATCGGGCGGCAGCAAGAACAGTACGTTATTCTGAATCAGCAAGCACTTCGTTGATTTCCTGGGACATTGCCTTGAGCTGGGTATCAACATTGGAGTTCTCGATCATGATCTGGTCAAGATAGGCTCTCCAGATGGTCGAAAGCTGGTTCCAGCCAGCGTGCTGGATTCTTGGGTTGATCTCATCAAGATTGTCGAAGACAGCCTTGAAAGCAGGCTTTCTCTTGAGGAACTCTGCCCCCTCCTGTGAAGAAAGAACTGAGTTTCTGGTAGGAATGTATCCTGTTCCATCTGCCCACTTCATGTTCACATCCTTACCAACAAGGTACTGCAGGAATACCCATGCTGCGTTCTTCACAGCCTGGCTGTTCTTTGCAGGGATCAAAAGGACACTGCCTCCGATTTCGCTGATCTTGGTCTCCCCACCAGGAAGCCAAGCCATGCCAACCTCAAAATCCTTTACAAGGCTTTTGTACGTATTGTACAGGGAGCTGGTATGGATGACAGAGAAAGCTTTCTGGTCGATGAAGTTCTGCCTCATTACGGATGAAGCGCTGGTACCGGATGCCCAGTAGGTATAGCCCTTGTTGACCCAGTTCTGGAACTGCTTGGTTATGTCACTGGAAGCCTTTCCTCCAAGGTCAGTGGTCATCCTGTCATCATTGACAATCTTTACCCCATTGTTGAGGTAGAAGGTCTCAAAATACCACTGGTCCCAACCGGGGATGATGGTTGCCCAACGGGTGGTCTTTCCATCTGGTCCCTTCTTGGTTGCCTTGGCAAGGAAGCTCTCCATGTCGTTCAGCTTTGCTGGGATGACAATCCCTTCCTTATCAGCCATGGTCTTGTTGTAGTACATGACCTGGGTAGAAATGAGGAACGGAAGGGTTACCTGCTTGTCCTCGTAGGTGGTTGCAACAATGAGGCCTTCACCGAAGTCATCAATGTCATAGCCTGTTGCCTTGATGTACGGGTTGAGGTCTTCACAAAGGCCACCCTTGCCATACTCGGCAACATACGGGGTATTTGCCACAGTGAGGGCTGGAAGGCCTGTACCTGCCGCATGGGCCGCAACCAGGGTCTCGTTGACAGTTGCATAGTTGCCAATGTACTTGGCATCGACTGTGATGAGTTTTTGTGATTGGTTGAACCCACCAACAATCTCATCAACCAAGGGCCAATACTGCTGTTCAAGGGCATGCCACCATTCGATGGTTATGGGTTCAGTCACCTCATAAGAAATCTTAGGTGCATCAGCAGTCGGAGCCTTTGCCTTTTCACCGGCTCCACCGGCGAACAGCATAGAACAGACCACAAGAAGAGATAGGATGAGCATTACGCTTTTTTTCATTAATCAACCTCCATTTTTTGTTGATAATCCACCTATTAGTCTAGGTCCACTCCCCTTATAAGTCAAATTGAATTTAAATAATGGGTGAAAAATTGATGAGAAAACTGGTAATTCGCACAAATTAATTCAACAAAATTAAGCAAAAGCACAATTAGTCACCATTAGCGTTCATATATCATGCAATTCTTCAGATCGCGCATAGGCTACGCGCACAAACAGGGAGGAGAGGACAACCACAAACCCATAGCCGAAAACTACCGTAAGGGGAAAGAGGTAGACCAGCCAAAAAAACAGCACATTGAGCACCAGCAGGGTAAGGGATATGGGCAAACCACCTATACCCAGGACAAACGCTTTTCTCAGGAGCTGGGTATTTTTCAGGGTCCCCTTGGATAGCAAAGCAAAGATATGGAGGAACACCATTGCCAGGATGATTGCCACCGCCACGATCATAAAAAACATCATTTTGGAAAATAACGTGGTACCTGTCGAAGCCAGATAGGCATCGAAAAAAAGGAAGCCACTGATGACCAGCATGCCCAACCAGAGGATGGTTGCTTGCACAAAGTGCTGCCTGAATGAGGAAAACAGGGTTTTTCCGATATACCCCTCACGATTTTCTGCCACTGAGAAAGCGTAGGAGTACAAGGCAGTGGTGCTGGCACCGATGGTGACAATCGGCAAACTCAACAAAAACCAGAGAAGCCCGGCATAGGCAATAGAGAAAATACGGTTCAAAAATGACCAAAAACTGTTTTCCGGGTCGAATAGAGAGGTTTTGGACATGGAAATGGCTCCTCTTGCTTTCAGTTCTATCTACTTGAGTGTATCATAGTGTCTTTGTAAGGGGTATGGAAACCATGGATTGGAAAACTGAGAAAGACAAATTACAAGCCATGACATTAAGGCAAAAGGTCGGGTATCTCACTACCTACTACCGCTGGCCTGCACTATTTCTCACAGCTGCCTTGCTGCTTGTCCTCTATCTTGGGGATGTAGTGCACCAGAGCACAAGGACCTTTGTGTTGCAGGGCTTTGTGGCAAATGATGACGAACAACTTTTCGATGAAAAACTTGTAACCACCGAATTCAGTGCATACCTAGGGCTTGGAAAGAATGAGGCGGTTGTCTTTGATGACTCGCTCTATGTCAACCTGGAGAGTGCAGATCACTACATAGAGGCAAGTATGGCCAAGATCTATGCATACATGGCTACCAAGGAACTTGACCTCCTCATCGGCCCTGAATTTGTGGTCGACCACTACCTCTCTGCCCTTCCCATGCGTGACTTCACTTCCTTGCAGGATCCCAATAACAGGGCTTTGTTCTCGGCACTGGAACCACACCTACACACCAGCCTTTCGTTTGATGGAGTGGAGGGTTTGTACAAGCTTGACCTACAGTTTACCCGTTTCAAAGGAAAAACCCCTCTCTTTATGGTTATTCCAAAGACAAGCCCACATCCTGCCATGGTCCTTGCATTCCTTGAGTTTGCACAGATGAAAAAATAAAGTATTGGTTCCAAAAAAGAAAAAACGGCCTTTCAGCCGCTCCTCTTTACGTTATTGAACATTATCCCCTCGAACCTCATGCAAGATCTGCCTTACTTCAGGGTCGGTGAACTGTGTGTCGATCTCATCTGAGGTAAGACCTAGGAACTCATGGCAGTTATAATGTATCCACTGCTCCTGGTCTGCACTATGCAGCACATGCTTGCGACAGTAGTAGTCAGGCTGGATCGGCAAAGGTTCCTCTTCCTTGTAGAGTGGTACCTTGTAGTCATAGACAGCAATCTTCAGGTCTTCACGGGGAATGCCCTTGTGCATGATTACCTCTGCTAGGGCATTTACCGT
This sequence comes from Sphaerochaeta sp. PS, assembly GCF_032144095.1. Classification (NCBI taxonomy): domain Bacteria; kingdom Pseudomonadati; phylum Spirochaetota; class Spirochaetia; order Spirochaetales; family Sphaerochaetaceae; genus Sphaerochaeta; species Sphaerochaeta sp. PS. The sequence goes on from NZ_JAVSNJ010000002.1 coordinate 154,460, forward strand.
CTTGCCCGTGTCAAAGATATCATCGACGACTAGGATTCTGTCACCGGTTCTCAAATGTTCGGGAGAGTATGTCCAGCCATCGACCATGACATTGGTCTGGCTTCTGAGATACCCATAGGAACGGGCTACCACTGCAGCATAGAAGACAGGACGGCCTTTCTCACGAATTCGTACCATCTTGTAGTATTCGCTGAACACATTTGCCATATAGGCTCCGCCCCGTAGGGAGGCATAGATGATATCTGGAATAAAATGGTCCTCAACATACATCTTATGAGCTAGTTTCAGGGCGCTGTCTCGAATTGTGTCTCCGGAAATGAACTCTTTTATCACCTTTGGTCTCCTCACCTATGCTTCTACCGTCAAGATTTCCAAACCATCTTTCGTCAGGGCAATGGTATCCTCAAAATGGGCGGAAGGCTTGCCGTCGGAAGTTACTACTGTCCAGCCGTTCTCCATAGTCTTTGTGCTCTTCGTCCCCAGGTTAATCATGGGTTCAATGGCCAAGACCATCCCCTCCCGTATCCTGGGATTTGGCATGTATGCACTGACATAGTTTGGGATGGAAGGCTCCTCATGCACGGCAAGCCCTACCCCGTGCCCGCAGTAATCGCGCACAACGCCATATCCAAAAGAGTTTGCAAGCTTGTAGACTGCTGCACTGATGTCCTGGATGCGGGCGCCCTTCTTTCCTGCAGCCTCTATCCCCAAGGAGAGACAGCGCTGGGTAACAGAACAGAGCTTCTCCCAATCGGGATTTGTCGTGCCAACGATGAAGGTCCGTGCCATGTCAGAAAAATGGCCGTTCATGTTTATGCCAAGGTCAACATCGATCAGATCCCCTTCCTTGATGATCCGCTGCTTGGAGGGAATACCATGGATGACCTCCTCGTTTATGGAAATACACGCTGTAGCAGGGAAGCCTTCATAATCAAGAAATGCAGGCTTGACCTTGTGCCTGACCATAAAGTCATAGCAGAACTGGTCAATATCAAAGGTGGACATACCAGGAGCAATAAACGAGGGAAGCTGGTTCATCAAACGTGCTGTCAGGTGACATGCTTCGCGTATCACCGCTATCTGTTCAGTTGTCTTCAGTCTTATCATAGGTAGCTTTCCCTCCTAAGGGAAACAGTTGCTTTTGCATCGTATCAAGCATACCGTTAATGAACTTGTAGTTAACTTCCGTTGAAAAATCCTGGGAAAGCTTAACTGCCTCATCGATTATGATATGGGGGTGTATATCCCCATACAGGAGGCAAAACACGCTCATACGAAGGACATTCCTGTCAACGATATCGATACGGTCCAGAGGGCGGTTCAAGGAGAATTTTGAAATGAGCTCATCAACCTGGGCAAGGTTCTCGATGGTCCCCTGCACAAGGTACTGACCATAGATCTTTACCTCTTCCTCAAGTTCGGCATATTCGGCATCGGTGGTACCGCTGAAAATCCTAGGGATGTCCTCTTTGGTCAAGACATTGTTGAAATCCATGGCGTAGAGCGTCTGTAGTGCAAGTTCCCTTGCTTTGTGTCTTGTTTTCATAGGGTTATTTCTTGTACAGGATGTTTACAGTCGCACTCTTGCGCAGATCATCAACCAAAGCGTTGATGGCGCCATAGTACACTTCCTGTTGTTTTACTCCTGTAAGTTGGGATTGTATGTAATCATGGATGGTGCTGGTGGTATTTGGGTTGATCTGGTCGGTAAGGCCCAGGATCTTCGTTTCGTTGTAGGCAAGGATCTTCAGGATGTGGTAGCCGGTATTGGATGTCACTACAGAGCTGGTATCGCCTACCTCGGTGGTAAAGGCCACATCAAAGAAGGTCTCTCCAAGGCCTGCCATCGCTTCAGTGTTGTCCATGGTAAGCCAGCCGATATCACCAGCCTTCATCTTGCTCTGGTCATCCTTGGAATATTGTACTACGGCCTTCTCAAAGGTAAGGGACCCACTCTTCAGCTGCTGAGCAACAGTTTCCAGAAGTGCCTTGTTATCACTGTTTGTTTTCTCATCATCGGTGAAAGGGATGAAGATGTGGCTGAGCTTGACAGTCTCTGGGCTGACAAACTGGGTCTTGTTCTTCCGGTAGTAGGAGGCTATGTCTGTCTCAGAGATGGTTATTGGCTTGTTCAGGTCAGCAGCCTTCTTCATCCGTACATAGGTGTCGACCATCAGCTGCTCGCCGATCATCTTCCTGTAGGCATCCACTGTGCCGAAATTGGAGTTGATGACCTTTGCAAATTCCTCATCTGTCAGTTTCTGGCCATAGGAGGATTCAATATTGGCCTTCTGTGAAGCATATGCCTGGTCGATCATGGCATCGGTGACCTTGACGCCATCTCGTGCTGCACCCTGGCGGTAGAGTTCGTTGTTGATCAAGAGATTGAGAACCTGCAAAGGGTCTACTGTAGCAGGGTCGGTTCCGCTCTTTACGGCACTGTCCTGGTATTTCTTGACCTCAGTCTCAAGTTCAGCCACGGTGATGGGAGTTGTCTTGGTAAGGCGGACTGTTGCAGCAGGAGCCCCGATGGCTGCAGCAAAAAGGGTCGAGGCTGAAATCAGGGAAAAACAAATTGCCAGCACTAAAAATCGTTTCATGCATTTCTCCTAGTGAATACTTGGGTCAAGAGTACAAAAAAGTGGTAAGCAAGTCAAATGGAAATCAAATTTGCAGGTGTTTTCCAACGGCCCTTCCATAGTCGGCCTTGGTGATGATCTCGCTCTTCTTCAAGAAGAGCCCTTCCTGCTCCATTGTCCTCATCAAAGCCTGCAACGTCTTCATCGAACGGACTCCGCCCTTGGTTATAAAACCCATACAGCGAAGGCCGGATACAGAACCTGAGCTTTTCAGAAAATTGGAGACGGCGGAGGGGATTTTCCCACCAAAGAAGGTAGTGGCTTCAGTGCCGATGACAAGATAGTCATAGAAAGATACTTTCTTACCCTGTTCGAGACTCATATCAAGCAGGTCAACCATGTGACCCTGGGAGGAAATCCCTTCTGCCAATGCTTTTGCAATGAGCTTGATCCGATCATTATCCTTGGAGGAAGAAGCGTACAATACACAAACTTTCATATGAAATCCCCTATAACAGATACCGACCGCACAGAATGCGGCCGGCAGTCAAATAACTAATGGCATCTACCGACCTAGTTGGTTGCGGCAGGAGCTTGGACTGGAGTAGCAGGTGCTTCAGAGTTCACCCACCAGTCAGTGGACTGCTGAACCTGTTCAGTGGTTACTGAGTCGAGCAGTTTGTCTTGAGACGGGCTCTTGTTGACAAAGGCTACAACCAGAGCAAGAATCATGAACACCACAGCCAGCGTAGCAGTTGCTTTGGTTACGACACTGCTTGCATGAGATCCGAAAGCAGTATTGCTACCACCACCGAAGATGCCGCCCAATCCTTCGCTTTGCTCATCCTGTACAGCTACAAGGAAAATCAAAAGGAGACTGACGATCACGAATAGTACCAACAAAATTACGCTCAAAACACCCATTTCACTACTCCGGTTATGTTACATATCAAAAGAGACGATTGGCAAGAACTGCTCTACAGAGAGCGATGCACCACCAACAAGGGCCCCATCGACATGTTCCTTGGACATCAAAGACTTAACATTTGAAGCCTTTACTGAACCACCATACTGTATTATTAGCTCTTCTGCAACACCCTTTGTATAGAGTTTTGCCACAAGAGAACGAATAAATGCATGTGCGCCATCAGCATCTTCTGGAGTTGCGGTCTTTCCCGTTCCAATTGCCCAGACTGGCTCATACGCGATGGTAATCTTTTCCATATCTTTTGCAGAAACACCCTGCAGTCCAACTGTCACCTGGCGGGTAAGCACTTCCTCGAGTTTTCCTGCTTCCCTCTCCTGGAGGGTCTCCCCTACGCAGAGATCCACATCCATGTTCTCGGAAATTGCAAGCAACACCTTCCTGTTGATAAGCTCGTCGCTTTCCCCATAGATCGCCCTTCTCTCACTGTGGCCAAGAATGACGGTATTCACCCCAAGGTCCTTGAGCATGGCAGCGCTGACCTCACCGGTAAAGGCTCCGCTTTTGTTGTCGTTCATGTTCTGGGCAGCAACAATGATATTGCTACCCTTCACAGCCTCCAACACGGCAGGAATGGTTACGAAAGGAGGAGCAATCATGACCTTGGTGGAAACGCCTGCCAGGGCCTTTACAAGCTCCTTGGCAAAGGCGGAACCTTCAGAGGGTGTCATGTTCATTTTCCAGTTTCCAGCGATATAGGGCTTTCTCATCTGTTTCTCCAAAGCCTTGATGCCAGGGAGGACCTTTCCTTCCAGGAATTCAAGGGATGCACCGCCACCGGTGCTTACGTGGCTGATCTTGTCTGCAAGATCGAACTTGTTGATGGCTGCGACGGAGTCCCCACCACCTACTACCGTGGTACCCTTGCAAGCAGCAAGAGCCTTGGCAACGGAGAGGGTCCCCTGGGCAAAGGCGTCAAACTCAAAGACACCCATCGGACCATTCCAGACAACGTTCTTTGCCTGCTCGACAGCCTCGACGATCAGCTTGATTGTCTTCGGTCCGATATCCATGCCGATAAGGTTTTCAGGAATGTCTACACTATCAATTGCGATGGCAGCAGTCCCATCCTTGAACTCTGCTCCGCAGAGGTGGTCAACAGGAAGGATGACTGAGACACCTTTCTCTTTGGCCTTGGCCAAAAAGGAGGATGCAGTATCCTTGAACTCCTCTTCAACCAGGCTCTTGCCAATGGAATGGCCCTGGACAGAGAGGAACGTATAGGCCATGCCTCCACCGATAACGATGGTATCACAGGTCTTTACCAGGCTCTCAAGCACACTGATCTTGCTGGAGACCTTGGAACCCCCGATGATGGCAACAAAAGGCCTCTCAGGATTCTCAAGCAGAGGAGCCATGAACTTCACCTCTTTCTCGATCAGAAAACCGGCATAGGAAGGCAGGTAGTGGGCTACACCCTCTGTCGAAGCGTGGGCGCGGTGGGCGGTACCGAAGGCATCGTTCACATAGACATCACCCAAAAGGGAGAGGGCCTTTGCAAAATCAGGGTCATTGGCCTCTTCCTCAGCATAGAAACGGACATTCTCCAGGAGGAGAACTTCACCTTTCTTGAGGTTCTTTACCTCTTCAGTCACCTCTTTGCCGATGACATCAGAGGCGAGGATAACTGGCTTGCCCAGCAATTCAGCAAACTTCTTGGCAATGGGAGCCATGGAGAATTCAGGATTCTTCTTCCCTTTTGGCCTGCCAAAATGGCTCATCACCACCACACTGGCACCAGCATCCAATAAGTAGTTTATGGTAGGTAGCGCAGCGCAAATTCTCGTATCGTCGGTAACCACGCCATCTTTCAATGGAACGTTGAAATCGACGCGGACAAGTGCTCTCTTGTTGGCAAAATCACAGTCTCTGATAGTGTGTAAAATCATGGCTTTCCTCTCTCTTTTTCTCTTCTAGGGCCTAAGCAAACTACAGGCCTGCTTTGCAACAGGCCTGCACAATATATATGTGAAGTTATTTCACCAGTTTCTTGGCAAGGTCGACAACACGGGTGGAATAGCCCATCTCGTTGTCATACCAGCTGAGAACCTTGATCATCTTCTCACCCATTTTCATGGTGAGGTCAGCATCAAAGATTGAGGAGTGGTTGTTGCCAATGACATCGTGGGAAACAATCGGATCCTCGGTGTACTGGAGGATTCCAGCCATCGGGCCTTCTGCTGCTTTCTTCATTGCTGCATTGACTTCTTCTACAGTTGCATCTTTTTCAAGCATGACAACCAAGTCGACGATGGAACCAGCAGGTACAGGTACGCGCATTGCCATACCATTGAGCTTGCCTTTCAGGGAAGGGATGACATCGGAAACAGCACGGGCTGCACCGGTGGTGGTAGGAATGATGGATACTGCGCCAGCTCGTGCACGGCGAAGGTCTGAGTGAGGCTGGTCAAGCATGACCTGGTCATTGGTATATGCATGGATGGTGGTCATAAGGCCGCGTTCAATGCCGAAGGAATCGTTCAGGACCTTGGCGATGGGGGCAAGACAGTTTGTGGTGCAGGATGCGTTGGAATAGGCTTCCAGGCTCAGGTCAAGCTTGTCGTCGTTGACGCCACAGACGATGGTCTGGTCAATCTTGTCCTTGGCAGGAACTGTCAGGATAACCTTCTTGGCACCAGCCTTGATGTGATCCTTGTACCCACCCTTGGGGCTCTCAGCCATGGTGAACACACCGGTTGATTCAATTGCTACATCGACCTTGAGGGCTTTCCATGGGAGTTCTGCAGGATTGCGAAGGGCAAATACTGGAATGGTCTTGCCGTCAACGACAATTGCATTATCAGTTGCTACAACGCTCTTGGCGTACACTCCGTAGGTTGAGTCATATTTCAAAAGATGAGCCAGGGTCTTTGGGCTGGTCAAATCATTGATACCGACGATCTCGATGCTCTTGTCTTCAAAAGCAACCTTGAATACGTTGCGTCCGATTCTTCCGAAACCATTAATTGCAATTTTCATGTTTTCCTCCGGGAAATTAAGTTCTGTATCGATATTAATATACTGTTTTCCCTTAGCAAGGGTCAACGTATCTATCTTACGATTTTACAACCAATTTTAGCTGGTTGATCTTGTGTCCTTCGATGTCCTCTACGGTAAAGATTGCCTGCAGATCCTCGACAGATTCATTCTTTGCAGGGATCCTGCCAAAGAGTTCAAATACGTAGCCGCCGATTGTCTCAAAATCATCCTCATCGATCTTCAGGCCGGTGGCATCGTTGACATCATCAATTGATGTCCTCGCCTCGACCATATAGGTCTTATCCTCAACCTTGAGAATTCCATCGGACTCATCCTCATCGAACTCATCCTGGATATCCCCGACGATGACCTCCAGGATGTCCTCCATACAGACAATTCCACTTACCCCGCCATATTCATCGATAGCTATGGCGATGTGCACCTTACGGATCTTGAACTCCCTCAACAGGTCATCAAGATGCTTGCTTTCGGGAATGAAATAGGGTTTCCTCATGAGCTTATGGACATCGAAGCCATTTTCGACGCCATGGCGCAAAATGTCCTTGGCATAGAGTATGCCTACAATGTTGTCTATGGTCTCCTCATAGACAGGGTAGCGGGAATAGCCCTGTTCTTGAATGATGCCATAGAGGTCATCCAGGGTAATGTCACAGCTAATGAATTGAACGTCTACCCGGGGAACCATGATCTCCTTGACAGTCTTGTCATTCAATTCCCCAATCCCTTCAATCATTGTCTGTCGTTCTTCAATTTCGACCTGTTCCTTCAGTTCCTGATCCAGGTTCTGATGCTTTTTCTTGAACAGATCCTTCAATCGCCAATTCAACGCTTACTACCCCCAAGTTTTACGAGAAGTTGTTCTTGTTGCACAAGCATCGGTTCACTCTCATCATTGGTTGCATGATCAAAGCCCAGAAGATGCAACACCCCATGAATCAAGAGCCGAAACAGCTCCTCGTCCGTCTCAACACTAAATGATTGTGCATTTCTTTTCAAGGTATCCAGAGAAAGTACCATGTCCCCCAGCACCCTGATTTCTGCAGGTTGAGCATCATCCTCATAGACCAGTTCTGGCCAGGAAAAATCCTCGACCTCATCATCCTGCACAAAGGAGAGGATGTCCGTAGTCTCGTCCCTATCCCGATAGGTCTTGTTCAGCTCCTGTATCTCATCGTCGCTCACAAAGCTGACAGACAGTTCGCAAGGCTCGACACCAAGAGTTTCCAAAATGGAACTGACCCGCTGTTGCACCAACTCTTCGGGGGCCTCTTCCCTAAACGACTCATGTCCATAGGATATATCAATTATCCAACTATTTTTCATCAGTTTCCTACCTATCCCTTTACAGGGGCTTTACTAATAGTATCCGTTGCATCATCTGGATACTCAATACGGTGATGGTCCCTTCCTACGAGAGATTGCAGGAAAGAGGCGCTTATGAGGTCAAGATCTGTCAAGGAGAGCAGGGAGTCCTTCAGCTGGTCCCTTGCAATCTTGCCCATGATTACCGTATGGATAAGTTTTTCATACTTGGAAGGCGTTGCCTTCTTCAAGGTCCTGCTAGCAGCTTCCACGCAATCGGCGAGCATGACGATCGCCGCCTCGGGGGTGGATGGCCTAATTCCGGCATAGGAGTAGTCATCCTCATTCACATCCAGGCCCAGGGCCTGGGCCTGTTCCTTGGCCTCATGGAAGAAGAATTGGATCACGTCATTGCCATGGTGCTGGGCTATGATGTCCAGGACCTCCTGGGGGAGGCCAGCCTCCCTACCCTTTTCAACCCCGAGCTTCACATGACTCTTGATGATGGCAACAGAGAGGCTCGGCTTGATCTCGTCATGCTTGTTCTCAACGCCTTGGTTTTCGATAAAATACTCAGGGTGGTCGGACTTGCCGATATCATGGTACATACCCCCGACCCGGGCCAACATGGCATTTGCCCCTATCGCCTTAGCCGCAGTGTAGGCAATATCCGCTACATACCTGCTATGGGTATAGGTTCCCTGTGCAACGACTGCAAGCCGCTCAAGGGCAGGGCTCTCAGCAAGTGCAAGTTCACTCAGGCGATAGATGGTGGGGATGTTGAACAGCTGTTCACACAACGGGACCAAGGCAGCCACAAAGACCACGGACAAGGAGATGTTTATCACTAGGCCACCGAGCAAGGCGCCCACCCCATTGAAGGAGAACCCATTGAGCAGGTTCAACGCTATCGCCATGAAACAGCTTACCAGACAGGCATAGAACCAGTTGAAGATTTCATCAAGCCTCTTGATGGTAAACTGGAAAAAGTAGAGGCAGGTACCCACCGTGGTCATGGTAAAGAAGAATGTCATGGAGTTGCTATAGGGCAAAATCATCGCATAGCAGGAAAGGATGAAACCACTGACCAGGCCCACCCGTTTCTTGGTGGTTATCTGGGACAGGAAGATCGGGGCAAAAAGGACAGGGAGAAACGAGTCGATGAACTGTACCGAATTTTGCGTTGTCCAATGGGCCACAAGGTAGAGCAGGCCCAAGGTCACCACCAGGGATGCAAGCAGCAGGTTCAGGTAGAGGTAGTACCGTTTCTCATGCTTGAGAAACTGGTGGAAGACCAACAGCCCTGCACCGGTTGCCAACACGACAAAGACGAACCGTCCTATCAGCTCAAGGACCGTGTAGTCAAAGGCTGAGTCGCTCATCCTTGTGATCAAAGCCATCTGTTCGCTTGTTATGACAGAATCCTTGGCAATGATCTTCTGCCCACGCTGTATGGTTACAATCTGGGGTTTGACCTCGGCCTTTGCAAGTTCCCGCAGGTGCAAGGTCTTTGCCTCATTGTATTGCACATTGCTTTCGACCAGCAAGGAGAGGGTGTCCAGCAACAAGAGGGGCTGGAAGCTGGAATGGGCATTTGTGTAGGCAGCAAGCCAAAAAGCAAGGTTTTCCTGCATGGTTTGGAATGTCATGGCCGAATCGAGGCTCTGTGCAACCAAGGAAGTGACCTTGTCCATCGAAATACTGTTCTCCAGATAGAAATTCTCATACCCAGACTGCAGGTTCTTCTGGATGTCATCCGAGGAGAACAACCCCTTCTGCAAAACCAGTTCGCTGGTCTCCTCAAGGGCTGCGAGCATGAAGGAACGTTCATCGCTGTCCAATTCCCGAAACCGCGCCAAGACATTCGCTGAATCTGCCGGCAATGCAAGGTCCAGGGTCTGTAAGCCATTGTTCTCGTTCTTCCAATACTCTATGAATTTCTGGACCCTCAATACAGAAGCCGAGGTGGCATGCAGTGAGTAGGAAAAATAGGGTATCACCTTGGCCACTGCCTCAGCAACAAGCCTCTCTGTCTTCTCCCCATCCACGTATTCGAAGGAGGAGAAGGCAAAGACATCCTCATTTGCAAGGGAACCAACCTCATAGCGGGATTCAAAGGTACGTAGGGCGGTACCGGGATTACGGGTCACCACCAGAGGAACCACCATCGCCGAAACCAACAACAAGGCAATCAGGCCAATCGCCAGACTTTTCTGGCGTGTGGGATTCTGTGGGCTTGCCTCTCTCCTGTACGTTTTCTTGTTCATGAATGCATACCTTTTTTGCCGCCATCACCATCCAAGGCGTAGGCATCAATGATCTTTTGCACGATCCTGCTGCGGACAACATCCTTGGAATCAAACAGGACAAACTCTATACCTTCAATATTCTGCAGGATTTGCAAAGCATGCACAAGCCCGCTTTGTTTGTGCCTGGGAAGATCGACTTGGGAAATGTCACCGGTTACAATTGCCATGGATTGTTCCCCAAGGCGGGTCAGGAACATCTGCATCTGCTCAACCGAGGTGTTCTGCGCCTCATCAAGGATTACCACAGCATTCTGCAACGAACGACCCCGCATATAGGCCAACGGGGCTATCTCGATGCTCCCGTTCTCCTCCAGGCGGTGGATGGTCGAGAGGCTTGCCATGGCCTCCATCGCATCGTAGAGGGGGCGTAGGTAGGGATTGATCTTCTGTGCCAGGTCTCCTGGAAGGAAACCCAGATTCTCACCAGCCTCCACGATGGGACGGGTCAATATCAGCTTCTGCTTCTTACCCGACAAAAGCAGGCTAAGGGCATAGGATACAGCCAGAAAGGTCTTCCCTGTCCCAGCGGGGCCAATGCCGAACACAATCTGGCTCTTCTGCATGGAACGCAAATAGGCTTCCTGTCGCAGCCCCTTGGGGTAGGCTATTCGGTTTTGGACGGTAATGGAGGGTTTCTGTTCAGGTTCCCCATGCTGGGCAAGGTCCATCACGGGCCGAATATGCCTCAGGCTCTGGAATTCCATGAATATCTCAGCTTCACTGATGTACTCCTGCATGTTGGCCAAGCCCTTCAAGCGCGGAATCAGAAGCCTAACCCTGTTCTCCGATAGTTCATCAGGACAGGAATAGGTGAGCCTGATACCTTTGGCAAAGAGTTCACAACCAGTCAGGGTTTCCAGATAGGGTATGTTGCGGTCATTGATCCCACAGACACGTTCCATCTGTTCTTCATCATCAAAATCGATGCTACTTTCCATTTCCTACCTTATGAAGAGGGCCTGCTATACCAAATTCCATCCGATTCAGTCCAATTTTCCTCTACCTTAAGCTCAGGTATTGTTTTCCATTGGAGAAAGACAGAAACAACAGGGACCCATGTATACTGGTTGTTTGATAGTACAACACTTCCTGTATATTTACAATTCAAGGACCAATCCTCCATATAATGGACCAATTCCAGGGAGATCGAGTTCATGTTGAACTGGGTGGAAGATCGGCCATCACCAACCAGGTCGAAGGACCTGAGCAGGTCTTCCCACATGAGGGGGAACGAAAAGGCCCCTGCCGAATAGTAGCGATGGAAACCACGGTTTGAACTGGTAAGGGAGAAGGAAAGGTCAAGGAACTCGGCTATGGAGAAGCCAACCTTTGCCGTAAGGTTGAGGGCCGTTGCATAGGGATCGATGAAATTGATGGCAAGCCTTGCGTCCAAGCCGAGTTTCAGCTGGATGCGTCTTTTCCACCAGGAATAGGAGAGGTCCTGTATGGCAACCTGGGTAGTAAGGCTCTGGGCCTCCAAGGAGCCTATACTGCCTGCATGGACCAGCGTCGAGCTCAGGTAGGGCAAGGAGAGGGTCGTTGTCACATCCTTGAAATAGTTCTCGCCATAGAGGGTTGAGTAAGCCATGAAGGAAAAGCTCTCCCTAAGGGAGACCTGGTTGGCAAACAACGAAAGCTTGCCACTGCCCGACAGGGCAAAGGGCTTCCAGCTGTCAGCCTCCTCAAGGGAGAGATCGTAGGTGCCCAACAGGGAGAAGGCTACGGTTGGGAGGGTGAAACTTGCAGAGGAGGAGAGCAGTTCTGGCTGCAGACCCTCATCCTGCTGAAGGATCTTGAGCGAGGAAGAGAAGGCCCAGGGCCCGATTCCATAGCCAAGGGAGGGAAGCAATGACTGGACCAAGGGGTATAGGGTTGCGGTAACGGAAGGGGAAAGGGTCCCCTCCCCCACCATAAAGCTTTTTGCTACCTTCACCTCATGCCTTGTGACAAACTCCTTGGTAAATGCAAACGATTTCTCTTCCCATGTACGACCCCCAATCCGTGAAAAGGAGTCCCTCCAGGAGTAGAGCTTCTCGTCCAGGGTATAGGTCAGCCCCAGTGCAGGGACAGTTGCTATGGTGGATGAGGTGAGTTGTACCTGCCTGGTGAGGTAGATATCCTTGGTCTGGTCTTCGCTGCTGATGAACGGGGAGGTGAAGGTTTGCTTCAGGGTAAAATAGGATGGATGGGCAACAACATACAGGGTCAACGATGGCTTGGTGTAGGTATAGAAATACCTGGAATTATCCCAGTTGCTATCCTCATCCAGATTGTTGGCCGAGTAGAGCAGCTTCTCCTCAACCGAATAGCCTAGGGATATGGAGCGGTTCATGGCAGAGGCCTGGGTCTTTGTCTTTGTTGTCGGGGTGGGGACCATTGCCTTTGCCAGCGTATCGTCGAGGGCAAAGGTTCCCGTTGGGATTGCCTTGGTTTCACCAGATGTGGCCTTGGACGCAATAGGTTGCGTCCAGGAGAAGATTTGGCCGCTGATGAGGCCCTGGAGTTCTGGCAGCGTGACTTTCTGCACCACATAGGAGTAGAGGGAATCCTGTTGCTCCCACCTCCAGTCGATAAGGGCATTCAAGGTCGTTATCTTTGCACTCTGCACCAGCTCTCCGAACACCTTGGTGGGAAAATCAAAACTCCCGTTGGCTTTCCAGGTAAAGGAGCCAATGTCGCTGAGATAGTCTGAAGGGAACTCCTGCTTCTTGCCAAAGAGGGAGTCTATCGCAAAAGTGCTGAGCCTGTTGGCATAGAGGCGTTTGACAGTTGGGTCTGAATAGAAGGGCAGAGAGACCTGCAGATCTGCCCATGAGGTATCTACAGTCAATGCATTGGTTCCGTAATACCTTACCTTAGGGAAACTCGCATAGCTGGAGAGTATCTCCTTCCCCTGGGGATGGACAGCTAGGTGCATCTCTGTATCAAGGAGAACCTTTTTTGCAAAAAAGGCATGGTGTGCTTCCAACCCAATGCTGATCCCACTCGATTCATAGGAGTCTGCCAACAAGACAAGATAGGAGCCACTACTTTCCGTCCATCTTACAAAGGGTGTAGGCTCGCCTCTTTGTTCGCCATATACCGGACCGTCAGGGACGAATGAAGCATCACTCTCGCCGGAAAGCAGACTGGAGAAACTGCTGGTCTCCCCTTTCTTGAATTTTGGATACCTTCCATAGATTTCAAACGTTGTGTTGAGAAACATCCCCCTGTCGCTGGTAAATCCTATCGCAGGGTTTCCGACCATCCTGACCCCGGGGAAAAAAAAGGCAGGGACCCAGAATACAGGGACCCTCCCGATGGAGAGGTAGGCGTTGGTTACCAGCAGGTCCCCTCCGCTGAGGAAGGCCAATCTATCTGCGGTTATCGATGAGTAGGCGTGCTTTTCATTGGTGGTGATGAACCCCTTGTCGAAAAAAATGCCGTCACCAGAACCATTGTAGGTAATGAGCTCTCCTGAGGTAAAAAACCGGACATCCTCATCCTCACTGTTCTTCCGTTCCGTGGTGGTGGACCCTCCACGTACCAACAACGACTGGTCGGTCCAGTTCAGGGTTACGATGGAACCGGTTATGGTTTGTACGGAACCCTTGTCCTCAGAGTCATCGAAGATGACCGAGCCAAAGGCACTGAGCAAGGTGTTGTCAAGGTCGATGATCATCCTGTCTGCAGAAAGCTTGCGCACCCTCTCATCGTCCTGCAGGGAAAACTGTACCAAGGCATTGCCGTTCAGTTCCACCAGGGAGGAATTGGCACCAGCTGAGGTTACCAGGTCAGCATGGAGAATGGTAAGGGTATAGGTCTTCTTGGCCGAAGGGGTCTCCTGGATGGCAAGCGGTTCGATATGGTAGAGCGAGTAGAGCATCTCCCGCATGGAATCGGCACTCTCAAAAGCAAGCCCCCTTGCAAGGGCCATGTTCCTCAGCTCCTTGTCGGTCGCCTGGGCGATGGAGAGCGAGAGGATCAGGGAATCCTCAACCGGGGAAGCAAGTATGAAAAAACAACACCCCAGCAACAAGAGTGCCAAAACAGTCAGTTTTCTGAATAGTATCCCATCAATCTGTTTCATGGAGCGTCTGAGCAAGATAATACCCTGTGAATGAGTCTTTGCATAGGGCAACTTGTTCAGGAGTTCCACTGGCTACTACCATCCCTCCCCCATCCCCACCTTCGGGGCCAAGGTCGATGACATGGTCTGCCTGCTTGATGACATCGAGGTTGTGCTCGATGAGCACTACGGTATTTCCCCCATCAACCAGGCGGTTGATGACTTCCATCAGCTTTTTCACATCAGCAAAATGGAGGCCTGTAGTAGGTTCATCAAGGACATACAGGGTTTTCCCTGTCCCATATTTGGAGAGCTCCAGGCTGAGTTTGACCCGTTGGGCTTCACCACCACTGAGGGTCAGGGCGCTCTGGCCGAGCTTGATATACCCCAAGCCCACAGAGATGACCGTGTCGACCTTTCTCTTGATACGGGGGATGGCGCTGAAGAACTCTGCAGCCTCATCCATCGTCATGGAGAGCACTTCATCGATGTTCTTTCCCTTATACCGTACCGAGAGTGTCTCCTTGTTGAACCTTTTCCCATGGCAGACATCACACGTTACATAGACGTCCGGCAAGAAGTTCATCTCAATCTTGAGTGTCCCGTCCCCTTTGCAGTTTTCACACCGCCCACCGGGGACGTTGAAGGAAAAACGACCACTCTTGTAACCGCGGGCCTTGCTCTCAGGCAGGGATGCATAGAGCTCCCTGATGGGGGTAAACACCCCAACATAGGTAGCAGGGTTGCTTCTGGGTGTCCTGCCGATAGGGCTTTGGTCTATGTTGATGACCTTGTCCAAGAGCTCTACCCCGGTCAAGGAGGAGTATCCATCAAAGTTGGGGTTCTTCTGGGCAAGCTGCCTCTTGACGGCAGGAAGGAGCACCTCGTTGAGCAAGGAGCTTTTCCCACTACCGGAGACCCCGGTAAGTACCACCAACTTTCCCAGGGGGATATCGACATCGACATGCTTGAGATTGTTCTTGCACGCCCCTTTGATGGAAATCTGCTTGCCATTGCCCTTCCTTCTTTTTTCAGGGATGGGAATGGTAAGCTTCCTGCTCAAAAACTGGCCGGTTATGCTTGCAGGGTTTGCTTCGATCTCGCTGGGAGTTCCCTGGGCGGTGATGTATCCACCATGGACGCCGGCACCCGGGCCAAGGTCCACCACATAATCGGCTTCACGGATGGTGGCCTCATCATGTTCGACCACCAGGACGGTATTGCCAAGGTCCCTCAGGTTTTTCAGGGTATCGATAAGCTTCTGGTTGTCACGCTGATGCAAACCGATGGAAGGCTCATCCAATACATAGAGCACTCCGCTGAGGGCGGAGCCGATCTGCGTAGCGAGCCGTATCCGCTGTGCCTCCCCTCCGCTGAGGGTGGCACTTGAACGGTCGATGGTCAGATAGGTCAGACCCACATCGCTGAGGAAGCGCAACCTTGCACGGATCTCCTTCAGGACCTGGGTAGAGATGATCATCTGATTTTCGGTCAGGGAAAACTCCCTAAACAGTTCGAGGGAGCTTTTGACCGAAAGTCGGGTCGCCTCCATGATGTTCAGCCCTTTGATGGTTACCGAGAGTGCTTCCGGCCTTAGGCGGTCCCCATGGCAACTGTCACAGACATGAGAGTTCTGGAAGGAGTTCATCCACATGCGGATCTGCATGCTGGCCGTCTCGTAGTACCGTCTCTGCAGGTCGGGGATGACACCTGGGAAAGGCTTCTCCACCCGGTAGAGCTCCTTACGCTTCTCACGGGTATACTCCATGGTAAGGTTCTCCTTTGACCCATAGAGGATAGCCTCGATGACCTCCGCCTTGAGCTTGCTGAACGGGGTGTCCAGGGTAAACCCATACTGCTTGGCCAAGGCTTCAAAAGGTACACGGGACCACTCGGCTTCAGGATTCTGGGTGGCAATGGCACCCTGGTTAAAGCTTTTGGAGTAGTCGGGAATGATGAGCTCAGGGTCGAACTCTGTCTTGACCCCCAAGCCATTGCAATCGGGACATGCACCGAAGGGGTTGTTGAAGCTGAACAGGCGGGGCTCCAGGTCGGGAAAGGTGAGTCCGCAGTGCGAGCAGCTGTTCCGTTCGCTGTAGATCTCCTCATGTTCACTCTCGTCGGAGCCTATGAAGGTTATCTTTACCAGGCCATTGGTCATTTCGTTGCAGGTCTCGATGCTGGAAGCAAGCCTTTGCCGGGCATCCGGGCGGAGGATGAGCCGGTCGACCACCACATCGATGGAGTGTTTCTGCTGCTTGTCCAGATTGATGGGTTCATCAAGGGATAGCATGGCACCGTCAACCTTGACACGCTGGAATCCCCCGTTCTTTGCATCCTCGAACACCTTCTTGTACTCGCCCTTACGGCCGATCGCAACAGGGGCGCTGACGATGATCTTGCTTTCATCCTGGGCATGGTAGATGGCGTCAATGATCTGGTCGATACTCATCTCGGTGATCTCACGGCCACACTTATGGCAGTGGGGGGTTCCGACCCTGGCCCAGAACAGGCGGTAGTAGTCGTAGATCTCCGTTATGGTACCGACGGTGGACCTGGGGTTCTTCTGCGTCGATTTCTGCTCAATGGCGATGGCAGGGCTCAAGCCCTCCATGTAGTCCACATCGGGCTTATCCATACGGTCGAGGAACATACGGGCATAGGAGCTGAGGCTCTCCACATACCGCCTCTGGCCCTCAGCAAAGATCGTATCAAAGGCAAGGGAGCTTTTCCCACTGCCTGATAGCCCGCTTATCACGATAAGCTTGTTCTTTTCCAGTTCAATATCTATGTTTTTCAGGTTGTGCTCGCGCGCACCCTTGATGATTAACTTATTCTGCATTCCTTACCGCTTCCAATACTGCTTCCCTAGCTTCTTCAAGCCGCACCTTACGCACAAGCTTGCCATGTTCATACAAAAATATCTCTTTGCCGATACCCGTTATTGCAATGTCGGCATGACGTGCTTCACCGGGCCCGTTAACCTGGCAGCCCATGATCGCCAGTGTCAGGTCCTTCTGGACCATCATCAGTTCCTTTTCGATCGATTGCAAAAAGGCCTGCGAATCAAAACTGTGGCGCCCACACCGTGGACAGCTGACGATCCGTATGCCTCCCTTCCTGAGGCCAAGGGTCCGAAGCAACTCGACACCCGCCTGCACCTCGGTCTCGATCTCCCCGGTAATGCTGATGCGCAGGGTGTTTCCAATGCCCTGGTCGAGCAGCCTGCCCAAGGCCCAGGTAGAGCGGGTCACTGAAGAGACAACCGAACCGGCTTCCGTCACTCCCAGATGGAGGGGATAGCCGCTCTTTGCCGCAAACAGCCTGTTTGCCTCATAGGTAGTCTCGACATCACTGGCTTTCAGCGATACCACCGAGTTATAGAAGTTCAAGGATTCAAACCAGGACAGGTAGTCAAGGGCCGTGTTGCTCATCAAGACTGGCATGGGGTCGTCTCCCTTGGGAAGGGACCCGCTGTTCAGGCCGATCCGGATGGCGACATTGTGGTCCAAGGCACTCCTGACCACCTCATCGACCTTCCAACGGGCGCCTATGTTGCCGGGATTTATGCGAATCTTATGTGCTCCACAGGCAATAGCATCCAAGGCGAGCTTGTAGTCGAAGTGGATGTCAGCAACCAGGGGAATGGGTGAATTTCTGCAGAGCCAGGAAAAACCCTCATGGTCATCCAAGCTTGGATAGGAGAATCGCAGGATATCACATCCCATCGCATTGAGTTCACCAATGCGTCTGAGCAGGATGTCCAGCTCAACCATATCTTTGGGAATTGCACTGTCATACATGGTCTGCACCAGTACGGGCAACCCTTTTCCTATGATCTTGTTGCCAATGATGGCATTGTGGGTTTCACTCATGATCTGTCCTCTCTTACACGAAACCCACTCTACTGCTTTTGCAACTCTTTGTTAAGAGGCTGGTAAACACTTGTATACCATTTTTAATCTGCAATGGAGAAGAGGACCTTTGTAACCTTGTTGTGTTCTTTTGATGATTCCATGCCAACGGTATGGGGTTCTCCGGGCATAAACAGGGCAAAATGTCCGCTTTTGGCGTGTATTACCCCTATAGGGTCCCCAGAAAGGGTTGCTTTGCCTTCGCCATCCCATACGGCTGATCGTGCGTGTTCCCTCCATGACAGGGCCATCAGCTCCTCCCCTGCAAGAATGACATGGAGCTGTGTCTTCTCCTTGTAGACCTCATAGGGGGTGGGCACAGAGGAACTCTCATAGGAGAGGACGGTATAGGTAACTTTCGGGTTCTCTGTCTTGTAGGTACCAAAACCCTCCCACGGCTTTTCCTTGAGGATTGCAACCACCAAGGGGAGGTCATGGACAAGCGATCCATAGGTTCCAAGGGAAGAGAGTTCATCATACAACATAGCAGCTCCTCATTTTTGGTTTACTCAGTATACAGGTTTATGCAGAAAGGACAAGATTGGCCAGGATGGGAACAGAGTGAGATACACAACCAGAAATAGCGGAGTTTTCCTAGAACCACTTGGGGTAGTTTTCAGGGTATATCCTGGAATTCCTGCCAAAAGGAGTTTCATTTGACCAATCCAAAACAATTTTGATGAATCAAGGGTTCCGCCTGTACATTTATATTGTTTTCAATTATATTGTTCGCAAGGAGATTATTCATATGAACAATTCATTTCTCGATAGCATTTCGCTTAGGCGTTCAACATATGGACTGGGAGCCACTCTTCCGGTTGACAAATCAGTAGTGACAAAAACCATCAAGGAAGCGGTAAGGCTGGCCCCTTCTGCCTTCAATTCACAGAGTGCCCGGGTTGTGGTTCTCTATGGAAACGAGAGCAAGAAACTGTGGGATATGATTTTTGCTGCACTGGTGAAGATTATCCCTAGCGAACAGGTGGCCGATACCAAAGCCAGAATAGAGGGTTTTGCAAGAGGAGCCGGAACTGCCATGGTCTTTGAGGAGACATCGGTCATTGCATCTTTGCAAAAGGGCTTTCCTCTCTATGCAGACAATTTCCCTCTCTGGAGTGCCCATGCAACCGGCATAACCCAGTTCTCGATCTGGAGTGCACTTGCCAACATCAAGGTTGGAGCCAGCCTGCAACATTATGGAAACCTGGTGGAGGATGAAGTCAGGAAAACATGGAACATCCCCCTCTCCTGGTCGCTCATCGCCCAGATGCCCTTCGGTTCGATCGAAAACCCCGCTGGGGAAAAGCAATATCAGGATATTGAGGACCGGGTCAAGGTGTTTGCCTAAGGTTGAGAAAGAGCCCTTTCCGATACTCGGATTGGGCTCGTTTTGGCCTTTCATTTCTTTGGCCTGCACCGTATGATGGAGGGGAGGTACCGTATGACCATGGACAGCTACGTTACAAGATACGATTCACCCTTTGGGCCCATTACCTTGCAAAGTGATGGACAAGCCCTCACAGGTCTGGACTTTGGGGACAAGCTCACGACACGGGGCCAGACACTTCAGCTCTTTGACAAAACAAAACTTGAGCTTGATGAATACTTTGCTGGCAAAAGGAAGGTCTTCACCGTCCCCCTGAGTACCAAAGGCTCCCCTTTCCAACAAAAGGTATGGAATGCCCTCTTGCGTATTCCATACGGAGAAACCTGCTCCTATGCAGACATCGCCCTCGAGATTGAAAATCCCAAGGCCTTCAGGGCTGTGGGAATGGCAAACAACAGAAACAAGATCGGCATCATCATCCCCTGCCACCGGGTAATTGGAAAGGATGGGACACTGGTTGGGTATGCAGGAGGCCTTGAATTCAAGCTTGCCCTGTTGGATCTGGAGAAGCGGTACCGATAAGAACCTCTCTCCTGACTGTACCAACTCTTGAGCCCAAAGACCAACACAGACCAAAGCCAGCTCCTACCTCAGCTCTTTCTTCATCCTTTGAAACTCTTCAGAGGTGATCTCGCCATTGGCATAGCGGCGCTTGATGATCGCCAAAGCCTCAGATTCCAGCAGACCATGTTTGTGTCGTTTAAGCAAAGCCACCAAAATCAAGACGACTGCCAACGCCACAAGGACCATCATGGCAGCCATAAGCCAAAAACCTACAGGGGAACCCACATAGTTCAGACAGCCAAAGCCACCAAACCGTGGGGACCCACGGAAACCCATGTAATACCCATGCATATGCTAGCCTCCTACTCTTCTTTGCTGAGCTCTTCTTTCATGCGAAGAAACTCCTCTTGTGAGAGAGTCCCCTCTGCATACCTCTTTTTGAGAATATCCAAGGCAGAACGTTCATGTGTTTTGGAAACATGTCCTCTTGTGCCTTCGCCTCCGTGGAGTACCAGGTACCCAAGCAGGATCACAAGCAATAAGGGTACAAACATCATACGCCGCTCCTTATACCCCTTGGGGGTATACTCTCAATGTAAGCCCCTACAGGCAAATAGTCAATTGCATAACCCACTATTTTAGTGTGAATTAACCATTCTCTTCAGGAACTTTGGTGCGTAGTTACCCTAGGTACATATAGATACCTCAAGACAAATGCAGGAAGGTACGGTGTGCAAGCACTCCCCATCTGAATGGGCAAACCAGGTTCTTGTTCGAAAAGCAAGCCCCTTCAGCTCTGAAGGGTACATTTCCTTTCTACACACCAGAGAGCACCCCCTGACGGGAGTGCTCTCTGGTGTATGAGAACCGTTGTTCGGTAGCTGCTTATTGCAGG
The DNA here is from genome assembly GCF_032144095.1 of Sphaerochaeta sp. PS. NCBI lineage: Bacteria > Pseudomonadati > Spirochaetota > Spirochaetia > Spirochaetales > Sphaerochaetaceae > Sphaerochaeta > Sphaerochaeta sp. PS. Next base: position 175,383 of record NZ_JAVSNJ010000002.1, read on the forward strand.
GCAAGCAAGCTGAAGACCAAGGTAAAGAGTGCTACAGTCTCAACAATACCAATGACGATAAAGTAGTTTGCTGTACCCTTTCCGGTCTCTGCAAGGGCATCACAAGCACAGGCAGAGGTCTTTCCCTGCATCCAGGCGGAGAGACCGATGGCCAGGCCACCGAAGACACCGACACCCAGGGCAAGCATCGAAGAAGCACCGGCAGCAATAGCTGCAGCAATGAAATTCATGAGCAGGAAGCCATAGATGGTCTGAGTAAGAGGAGCACCAGCAAACGCGACCATGATAAAGGGAGCGGGCTTACCGTTCGCATAACACTTCTTCCATCCACCAACTGCTGCCTGAGCGGCAACACCTGCACCTAGACCAGAACCCAGGGCTGAAAGGGATAGCGCACAAGCCATTCCAATAAATTCCAAATTAGCCATTTTTTTCTCCTTAGTTGTATCCAAACAACGATTCAGTTTTCTTTGACCGTCTGTGAGAACGGTTCATATGAGATTCCAGTCCACTCCATACCGAGTTGTCCGGAAAATTCCAAAAGGTTCAATCGTACACCATGTACTACGACAGAGAGCAGGCCCATCACCAGGTTGAGGGAGTGGCCGACTATCAGGACAAGGACCCCAGCAACCACGGCAAATCCGCTCATCATGCCACTTGCCATGCTGTTGAAGCTCTGGGCTATGGCGACAGAGGCCATACCTACAGCAAACAGCCTGATATAGCTCATGATGTTCGAAAAGCAGCTGATGGTATTGAGGAATGTAGTGAAGAAGCCTCCAAGACCCGAAGCAAGTCCCTTACCAAAGGGAATTCCAGGACCTTGTGCGCCGAACACCACCACAAGCAAGAAGCCGACAACAAGAGCCCCTACGATGATGGGAGCCTGCAGTGGCTGGCCCACTACCAGTTGCAGAACAACAAAATAGAGGGCAAGTACATCTATCATCCAGCCGAGATCAGCAAACAGGCTCAAGTTCTTGTTCGGAACCTTATGCACGATGTTCAGCACACAAGCGAGGGATAGCTGTACTGTCCCGATGATGAAGCAGAACCTCATCACCTGATTCTGTGCACTTACCGCATCCAGACCAAAGAGTTCAGGATAGTTGGATATGGATGGGATCACCAGTTTCTGCAGGAAAGGAACCGATTCCAGGATCGTTTTAGAACCAAACCAGGTACCGGTAAGGGAGCCCCAGACCATGGTGGCCACACTCAACACATAGAGAAGCAATACCATCGTATTGGCCTTCTTCGCCTTGAGGTGCAGCCCGACTGCCGCAAGCAGGAATATCAGGCCATACCCAGCATCACCGATGATCATGGAGAAGAAGAGTGTGAAGAACAGCAGGAACCAGAGGCTGATATCGTTTTCACGATAGCCCGGCACGGTTCCCAGTATGTCAAACACCGGCTTGATGATTCCGGTCCCCTTCTTGTACTTGATCTGGGTCGGAGGATTGTCCTCGTCACTGGGATCCTCGATAAGATAGCCCCACCCTTGGTTGGATGCAAAGCTGCTAAAGGCCTTCTCTTCAGGTGCCGGTAGGAAACCGGTGATCCAGCACAGGTCATCCCCGCCTTCGGAGGCAGCTGCAACCTGGTCGTACCGCATCTCTTGCTCCGACCGATTCAGCCGTTGCTGATAGGCATCAAGATAGGCAATGCCCTCCTTGAGGTCGGCCTCTATCTCGACAAGGCACTGCCTATCAAAGGCATTGCGTTCCTGTAAAGAAGCCAACCCGAGCTCGGGAAGGATAAACCTGGTTGCCCCGACACTACTATCCAACTCAGAATTCACTACGGCTATCGCCTGCATGGGTCCTACCGGAGCAAGTTCAAGATATTGGACCTTCCCTTCCAGGGCCTTGAGGTCCTTCTTGGAGATGGTATAGAAGGCAAGGGAAACCCCTTGTCCCTGTAGCTGGGCGATATCCTCGGGGTTGAAATCTCCCCAGGCTCGCAGCTCCTCTATGGCTGCATTGTCCTTGGCGATCTCTTCCTCAAGCTCTACTTTCTTGGCAAATAGCTCGTGGTACCTGTCGTGAAGTTCTACAAAGACCTCTTCGGAAACAGCTTTTTGCTCCTGCGAGGGTTTGCCACCAGAGAGGTCAAAGAGTGCATTCTTGATGTGCACAAGCTCGTCATACCGTTTCTTCAGGTCATCACTCTTTTCCGTGCGGACTTGTTCGGTATAGATGTGCATCACCCCTTCCTTGCGGAGGGCCTTCAGCATCGAATGCTTGTTGTGGGCCTGTACAATGACAGATACTTTTTTCATGGGAACGATCATCTCAGGCCTCCTTTACCAATTTTTTCTTGGCAATCTTACCGCGAACGACAGCAGCGGTCTGCTGGTCCCCCAAATAGATGCCAATCTTGCGGATATTCTCCTTGGCCTCAGGAATCTTCACCTTCTCGAACAGGTTGACCCTCTGGCTGGTTGTCCTCAACTCCTTGCCCAGCAGGCTCACCTGTTGTTCAAGGGTGGAGATCAAGGCATCAAAGCGGGATACATCCCTAAGGCTTTCCAGAGCCTGGTCGACCCACAAGGGGTAGTCGTCAAGATCATAGGTTATGGGAAAGAATGTAAGGGCCTTGAATACAGGGATGGATACCCCTGCAATATTGCCCACAGCCTTCTCTATCCTATCAATCTTCACCAAGTTCTCAAGGTCAAATGCCTCTGCAAACGCAGTATTCTCATTGAAGACAGCAATCCACACCTGCATTGCCTCAACAAGCTGCTTTTGTTTTTGGCGCATAAGAGCTACTTCAGCCTCTATCTGCCGTATCACCATCTGCAGCTGTTGTTTCTTCAGCAGCAGGGTGGGCAGATAACGCTGATACTGCTTCAGGCGGTCCTTTTGCAGCTTCTGCTCGTTTTTCGTCAGTTTGACGGCCATCGCTCCCCCTTAGTCAACCGATTTGTTCGGCCAACGGTTGAGAATCAGATCGCTCTTCAAACCTGTCTCATTCGGTTCAAAACACTCGGCCAGGATCTCCCAGCCCAAATCCAAAGCCTGCTCAAGGGGGATGTTGACAGAGAGGTCCATCAGCTTGCTCTCGAACAGGTGCCCGTACTTGAGCAACTTCTCATCCCACTCGGTCATCATGAAACCCATGGACTTCTTTTCCACGGACTCCTTGTAGGAGGAAAAAAGCTTGATCATACCGTCCATCAGGGCACGGTGGTCATCACGGGTATCCTTGTTGACCTGCTGCTTCAGGCGGGAAAGTGAACCAAACGGCTCGATCCTTCCCCCCTTGAGGTAGTACTGTCCCTCGGTGATGTAGCCGGTGTTGTCAGGAACCGGGTGAGTCACGTCATCGCCTGGCATCGTGGTGACAGCAAGGATGGTAAGGGAGCCTGCACCTTCAAAGTCAACAGCCTTCTCATACCGGGAAGCAAGGGAGGAGTAGAGATCTCCCGGATAGCCTCGGTTGGAAGGGACCTGGTCCATGGTAATGGCCATCTCTTTCATGGAGTCAGCAAAGTTGGTCATGTCGGTCAGCAGTACCAGAACCTTCTTCCCGTCAAGGGCGAACCGTTCTGCAACAGCAAGGGCCAAGTCGGGGACAAGCATGCACTCGACCGTTGGGTCACTTGCAGTGTGGACAAACATGATGGTACGGCTCATGGCACCACTGCTTTCCAAGGTATCCTTGAAAAAGAGGTAGTCGTCATATTTCAGGCCCATGCCCCCGAGGATGATGAGGTCAACCTCAGCCTGCATGGCAATGCGTGCCAACAGGGGATTGTAGGGCTCTCCACTTACCGAGAAGATCGGAAGCTTCTGGCTCTCTACTAGGGTGTTGAACACATCGATCATCGGAATTCCGGTCCTGATCATGTTCCGGGGAATGATCCTCTTTGCAGGGTTAACTGCAGGACCCCCGATGGCGATCATGTTCTCGGTCAGGGCAGGGCCCTTGTCACGGGGTTTGCCAGTACCGTCAAAGATGCGGCCAAGGAGGTTCTCACTGTAGGAGACCCGCATCGGGACACCCAGGAAGCGGATCTGGTCTCCAGTGGAGACACCCTGAGCTCCTGCAAATATCTGTAGGGAAACAAGGTCCCGATCAAGCTTGATGACGTTTGCATAGCTTTCGCCCTGTGAGGAGTTCACGATGGCCAAGTCACCGTTGCTTACGCCGGTTGCGCGGACAGTTATGACGTTTCCTACGATCGATTCAATTTTAGAATATACTTTTTGCATCATCTACCCCTTACATCAACTTCTCGGCAACAGGATCGTACTGGACAAACTTGCCCTTATAGAGAGTTATGATCTCCCCCTCTATCTGGGCGAACCGTTCACTGTTGAACTCTTCATTGTTCCAGTCGAGGAACTTCTGCCTTACCGTATTGAAGAAGGAGCGTACCTGTTTCTTGTTTTCCAGCTCAAAGCGGGATGCAAGGACCCTGAACAGCAGGGCAAACACATGCCTCTGTCTTTCGACCGATACTGAGGAGTCAACTGGGTCGAAGGAGTTCTGTTGCAGATAGCAGGAATCGATGAGCTCACTCTTCTGGTAGACAACATAGTCAGCAATGGAGGTTCCCTCCTCGCCGACTACCTTCATCATCTGGTTGATCTCGCTTCCTCTGAAAAGAATCGAGCGTGCATACTCTACCTTGTTGACGGCAATGACTCCCCCGTATTTTGACCAGGAGCCAAGGGGGTCGATGGCAGGATACTTTCGGGCATCACTGCGTTCACGGCTCAAGCCATGGAAAGCCCCGACGACCTTCAGCGTAGCTTGGGTAACGGGTTCCTCAAAGTTTCCTCCGGCAGGGCTGACTGTTCCGCCGATGGTTACCGACCCGATCCGTCCATCCTTGAGCCTGACCTTTCCAGCCCGTTCGTAGAACTCTGCGATACGGCTCTCCAGGTAGGCAGGGAAGGCTTCTTCACCAGGGATCTCCTCAAGACGGCCACTCATTTCACGCATGGCCTGGGCCCAGCGGGAGGTGGAGTCAGCAAGCAACAGGACGTTGAGTCCCATCTGGCGATAGTACTCTGCCATTGTCACCGCTGTGTATACAGATGCCTCACGGCTTGCTACTGGCATCGAAGAGGTGTTGCAGATGATGATGGTACGCTCCATGAGGGAACGACCGGTCTTGGGGTCGGTGAGCTCTGGGAACTCCTTGAGGACCTCAACGACCTCACCTGCACGCTCGCCACAAGCGGCGATGATGACAATATCAACATCAGCGTTTCGGCTGGTCATGTGCTGCAATACCGTCTTTCCTGCGCCAAAGGGTCCAGGGGTACAGTAGGTACCACCCTTTGCCACAGGCAGGAAGGTGTCGATGATCCTGATCTTGGTAACCAGGGTCTCATCGGGGCGGAGGCGCTCCTCATAATTCTTGATGGCACGTTTTACCGGCCAGGTGAATACCATGGAGAGTTCCCGCCTGTTCCCCTTGGGGTCCTCGACGGTCGCAACATGGGACCTGACATTGTAGGTGCCCTTCTTGTTGATGGAGACCACTTTCCAATCGACTGGTGCGAATGAGAAGGGGATCATGATCTGGTGGGTAAACAGACCCTCGGGAACCGTGCCAAAGGTATCGGCAGGCCTGAGGATGTCCCCAACCTTGGCGGTAGGGGTAAACTCCCAATCCTGGTTGGGGATCGGGTCGAGGTAGACCCCCCTTTGCAGGAAGAAGCCACACTGGGCGGCCAGTTCGGGAAGAGGGTTCTGCAAGCCGTCATAGATCTGCTGCAGCAGCCCAGGCCCGAGCTCGACGCTCAGCATCTCGTGGGAGAACTCAACAGCGTCCCCGACACTGATCCCTTCAGTCATCTCAAAAACCTGAAGCGATGCCACATTCTTGTTGATCTTGATGACCTCGCCTTTGAGACGGATGTCACCTAAGCAGATGTACCCTACTTCGTTCTTCGAGATGGCGCTATCAAATTCCACTGAAACCATATTGCCGTTGACGCCAATAACACGTCCACTTGTATTTGCCATATCCAACTCCACTACGTATTAGCTATTTCTGACTGTAAATTGGAGAAGAGGCGCTTGAATTCAGCATTGCCCTCCTCCTTGGTAAAGAGACTCTTGCGCTCGAGCAGCTGCAGCTTGATGGCATAGGAGAGCAACCCTTCAATATCGAAGAGGTGCAAACTTGCCAGTTCATCAAGATATTTCCATTTGAGTGCAAGGAGGGTTATTTCTGCTTCCAAAGCATTCTCGTTTGACAGTGCCTGGCGAACAGCCTCACTGATACGGTACTCTTTTTCCCCATCATTGCGGTACTTTGCACCTGGTAGGCCAAGCTTCTTGCTTCGCTGGTCGTTCAGCTCTTTTTTTACCATGGAAGAAAACTTCTGCCATTTTTTCAAGAAAGGATGGGATGAGGAGCTTCCATGGACAGCATCAGAGAGATGCCTATAGTCAGAAGGGCTCACCTGCTGTTTGCACAAAGCAAGAAAAGAGGGTGTATCGAAAGGGAGCTGACCATCGTAGCGCAGCATAGGAAGTGTCGCTACAAGATAGTAATAGGAAGCCATCTCTGCTCCTTACTTCGTTTGGGCGAAGACGATTTCGGCAATTGCTGGCGAAAGGAATGGGGCCATAAGGCTTGCCGTTTCCTCTGCACTGAAGTCATAGAAACCAGAACCGTCTTTTTCTGCAATACGGAAACCGGTAGTCACAGTAGGGACCGCCTTGATCTCAAGGCCTTCCTTGATCTTATCGGAGAGGGCACTCTTCAAGGATGCAGCAAGTTTTTTGAAATCCTTCTCGCTGAGCTGGACTTCCTTCGCCGCACCGTCAGAGAGCCTTTCCACAATGGTTCCAATGAGGGCAACCACGGCATCAGAATCAAAAGCCTTTTCGATCTTTTCCACAAGCAGAAGATCAAGCTGGGCCTGGATGGCCTTTTTCAGGGAGAGCTGGACATCCCTGCTAGCCTGATGGAGACTGGCGCGGGCACTCTGGTCACGGACATCAATCTCTTTCTGAGCTTCATCAATGAGTTGGGAAGCACGTTTGCGTCCCGAGGAGACTATCTCGTCAGCCTGGGCTTTAGCATCGGCAATAAGTTGCGACGCCTCTTTCTGGGCAGCTTCTATCCCATCCTTACGGATGGAAGCGACCAAATCCTGAATTTGTTGAGCCATCTGAATTCCTACCTTGTAATATCTGAATTATGATAAAGGATTCTCTCTAAATATGCAACAAACGAAAAACCCTTGCACCAGGGGGCAAACGATAGCAAGTATTGGCCAATGCGAGAAAAATTGCAAGCCAATCATAGGTTTTCGTCCCATGATTACCCCTGCCAACCAGCAATGAGGTGTACAGAACCGCATTTTTTCCCTATAGTTTGCAGACCATGAACAACACGCACCTATTCTCCTCCCAACCTACGAGAGGAATCATCCGCATCTGGAACCTCCAGACTGAAACATCGCTGGTAGTGAAAAGCGAGGACCTGACCCAGGATATCCAGGCTATTCGATTCTCCCTCGACCTTGGGAATTTCCCCAACCAGCCACTACAGAGCGAGTACGAGAAGCAGGGCCTAGAGATTTTTTCCATCGAGGCCCTCATCCTGGCTGAACAAGGAGAGAACCTTGACAAACTCCTTGCTTCCAGCAAACAAGCATTGCTGGACATGGGTGTATCCTTCTACGCAGATTGAAGCGATTGTGCATACATCATCCCTCCTAATGCAAGGAGGAGAGAGATGTTCTACCGAATCCGTCTCTACAGCAAGAACCCGTTATATTCGGACTGCAATAGGGCAAACAAGCTCCTGCTGAAACTCTACCTCGCCCTGGAACAGCAAGGGGGATCCATCCTAGACTACTCCCTCTTGCCAAACCAACTCGACCTTCTGGTATACATTGCAAAGGGGGCCTCCCTGCAGGGCCTCTTCCCAAGAGAGTGCTCGATCGAAAGCATCCCGACTGAGGATCTGCTTTTGCAGCAGTTTGGCAGCATAGGCCACCATCTGCCAAAATATGGGAAAGAGTACCCTCTGTGCGCACACTATGAAGCGTACCACAAAAGCTGCTGCTTCTCCTCCCTGGGCAAACAAGGACCACTACCCACTACCCTTACACTGCGGACCATCCTCCAAGCAAAAAGCTCCCCATCGGGGAGCCTCCAGAAAGAGTGAGGACCTATTAGGCCCTATCGCTTAGGATGAGGTTACGTACCCCCTGAACTGCCACCTTGATGGCAGAGTCGGTGTCATGGAACTTGGGATTGTCCATACCCAACAGTTCCCTCTCCTGGTTACCCACCACAAAGAAGGCACTGCCGCAACGGACACCCAGATGGGCGGCCACCACAAACAGGGCAGCACTCTCCATCTCACTTGCAAGGACACCAAGACGCTTCCACGCCTCCCACTTGTTGATGAGCTCGTAGGATACAGGCATCACAGAAGGGTCGTGCTGGCCGTAGAAGGAGTCCTTGCACTGCACTACCCCTGTGTGGCTCCTGTTTCCCAGTTGTCTTGCTGCCTGCACAAGGGCGGTAACCACATCGAAATGGGCGACAGCGGGAAACTCGATGGGTGCATATTCTCGGCTTGTACCCTCCATACGGACAGCACCGGTGGCGATGACCACATCACCTCCAACGACCTCCAGGGCAATGCCTCCGCAGGTCCCCATTCGGATGAAGGTATCGCTGCCACACTTGTACAGCTCCTCCATCGCTATGGAGGCTGAGGGTCCACCGATTCCTGTAGAGGTAACGGAGACCTTCTCCCCTTCGAGCGTTCCGGTATAGGTCACATATTCGCGGTTGTCAGCGACGGGATGGGCATCATCAAGATACTGGGCTATAAGAGGGACGCGCTTGGGGTCCCCGGGAAGAATGACATACCTGCCGACATCACTCTCTTTGATATGCAGATGGTATTGGACACCAGTTCCATTCATATAATCAGACATAGTAGGCTCCTTATGGAAAAATCGTACCACGCCAACGCCAAGTTAGCAACAAATCCCCGACCAGTTCAATACCCCATATCCTTCAGCAGGGCCGAAAGGACCCTGAACCGTTCACCCAGCAACTCCCCGTCCTTCCCCAGGGCATCAGCCAGGAGGCGAATGTCTGTATCTATGAAGGGATTGTCCGTGCATACCTCGACGGTCATGGCCTCTCCCTGCATCCCTATCCTGTCGATCTTGGGGTTCTTAGGGTCATAGTACAAAGGAAAGCGATAGGCATCCTGGAAATAGAGGCTGGTCCTGCAAACCAGGATAGCAAGGTCAAGGACACGGTTCAATGGCAACTCCTCGCTCTGGCGGGACCACTTCTCACCGGTATGGCGCCACACTTTGGCCGAAGCCTCCACGCTACCCCGTTCATTCCATTGTGCCAGACCGATGGAAAGGCCTTGAGCATCGCCATTGTTCGCATTGCGTCCATCAACTTCACTGTAGTTCTCGACTACCATAACCGGCTTGTGTTTGAGGGTTGTGGGGATGTTCATATATGTATCTCCTTTGCTTTAGGGTATGTCTCAAGGCAGAGGCTAAGGAGGGCCTCCAGATCCTTGCCATACTCCTTGGACTCATCGTGCTCATCGTACGCCAGACTTTCAAGGACGGAGAAGGTAAACTGGTCCGGTCCATAGAGTCCATACAACCTCTGAAGTTCAGGTTCATTGAGCAAAGCCCCAACAGAGAGCCTGAACAGGAGGGAGTTTTTGGCAGTCTCTAGGTTTTTTGCACATCCTATGAACATTTCCGAGGTAGCTGTGCATTGTAGGGAAAAACAACCCATAGGGGCCTTGGCTTCTCTGTACTGCTCTTTCAGGTGTTTGCGATCAAGTTTCATTTTCGCTCCAACAAATACTCTATTTACTAAATTACTAATCTAGTAAATACCAGATAGGACAAAAAAAGACAAGGGCTAAGCCCCTGCCTGCTAGAAAAACACATAGGTCTTGCCCATTCCTCCATCCTCGGGAAGGGCAAACCGATAATCGGTAACCCGCTGATGGTTTTTCAGGTACTCCCCTATCCCCCTGCTGAGGATGCCATCCCCATAGCCATGGATGATGGAAAAGGTGGTGAATCCGTGGACCAGGGCGCTCTCGATCTGGATATCCAAGGCAGAGAGGGCCTCCTCCAAGGTCAGACCCCGTACATCAAGGGTCATCTTGGGAGGGGGAGAACTGCTTTGGTAGAGTACCTGGACCTTTTTGTCGGTCTTGTTCGGAAGGGAGAGTTCACTCTCAGGGAGGGTAAACTTCATAGTCCCCACCGCTACCACCCACTTGCCTTTTGCAGCCTTGCGGATGATCCTCCCTTCCCGTCTGGCACTGGTACAGAGCACATCCATGTTGGGATGGAATTCAATCGAGGAAGCATGGGAGAGGGGCAGAACCTGCAGTTCACTTTCGATCTGGGCTTCAACAAGTTCCTGCTTCTCCTGCAGGGAGTTCACAAATCCCTTGACCTGGAGGGTTTTCTCACGGGTGATCTCGCCACTACGAAGCTCAGCAACCAGGTGCTCCAGTTCCCTACGCTTTTCACGCATGAAACGGGAGAGCTCACTCGACTGCTCCTGCTTGAGGATGAGTTCATCCTGCCTGAGCTTGAGCTCCTTCAGCTCGACCTGCTTGACCTGCTGCTGCAGATGGTAGTGGCGCTGGCGGAGCTTCTCCTCATGGGCATCTGCCTCCCGTTTCCTTCTCTCAAGGCCCTTGATGATCTCCCCGATCTGTACAGCCTCACTGCCCAGGTATTGCTGGGCCTTCTCCAATACCTCGACGGGAAGGTGCATCGCCTTGGCAGTATCGAGGGCGTGGCTGTCGCCTGGAATGCCATTGATGACCCGAAAGGTGGGTAGGTGGGTATCCTCATCGAACTCCATCGATGCGTTTATCACACTCTCCTTGGCATAGGCAAACTGCTTCAGTACCCCATGATGGCTGGTAACCAACGTCAGCTTGGCCATTTTCAGGCAGTATTCAAGGGTGGCCCTGGCTAGGGCGGCCCCCTCAACAGGGTCGGTGCCGCTACCCAGCTCATCCATGATGACCAGGGAACGGCTTGTCATGTTGCGTAGGATGTAGCCGACCTGCTTCATGTGGCCGCTAAAGGTGGAGAGTTCCTCCTCAATGCTCTGCTCGTCACCGATGTCGGTGAATACCTCGTCAAACAGAGGTAGGGAACTACCCTCCTTTGCAGGGATGAAGCCGCAGAACTGGTTCATTAATGTCATGAGCCCAACGGTCTTGATGGTGACCGTCTTTCCTCCGGCATTGGGACCGGAAATTACCACGGAACGGACCTTTTCATCGAGCATCACGGTGATGGGCACCGCTTTCTTGCCCAATAGGGGGTGGCGTGCCTCGATGAGGGAACAGGTGTCGCTGGCTATATCGACCTTGATGGCGTGGTGGTCGAAACTATACTTGGCACAGGCAAAGAGGGCGTCAGCCTGGCCTACCTTCTGGCGCAAGGTCTGCAATTCCCACTTGCAAGCCCTGGCTTGTCCATCGAGCAGGGAGAGCAGTTTTGCTATCTCGATGAGGATCTGGTTTTCAGCCATGACCACGGCATTGTTCATCTCCACCAGACGGAACGGTTCCATGAAGACGGTACTGCCAGAGGAGGAACTGCTGCTGATGAAACCCGGGACCTCGGTGCGACGGTCGTTTCGTACAGGGATGACCAGCCTGCCGTCACGGAAGGCGCCCTGGTCGCTCTGCACCACGGCGCTATTTGTCCGGATGAAGTCGCTTGTGAAGCGGGAGCGCTCACCCTTGGCCTGTTCAACCTGCTTCCGCAAGGAACGAATGGCAGGATGGCTCTCCTTGACCTGCCCTCCTTCATCGAGTATCGAATGGATGCTCTGGACCAGGTGGAGGAGCTTGGGCTCAATCTCACAACCCAGGAGTCCCTGAATAGGTTCCAGGCTTTCCTGCCCCTGGTTGCAGTAGTGCAGGAACATCTCGCCACTTTGGATATAGCTGGCCAAGGCTACCAAGAGCGGCCCATCAAGAGAGAGCAGGGGATTCTCCAAGGTCGCCATCGCCTGCCCGATATCGGCAAAATGGGAGGGGGAAGGGAGGTCGGACCTCCCGAGCAGCGATACAAAAGCTGCTACCTTAGCCTGACGGTCTAGCAAGGCTTCCTGCTCAGCAAGAAACCCGAGGGAGGCGAGATGCCCTACTCCATCCTGGCTGAGGGCACAGTCCTGTATCTTCTTCAGTACCTGGAGAAACCCCAGGTCCTCAATACTCTTCTTGTTCATGCTTGTCCATATTTCTGTATCGCTCGCGGCTCTGGTCGCTCTTGCCCATCCACTGGGGAGCCTTGTCATCGAGGGAGGCGAGCATCCTCAGATAGCTTTCGTAGCGGTCATGGTGAATCTTCCCCTCTTCAACCAGCCGTTTCACCTCGCAATCGGGTTCATCGTTGTGCAGGCAGTGGTCATAGGAGCAGATCTTGGAAGGTTCTGTAAATTCAGGGAACGAGTTTGCAATCCTCTGGGGATCCCCATGGGGTACAAAAATCTCCCTGACGCCGGGGGTATCGACGAGGGTAAAGTCGGGTCCCTTGATGAGCAGCGAGTAGTTGGTGGTATGCTTGCCACGGTTATACTTTTCCGAAATATCCCCAATTCTCTGGTCGACATCAAGGATCCTGTTTATCAGGGTGGACTTGCCTACCCCGCTCTGGCCGATGAATGCAACCGTCTTCCCCTTCAGGAGCTCAACAAATTCAGGCAGCCCGTCTCCGGTTATTGCACTTACCCCCCTGATGGTATATCCCAGCTTGTGGTAGAGGGAAAAGCGCTCAAACTCATCCTCGGTAAGCAGTATGTCACTCTTGTTCATGACGATCATCACCTCGACATCAAAGCTGCAGGCGATGACACGGTCGATGAATCTGGGGCGGAATGGGGGGGAGTCGGCACTGCAGACACAGACGATCATATCCATGTTGGCTACCACGGTCTGGTTGCTGTTTCCCTTGATGTTCCAACGCTGGAAGCAGTTGGTACGCTCAAGCCTATCGAGGATGAGCCCCTCTGAGGTTCCTGTAATGACAAAGGAGACCCTATCACCCACTGCCAACGGGTTGTACTCGTTGGTAACAGAGGAGAGTTGCTTGCCTTTTATGCGACAGAGGTAGCTCTTCTCTCCATCCACTACCGTGTAGATGTTGTTGATCCCTCTGGTTACACTCCCTACGTATTGCTCCATTTTTGCTCCTAAAAGCACTGTACAAGCAAATCCTATGCTTGACAACCAGCTTGTATTTGATACTGTTATCCTATGTTTAACTTCAAGACCTGCGCCCACCCCCAGTGCCATGCATATATCTGTGAAGAAGGGCCCTTCTGCTTTCACCACAGCCCGAATCAGGATGAGCTTCTCCTCCACTGCACCGATGCACTGCTTGGGGAACAGGATATCCTGGACCTCTCCCTTACCGGAGGGGAGTTTGAAAACCTGACCATACCCAAGAAGGCTTTCATATCCTCCAACATGGCATGGTGCACCTTCAGGAACATCGACTTCTCCCGATGCACCTTCATCACCAGCTTTTTCGACTTCTGCCTGTTTGAGGGCTGCCACTTCAATGAGATAACCAGCAGGTACTCAATCTTCTCAGGGAGCAAGATGCTGGACTGTGACTTCAGCGGCTCGGTGATCAACCATACAAACTTTGTCGGCATAGACACCCTGTATTGTGACTTCAGCGATTGTGACCTCTACTTCTCCAACTTTGGTACCAGCTATCTTCGGGATACCAAGTTTGTGGACTGCAACCTCAAGAAAGCGGACTTTCTCCACACCGACCAGCGTAGGGTTGACTTCCGTTACTCCAACTACTCGGAGGCACACCATTGAGGATATACCAGCACTTCTCTGTCGTGGGTTTCTGCAATACCTACCTCATAGGTTCGGAAAAAGGAAGTGAAGCCATCCTCATCGACCCAGGCCATGTGGATACAGAGCTCATCCATCTCATAGAGAGCAATGAGTTCAAGCTCAAGCATGTGCTGCTCACCCATCGCCACCAGGCCCATACAGCTGGGCTGGGGACGTTGATGAAGATCTACAACCCGACCATCTACGCCTCAGCATTCTCCTCCTACGAGTATCCGGTAAAACCCATCAGCGACCACCAGGTCCTCACCCTCTCCGAGCTTGAGGTGGAGGTAATCCATGTCCCTGGCCACAGCCTGGACAGCATGGTCTACAAGATCGACCATGCGCTCTTTACCGGGGATACCCTGATGTGCGGAAGGGTCGGCTCAACCGAGGGGTATCGTGAGCAGGCCCTGCTGCTGAAATCGATCTGGACCCGCCTGATGAGCCTCGATGAGAATATCCTGCTGTTTCCTGGCCATGGGACAGCGAGCAAACTCCGTATCGAACGGATGTTCAACCACCCCTTGCTCGAGCTTGGGGCAATCTCCTCAGAAAGGCAAAACTGGAGGGATGAGGAGTAGGGTCAGGTTCGGTGGCTTTGTACGTAGGAGAGGAACCTGGCGGGCAAGGGTGCAGTGAAAACCACTCTTTTTCCCGTCTCAGGGTGGTCTATCGCAAGTTTCAGTGCATGGAGCATAAGGGTGGTCCCATCCTCCTTGCCGTAGATGACATCCCCAACCAACGGGTGGTTCAACGAAGCGAGGTGCACCCGTATCTGATGGGTACGCCCGGTGCGGATGACGATACGCAGCAGGGAAAACCCCTTGAAATCCCTGAGCACCGTATACTCGGTAAAGGCTGACCTTCCCTCATCGTTGGCACAGGTAGTGAAACGCTTGCGGTTTTTCTCGTCCCTGGTGATGTTGCTCTCTATCGTCCCGTATCTGATCCTGAAATTTCCCTTTACCAGGGCTATGTAGGTCTTTCCGGTGGTGTGGGCCTTGAACTGCTCAAGAAGCGAACGATAGCTCTCCCTTGTCCGTGCTATGACCAGGGCTCCACTGGTATCCTTGTCCAGACGATGGACAATACCTGGGCGAATTGCAGAGGAGGAGAGCGAAACCTCTTCCTCTTCCCCATCATCAGAGCTTCCTGTATCAAAGCCGATGCCATACCGGAACAGGAGGGCATTGACCACCGTCCCATCATGGTTTCCCACCGCTGGATGCACAACCATGCCCTGCTCTTTGTCGACCACCAAAAGCTGCTCATCCTCGTAGAGGACCTTCAAGGGAATGTCTTGGGCCGTAAGCCCTTCAAACACCTCTTGCCCATAGGTTATGGTGAGGGTATCCCCCTGGCTGACCAACTTGCTTTTCTTTGCAGGTTTCCCGTCTACAAGAATCTGGGTCCCAGGGTCCGAGAAGATCGAACGCTTGAATCCTTGCTGGGCAAGGTAGGAATCCAGGCGAACCTTCTCCACCATTTCTGAGACGGTCAGCTCTACGGTCTGTTCCTTGTACGCCATTACTGCTGCCCCACTTCACCGATGACATAATCGGCAACAGCTATGCCCAACGAGAGGCCTGAGGCAATGCCTCCCTGAATGAGCAGGGCCGTCAGGGCGTCCTTTGCGGGGGGAGCCCATCCTGCGTTTACCGCAATGTTGTAGGAAAGCGTTGCAATGCCCATGGTCAGGACAAAGGAGCCAAAAAAGAGGATCTCTGCCCTTCTGAGCTTATAGCTCCACAAGGGGAACTCCTGCTCCTGATAGGGGACATATCCGGCAAGTGGTTCACTGGCCAAAGGGTAGAGGGAAAGGCAAAACACCATCAGAAGCAACAGGAGGACACCTTTTTTCATTACAGGTACTCCCGTTTGCCGAATAGGCGGGTGCCAACCCTCACCATCGTGGCACCTTCACGGATTGCCAGGGGGAAATCACCGCTCATGCCCATGCTCAGGGTTGAGAAATCGAGGTGGGGATAGCGGGAAATGCAGGAGTCCTGCAAGGCCCTGAGCAGGGAAAAGGCCTTTCGTGTCTCTTCTTCCCCTCCATGCAGTGGCCCGATGGTCATGAGACCCCTGACAGTGACCCCTTGCAATTGGGCTATGCTGTCCAAGGCCTCATAGAGGCTAGCCTCATTCTCAAACCCACTCTTGGAATCCTCTTCGCTGGTGTTGTACTGCAAAAGGATCGGCATCCTTTTGTTGAGGGCCAGGCTCGCCTCGCTGATTTTGGATGCAACCTTGAGGGAATCGACGCTGTCGATCGCATCGACGAGCCCGACTATTTTCTTTACCTTGTTGGATTGCAGGTGCCCGATAAGATGGACACGCATCCCTTCAGGACGGGGGGACGAGAACTTCTCAACCACCTCCTGCACCCGATTCTCCCCAAAGAGAAATTGCCCACAGCCAAACAGCTCCAGGATCTCCTCATAGGGGTGGGTCTTGCTTACTGCCATCAACTGTATGGAAGAAGGAGCCCTGCCAATGGAGGCGGCAGCCCGCTCTATCTCCCCTAGGGTCTCTTCCAGTCGTTTTTGCACCATCATCTCATTTGCCCCTGTTCTTCAGCTCTTTTGCTGCCGTATGCAACCTCTGCCTCTGCTCTTGCATTTTTGAGCGGTACTCGCGCAGGTTCATCTTCAACAGTTCAAGCTGCACCTTCTGTTCCTGACTTTTGGAAGTAATGGAGGGGAAGGCATTGAGGAAACGGCGAGACTGCCTGTTGAGCCTTGCCTTGAGTTCTTCACGTTCTTCATCAAGGCGAGTTCGGAGGCGATCCAAGGAGGGGGTACAGCCCTGTTTTGCCAGCACCTCGATCCTCTCCTCAAGTTCCTTCGTCCTAAGCCTGAATTCAGCAAGTTGTTTCTGGAAGGCGGCCATCCTGAAGATACTGGAGGTGGCATCCACTGAGATGATGAACAACAAGCCACTGCTTAGGGGGTGAAGGACACCATCAGGGATATGGGAGACAAAACGGGTAAGGGCTGGATGGATCCAGTAGGTGGCGACCAAGCCCATGAGGCCGAAAAGGGTTGCATTGAGCAGGCATACCCTTCCGTTGATGTTCGCAAAGTGCTTGGAATAGTCCCAGAGCTTGGTGTTGAAGATCTTCTCCAGAAGGTAGCTGGTTACGTACTCAAGGGCGCTGGTCAGGGCCATTGCAACCAGGAACACCACGATCGGGTGGGCATTGAAGAACGATAGGCTCACCACTACGATGAGGGCTCCGAAGCCGTAGATAGGCAGGTAGGGTCCATGGAGGAAGCCCCGGTTCACAAACCTCTTCAAGGGGATGGAACAGTAGAGGACTTCACATACATAGCCGATCATGGCATAGAGAAAAAAATACAGGAAATATTGGTCAAACACCATCAGACCCTCCGTCTCATTCCCAAACTATACCCAATAGAGGTTATGAGGGCAACTGGGAAGTTCGTGCAACTTTCTTTTGTTTCCAATATATCGCATAGATGCCGGCGGTAACCAACGCCAGGGAAATGGGATACTTGACATGCATGATATCCTCCCCCAGCACTAAGGCCGAGAAAAGGGTCCCTGCAATGGGTATGATGAAGGTGAAGACGCTGATCTTGCCCACTGGGTTATATTTGAGCAACTGGGACCAGAGGGTAAAGGCCATGGCTGAAACGAATACAAGATATGCAAGCACAAGGATCCCAGAGAGGGAAACAACGGGAAGGGACCCCCCTCCTCCGAGGCCGATGAGGATGAGGAGCAGACCACCAAGGGTAAGGTTGATCGCAGTAACGGCAAGGGGGCCATCGGTGCGGGTAATCTTCTTGCTGAAGATGGAGCCAAAGGCGAAACAGAGTTGGGAAAGCAGGAGAAACCCCTCACCGTTGAAGGAGAACCTGATGGTACCCTCCCCCAGTGTCGAGATAAAAATCCCAAACACGCAAACCAGGCTTCCTACCACCTTCTGCACCGTAAGCTTGTCGTCCTTGAAGAAGAAATGTGCAAGGACCACTGCATAGCAGGCAGAGACGGAAGAAAATATGGTTGCAGCCGCTCCTGTTGTGTGTGCCACACCGAGATAGGCGAAGAAGTATTGGCCGGTGGTCTGGACCAGGGCAAGGATGAGCACCAACAGGTAATTCTGCCGGTGAACTGTTGCCCAGGTTCTCGAGCTTAGCCTATGGTAGACCAAAAGCAGGACGCCTGAGGAGAAGAATCTGATGCCGGCAAATAGGAGCTTCGAGCTTACGCTCTCCCCTATCGCAAACAGCTGATACCCGATCTTGATCATGGGTAGCGGTGTCGCCCAGAGCAGGTTGCAGAAAATGGCAATGAGGATTGCGAGCCTTGGATTCTCAAACACCGTTCGTTTCACTGGGGGCCATCCTAATAAGCAAAAAAGCGTACCCACGAGGAGTACGCTTTTGACCGGAGAGGGATTTGAACCCCCGACCAGTTGCGTGTAAAGCAACCGCTCTCCCACTGAGCTATCCGGCCGACTTGAAAGAAAGTAGCACGAAGCCAATGGAGGTGTCAACTACGAAGATGATAAATCTACGAAAGATGGCAGATCCATCAGCGTATGCCTGGCTTTCTATCCTATTTCTTTGGATATTCGTTGGTATCCTTGAGCAGCACATCGTGGGACCCTCCCTCAACGATGGAGGTTGAGGATACCAAGGTAAGCTTTGCCTTGCTCTGCAGTTCTGGGATGCTCATGGCACCACAGTTGCACATGGTCGAGCGCATCTTGCTCAGGGATAGCTGCACGTTGTCCTTCAGCGGCCCTGCATAGGGAACAAAGGAGTCTACCCCTTCGACAAACGAGAGCTTGCCATCCCCACCAAGATCATAGCGCTGCCAGTTTCTTGCCCTTGCCGATCCCTCACCCCAATACTCCTTCATGTAGGAGCCCTTGACGTTCACCTTCTCTGTCGGGCTTTCGTCAAAACGGGCAAAGTAACGGCCAAGCATCAGAAAGTCTGCTCCCATGGCGAGGGCAAGGGTCATATGGTAGTCTAGGACAAGGCCACCATCAGAACAGATGGGGATGTAGATCCCGGTCTTCTTGAAGTAGTCGTCCCTGGCCTTCGCCACCTCTATCACAGCTGTTGCCTGGCCACGACCGATTCCTTTTGTCTCCCGTGTTATGCAGATGGATCCGCCACCGATGCCGACCTTGACGAAATCAGCTCCACTCTCTGCAAGGAAGAGAAACCCCTCTGCATCGACGACATTGCCAGCCCCGACCTTTACCCTGTCCCCATAGGTGGAGCGGATCCAGGTGAGGGTTTTCCGTTGCCACTCGGTAAACCCCTCAGAGGAGTCTATGCACAGTACGTCGGCCCCACTGGCTATCAGGGCGGGGACTCGCGTCTGGTAGTCACGGGTGTTGATGCCTGCCCCAACCAGATACCTCTTCTGCTTGTCCAGCACTTCATCCGGGTGTTCCTTGTGGCTCTCATAGTCCTTGCGGAACACAAAGAACTTCAGGCGGTTCTTCTCGTCCACAATGGGAAGGGAGTTGAGCTTGTGTTCCCATATGATGTCGTTTGCCTCGCTGAGGGTAACCCCTTCCCTAGCATATACCAGGCGGGAAAATGGGGTCATGAAGGAGGAGATGGGGGTATCGAGAGCCATCCTGCTAGGGCGCCAGTCCCTGCTGGATACGACTCCCATAAGGACGCCATTTTCGGTGCCATCGTCTGTTATGGCAATGGTATTGTGTCCCAGCCGCTGCTTGAGCTCTATGAGTTCCTTCAGGGTATCGTCGGACCTGAGGTTGGAGTCGCTGGGTACAAACCCCGCCTTGAAAGCCTTTACCCTGGCAACCATGGCACTCTCATCCTCGATGCTCTGCGACCCGAAGATGAAGCTTAGCCCACCTTCACGTGCAAGGGCCCTAGCCATCGCCTCCCCACTGACTGACTGCATGACAGCACTGACCAGGGGAATGTTCAGGCTAAGGGCAGGCTTCTCACCCTTGGCATACTTTACCAACGGGGTGCGCAAGCTTACTTTGGAAGGAATGCAATGTTCATCGGAGTATCCAGGTACCAGAAGGTACTCGCTGAATGTGCGGGAAGGTGCATCAAAAAAATATGCCATACTAAAAGTTCTCCTCTCAGGTTATGGCACTTCATTCTGCACCTTTGTACAGCTTTGTGCAATGCTGATGCAACAAAATTGTGCAGTTTTGTTGCAGGGTTATCCTGCTTTAGATAATTCCATTGAGCAGGGCATTCCAATTGAGGTTTTCGGGCAATGAGTGACCAACCTGGGGTACCCTAAAAAGCAAATCCAGGACAACATCAGCAGCCCCTTCAGCAGGATCAAAAACCGTCTCATGAACCAGAATCAACTCTCCATTCCATTTGTTTCTGATCCAAGAGTCGGTCAGTTCCGTCTTGAACACCTCTGTCAGTGTTTCCCGATAGGGGGATGAGGCAAGAAACCCGCCAATATACAAAGAGCTTGGGTCAAAAATACTCATGGTACAAAACAGGTCTGACAATAGGTTTCGTATACATTCCTTTTGAATTTCGACGTTGGAATCCAGGTTGAGCATCTGGGCTTTGGTAAGGGGTATCTGGCCATTGGAGTCTGTACCCATCAGCAAGCTGGAACGATACTCACCAGAACGTGAGAACGTTCCTCTAAAAAGCTTTCCACGTATCACCACCCCCAAGCCCAGGCCAATGGTGGGAATTTCATCTGGAACCACTTCCTGGCGGTGCATCCTTGATAATAGATAGAAATAGCTATCATAGGAATCATCATTGTTGAACAGATACTTGACTGCACAACAGTTTGCATCATTCTCAAAAATCACAGGAAAAGGGAATTTTGTCAGAAATTGTGCGAAATTTTCAGTATAGAGCCCATGCGTCCAGCACTCATCAATGGTAGTGTTGCCTTCCATTACAATTCCAGGGACAGCAATACATACGCCCAAAAGGGGAACGGATCCAGATTTCTCTTTGGCCATGGCCAGTACTTCCACTACAAGGTCTTCAAATCGAGCTCGGTCTCCAGAAACCAGGTGGCTTCTATAGGGAAATTCTGCCTTAAAAAGTGGAGAGCCCGTAATGTCACTAAGATAGATGCGATACAGTGAACTCAACATCTCAATGCCTACGACCCGTCCAAATTCAGGGTTAAGCTTCATGAGGTTTGCCTTAGGTCCTTTTCTCACACCTGTAGCCTGTCCATCAGACGTAGGGGTCCCTTCCAGAATGGATCCATTCTGTAGCAGGCGTACTATGTTATAGGATACCGTTGAATTCTGGAGCCCCAATTCATGTGCAATATCTACTCTACTTGTAGGGTGTCTTCGTAATAGATTTAGGATCAAAAGAGCGTTTGCCTCTTTCTGATACCGACTGTTTCCGACAATTTTCATATCTTCACACCAATTTCCCCTTTTCTGAAACTGATTGTAGGCTTCTTATCACACACCATATCAGGCCCACAATCTTCGGTAGCATACATATCTACTGTAGTCACCTTGTGGGTATCTGAAGAATACCCACATTCCAGCTAAGGAGCAATCATAATCTGTAATAAGGACAAACCCTTGGCTTGCCGGGATAGTGTTTACCCAGGAATGAAACCAGCCAGATATGCTGAATACTATTCAGATTATCTGGTTGGTTACCGTTTGGCCTCTCCTACAGCAGCACCAGCTCAGCCTCGAACTCCCCGTCCAGGGGGTAGATCGGCCTCTTGAGCTTCCTGTAGGGCAGCCTCTCGAACAGCTCATCGGTGGACCCGGTGGTAAGGGCCATCATCGACCTCCTGGCAATGGAGCGTATCTCAGGCTCCAGATACCCCAGCTTCACCACGATGACCTTCCTCTCCTCAGGAACTACCCCAAGGATTCTCATCATCTCAGGGTCGTAGCAGCCCACATGCTTGCCCGTGACCACCACATCGATACCTTGTACATCCAGCAGGACCAGGTCACTGTTGTATGCACCCTCCCACTTCTCGACGATGGCCTTCACCTCAGCCCTGATGGCTATGCCCTTGCTCTTGAGCGTATCGAACTTGGCGCCAAGGGTGGTCCCTATGGTCTTGCCCACCCCTGCCTCCTTCGCCAGCATCACAACCTCGGGGTCATAGAACCCCTGGTAGACCAACGGTGGAGTAAGGCTGGAAAGAGTCTTGTCCTCCAGGATGAGGGAGAGGAAGGTAGTCACATCCTGGCTCGAGCCGGCTGTGGGGTTGTCCCCGCTGTCGCTGATGACCACTGGGAAAACTCCATCCTCAAGCGACTTCCTGGTCGCCTCCAGTGCATCGGAGGGCATCCTCGTCTCGTTGTAGAAGCCAAACTCCCTGCGCCGGCCCCAGAACAGCTCGCCCATCTCCCTGGCCAGCCTGTCGGCAAGGCCCTGGTCCCCATCGGTGGTGACCACCGCATGCACACCGTTCTCCTCCCCGTCTGCCCAGGGGAAGCCCAGGAGGTAGGAGCAGGAGAGCACATGCTCGGTCCGCTCAATTCTCCTGCACTCCTCTATCAGGCTCCTCATCGGCTCGACCGATGTCTCGCTCTGCTCGCCTGCGATAAGCATCGGGATGCGGCATGCGGCGCTGGTGGGCAGAAAGCCCTCCTCCAGGGCACGGATCATCATCAGGGCCGAATGGATGCCCGTCTCATAGGTATCGGTATGGGGGGCGCACTTGTAGCCGACCATGCCGTCGAGGGAGGAGAACATCCTCCTGGTGAGGGTGGCATGCATGTCCAGGCTGGTGATGATGGGAAGCTTCGGATGGACCAGCCGGATGGATGCAAGCAGGTCCTGCTCCGCCTCCCCGATGCCGTCCACCCTCATCGAGCCGTGTAGGGACAAGCTTATGCCGTCTATTTTTCCTGCCTTTTTTAATGCAGTCAGCAACTCTTCCTTCAGCTCCAGGTAGTACTCCCTGTCCCACACCCCATTGGGCACCGCCCTGGCGATGAGGGAGGGGATGACCTCATACCCTGCACAGGTAAGGGTGGCGATGATGCCGTTGACGGAACTGCGGCCCTTGTTGGCCAGGAGGTCCTCACCCCTGGTGACCCAGATGTCGTCCCTGCCGGTGATGATGGGGTTGAACGTGTCGCTCTCGTGGTGGAGCCCACCCACAAAGACCCTCTTCTTCATAGCGTGCCCCCGATCCTGGTGATGGTTCCGACCCTGTCCGTGTCGGTATGGCTGATGGAGAACTCAGCCTGCCTGAGCATCCCCCCCATGTAGATGTGCTCGGGGCGGTAGGTCATCCTCGACTCGGTGGTGCCGGGAAGGAATACATGGTACTCCTTTGCCTTGACCTTGCTGTCCAGGTAGGCGAAGTTGCGCTCGGTGATGCCGCATCCGGGCATCACGATGATCCTGTCCCCGGCCTGCCTGACCAGGGCCGCAAGGGTCTCGATGCCCTCGATCACCGTGGCCTCGAGCCCGCTGGTGAGCAGGCGGTCGACACCCAGGCCGATGAGGGTCTCCAGGGAGGCCTGTGCATTGGGTGTCATGTCGAAGGCGCGGTGGAAGGTGACCTCCATGGGGCGTGCAAGCTCGATGAGCTGCCTGGTCCTCTCCAGGTCTATCTCCCCCTCGGGGGTGAGGATGCCGAATACCACGCAGTCTGCACCCGCTTCCCTGAACAGGCGGATATCTTCCTTCATCGCCTCGAACTCCAGGTCGGAGTAGCAGAAGTCCCCGCCCCGGGGGCGGATCATGACGCTCATCTTGATGGTGCTGTGCTGCCTGGCAACCTTGAAGGCACCGAGGGAGGGTGTGGTGCCGCCCTCGAACAGGTCGGCGCAGAACTCGACGCGGTCGGCTCCGCCCTTCTCGGCAGCCAGTACGCTCTCTATCGATTCAAG
The DNA here is from genome assembly GCF_032144095.1 of Sphaerochaeta sp. PS. Classification (NCBI taxonomy): domain Bacteria; kingdom Pseudomonadati; phylum Spirochaetota; class Spirochaetia; order Spirochaetales; family Sphaerochaetaceae; genus Sphaerochaeta; species Sphaerochaeta sp. PS. The sequence goes on from NZ_JAVSNJ010000002.1 coordinate 199,124, forward strand.
GCAAATTTCAATGGTTACCTTGCCTTGTGCTTTTTCTTGTACAATCATGATGTCCTTATTCCTTCTTTTGTGAGAATAGTGTTATTTCAATCCAAGCAGGCTTGATCAAGTTATTCCTTGATCGCACCCTCACCAAAACCTTTGACGATGGAATTATGTGCAACGAAATAAAATATGAACATGGGAATGGTGGCTATCACCAAGGCTGCGAACTGAAGACCATAATCCTGGTTAAGCCTACCTGCAAAAGAGTTGACAGAAACTGGCAACGAACGCATCGACTCTCCGCCTGTTAGGGTAAAGACCAAAAGGAACTCATTCCAGTTTCCCAAAAAGGACAATACGGAAACCGTAGCCATCACAGGAGTTGAGATCATCAGAATAATCTTGAAGAAGATATACCAATAATTAGCACCATCGATCAGGGCTGCCTCGATGAGTGCATTGGGAATGCCATGGATGAAAGAACTGGCTATAAGGATAGCCATTGGCAAACCGAATGCGATATAGGGAAGGATGACACCCAAGCGGGTATTGTAGAGACCTACACTTGTTTCCATGATGAATAATGGAGTGATAACAGAGTTTACGGTGATCAACAGGCCAAGGGTAAAGGCTCCCATATAGAATTTGCTGCTTCTGAAACCAAACTTAGTTAGTGCAAATCCTGCAGATAGGGAGAACAAAACGGTACACACTGTTGAGAAGCCAGAATAGATGATGCTATTCAGAAAGGCACTCAAAAGATTGCCGTACTCAAAAGCCTTATGGTAGTTTGCAAAGGTTGGCTGTTTTGGCAAGCCCAACGGGAACAGCATTATCTCCCCATTCAGTTTGAAGGATGAGTATAGCATCCAAACAAGGGGTGCCAGGGTTATAAAGGTAAAACATGCGAGGAAGGTGTAGGCGAAAATGGTCCAACTCCCAGAAATCTTTTGTGTTCTTGTGTTTTGTTTCATACTGACCTACTCGTATTTCCTTTGTGCCTTGGCATAGAGGTATCTCACGAACGTGATAAGACCGACACTCAAGAGCACTATGATGATCGACACAGCACTACCGAACCCGTAGTTGTTGTAGGTAAAGGTCTGCTTGTACAGGTAGAGGGCCATCACCGATGTATAGTCAACCGGGCCTCCAGCAGTCATGGCATAGACAAGGTCAAAGCTCTTCAGGCTCCCGCTGATAGCCAATACAGAGCAGGTGAAGATTACATTTGACAGGGAAGGCAGAACGATACGGGTGATGATGGTCGATTCCTTGGCCCCATCCAATGTTGCCGCCTCAAAGATACTTTCGGGTATCCGTTGCAGGTTTGCAAGAAAAATGACCATGTAGAGGCTGGTATGCTGCCATAGAAGGACGACCAGGATGGGTATCATCGCAAAGGTCTTGTTTTCAAAAATTTTGACAACATAGTCAGGGTTATGCGTTATCGTACGGATCAGTTCGGTATAAATTCCTACTGGCGAGAATACCCTATTCCAAAGAAGGGCCACCACTACAGAACTTATCGTAATAGGCAGAAAAATCATCATCTCGAAAAATTTTGAATGCTTGACCCATTGGCGATAGATCAGGTACGCGAGCATAATCCCCAGAGGAATCTGACCAAGCACGGAAATCAACATGATTTGAATGTTGTGCCACATGGCGGTTTGGAAGGATGGATCGGCAATAATTGCCAGATAATTGTCGAACCCTACAAACCCCACCATTTTGAAATGCTTCCATTTAGTAAAGGAGAGCCCTAGACTCATGAAAATAGGATAGATGATGATAAGCGTGTAAATAAGAAGAGCGGGTAACAACAAAGAGATATACGCGCGGTGTTTGCCCCTTTCCTGGATCATGAATCGTCCCTCCTGAGTATAATTTGGGTGCGGAAAACGGTTAGGATTTCCGCACCTTTTCGGTCAGTGACCTATAAACGGTTCAGGTCGTTTGCTGCGACAAATTTCTCATATTTCGTGGCAATGGCTTTCGGTTCGCCATTACCCAGCATCATGGCTTGGATATCTTCATTAAGCATGTTGACACCTTCGCCTCCCATGATGGCATCAAAGACATAGCCCATCCCATATTCACTCTGGAACTTGGCAAATTTGCTTTGCATGGTATCCATTTTGATCTTGTTCAAGTCGAGGTTATAGGTAGGGACCTCACCATATTCAGCACGGATGGCTGCCCCAATCGGGCCACTGTAATACTCGATGAATTTCCATGCCGCATCGGCCTTTGCAGTGCCTTTCAAGGATGCACTGATCCCAAAACCCTCACTAACTGTTGCAGTTGATGTGTTATGGGTTACTTCGCCGGAAATTGCTGGGAACACGTGCATGGAGATGCTTTCCTTCAGATCGACGGGGAGGTCGGAGTCCATGGCACTAGTTCTCCATCCGGCATCGATGAGATATACACTCTTGCCCTGATAGAACTCCTGGTCAGCCTCTGGATTTGACATCTGGTTGACACCTGGAGAGAACATGCCTTTCTTGGTCATCTCCTGGATAATTTCCAACGAACGTACGAAAGGTTGGTCAGTAAAGGAAGCTCCCTTTCCTTGAGCTGCTTGCATGAACCACTGGGGACCACCAAGGCGGTCGACAAGAAGGCTCAATATCCATGAATTCATTACCCAAGGATCTTTGTTTCCCAAAGAAGCTACATAGTACCCTGCTGAGCGGATCACAGGAATCTGGGTCAGCCATTCATCATAGGTCTTGGGAAATGTTAGCCCTAACTGAGCAAGAAGCTTGTCGTTGCTGTAGACAACATGACAAACTGCAAGCGATGGAGGTACCATCCAAATCTCCCCATTCTTACCCTGTGGTGCCCAAGTCGCAGAAGAATACCCCTTTTTGAAATCTTCAGTCAGGTATTCTTTAGCAAGGTCGAGAGCCAGACCAGCCTCGGTTACATAGGCTGTCCTAGCTCCACCATAGCAGGTAAAGACATCCGGCATCTGCTTGCTGGCTGCCATAGCCTGAAACTTCTGGTGAAAAGCTTCACCTGAGGCATGTTCGGTCTCGATTACAATGTTAGGGTACTCTTTTGCAAAACTTGCCATGATGGCATTGTGTCCTGCGTACTGGGAATCAGCTGGTTCGACCTGCATGTAGGCACGAAGGTGGATTTTCCCATCTGCTGCAGCCGCTTCCTTATTGCCAGCGGAAAAGACCATTACACTGCCCAAAACGACAAGTGCAACCACTAAAGCGATAGTTCGTTTCATAAAAAAACCTCCAAAGTTTTATTTCATTCACTGAAATAATTATTAGATTGGCTTTGTGGTTCTGTCAATATATTTTTTTTGAAAGTTGCAACTCTCTCCTAAACCCTACCGCCTACACTCAATAATGCAGTTCTCCCCTCCCTCGAGCTTCAGCAAGAGAGCCTCCTCACTCACCAAGACATCACCACTCTTGGATCCTGTGACCGTTTTCGCCTGCAACATCATGTTGGGAATCCGTACCGTATGGGCATCCTCTCGTTTGTTCAGCACAGCAAGGAGGGCACTACTGTGGTCATATCTGGCAAACACCAGGCTCTGCTCATCAGAGTAGAGAACCTTGCATGCCCCTGCACTGAGCAGTTGGGCATAGGTACTTCGAAGCGCACCCAGGCTTGTATAGAGCGAATAGAAGCGGTCGTCCCACTCCTTCCTCTCCCACTTCATGGGGTAGCGTGAAGCCTCAACCGACCCGTAGGGGCCTTCAAGGCCGATCTCATCACCATAGTAGAGACAGCTCATCCCTGGCAGCAGGTACATCAGCATGATACATCCACTGTAGACAGAGAAGTTGAACAGGGTTGGGTTTGCATGGAGGCGCGTCGTATCGTGGCTATCGATCAGGTTCATCTGCATCGGCCACATCTGGGCAGGAAGGCCTGAAAGCTGGCTTTCCAGGGCCTGGGCAAGCTCGAGGCCTGTATAGGCCCGGGTTGGCTGTGGGTCATGGCCCCACCCCTCTGAAAGGAATCGGTCACTCTCCCCCATCCAGGATCGCAAAGGTCGGCTACAACCAAGGTAGTTCATGCTCCCGTCCCACATGTCCCCCTGCAGGAAGGGGGAGGCATCAAGCCAATCCTCGCCGACAAGGTAGGCATGCTCATTCTCTTCCTTTACTGCAGTGCGAACTTCGCGCCATATCTCCTCACAGAACTGGTCCTTGCCCCTTCTGCCCACCTCAGGGGCCACATCGAGCCTCCAACCATCCTGGAGGAATGGGTCCTTGAGGAACTTGCGCAAAACAGAGTGTTCACCCCTGTAGATGATATCGCGTAGACGAGGGCTTGAGTAGTTTAGCTGCGGCAGGGTCGGCACATCATTCCAGCAGGCAACACTGCCGTCTTCATTGAAATAATAGAACGAGGCCTCCTCACTGCCCCTATCCCTCTGGGCAGCAAGCAACCAGGGGTGTTCCGTCCCCGTGTGGTTGATGGAAATATCGACAATGATCCGTATGCCATGTTCATGCAGGCTCCTACACAAGGAGAGAAAGGCTTCGTCACCTCCGAGCTTCTCATCGATATGGAAGAAATCACAGCAGTCATAGCGGTGTGTCGTCCGGGAGACACCGATGGGGTTGAGGTAGAGCACATTGACCCCCAGGGCCTTGAAGTGCGGGATAGCATCCTCAATGCCCTTCAGATCCCCGTTGAAGAAATCAAGGCACCTTCCCTCTGCAAAAGAGAGTGGCTTCTCATGGAAAGACAAGCTTTGCACCGCAGCTCCATCGAAGGAGTAGGCTCCAGGGGTAGCTCCAACGCCTGTGTCTCCCTCCCTGAACCTGTCTGGGAATATCTGGTAGCAGGTCGATCCCCCCACCCAGGAGACAGGCACAAGGTCAGGCTTCAGGGAAAAGCTATCCCTAAGGGAGGGTACCGAGGCAGTCACGCCCAAAAGGGAGTAGTAATAGGCCCGGTCGGGGGCAAGGAGGACGAAATACCAACGAAGTAATTCATCAGGCATCTCTAACGAAGCGCTGTATATCTTCCGTTTGCCAAGCTGCTCGACTGTGCATGCCTGGGGGTGTTCACTTCCTCGGTAAAAGGAAAACAACAGCACCTCAGTTACCCTATCGTGCAGGCCGACCTGTATGCGTATCTCCACTTGTTGACCGGTTTTTGGGTAGAGCGGTTCTACATAGAGTTGGCTTACCGAGCTGTCTACTGAATATTTCCAAATATCATCCATAGGGCCTCCAGGCAGGGGTAAAGAGCAAATATATTGATAAAAGATAAAGGTTGACTGGTTTAGAAAACCGGTTTAGTATAAGTATATACCAAGCTGGTGGCCTTATCAAGCAAAACCACAGCATTGGCAAACCATGTTCAAAGCTTTCAAAAACACAAGGAGAATTGTATGAAAAAAAGTTTGGTCGTTCTTCTGGTCGTCCTATTGGCACTCTCAGCATCCCTGTTCGCTCAGGGCACCTCAGAAGCCAGCAAGGGCTACGACATCTATGTCTACAACTCAAAGGGAGAGAATGCCACCCAGTTTGCAGCCATGTGCGCTGCCTATGAGGCAGAAACCGGCGTGAAGGTCAAGAACTTCTCGATCGGCAGTGGACAGGACCATATGGAGACCCTGCGCTCTGAGATGAACAGCCGGAACAAGCCGACCGTCTTCTCCATCCAGGGAATCAAGGAATTGGCAGAGTGGAGCCAGGGCGGGTTCGCCCTTGACCTCAACACAGTCACAACAGGCGACTTCGGCAAGATGGTAAGTGCCATTCCCCAGTCCCTGAGGCTGACCAATGATGGCAAGACCAGCTATGGCGTCCCCTACAACGTAGAAGGCTACGGCTATATCGTTGACCGCGGCATCCTCGCTGAACTGTTTGGCCCTTCCAATGTCGATGCAGTAACTGCTGACATCAAGAGCGCAACCTATCCTGAGTGGGAAGCCCTGGTAAAAGCACTTGACGCATGGATAACCTCAGCAAAGGCCACCACCGTCACCCTCAGTGGCAAAACCTATACCCTCGCCTCTTCCAAGGGAAGCCTCACCTCCAACCTCAATGGGGTATTCGCCGTCATGGGTGCCGAGAAATGGACCTATGGGGACCATTTCATCAACGTAGCCCTCAATGCCGTATTTACCAACGAGCTTGATGCAAACAAGGCTGATGCAGCGAAAGTACAGAGTGCAAAGGGTGCTCTGCTTGCATACGCAAAGGCCCTCGACCTCAAGACCAGTTACCTTGCTGGCCTCAAGGGCAAGGCAGTTCGTGGACAGGACTTCGTCTCCAGCGCCAACTTTGGCTATGACCAGGTCGTCCAGATCTTCGCAGACAACAAGGCAATTTTCTTCAAGCAGGGCAACTGGGCATTTGGTAACATCGCAGGGGTCAATGCAGAGCAGGCCCAGAGACTGGAGTTCCTTCCTGTGAAGATGCCTTTCCAGAATCAAGACATCAAGCGCAATGACGGGATGACCGTCGCAATGCTCAACAGCTCAATTCCTGTGTTCGTACCAAACTTCTATGCGGTAAACGCAATGGCAAGCAAGGCCGAACAGCAGAAAGCCTTCGATTTCCTCTACTGGATGAACAACAGCAAGACAGGAAAGAAGTTCATCACCGAGGATTTTGCCTTCATCCCCTACAATGCAGACCCCAAGACCACGACTGTTCCCAACAGCCTTGGCAACTCGATCATCGGCTACATTGCTAGCGGACACATCATCGGGGCTCCTTACAACGGCTCACCTGCTTCCTGGAGCGGGGATACCGTCGGCCTCAGGGTCATGGAGAACTACCTGACCAAGAAGACCTGGACCAATGATGACTATTCGGCCATCGCTGACTATGCAATCCAGAAGTGGATTGAGATGAAATAAGGATCAGGGGCCGGCAAGTCCGGCCCCACGTTTCCAGGAGTATTGCATGAACATCTACAAGAAATGGTTTTGGCCGCTGGTCATGCCGTCGTTGCTCCTCTTCGCCATGGTAATCCTCTACCCCTTCATCATGGGCATGGTCAACTCCTTTTTGGCCTGGAGGGGAACCTATTACTTTGACCCGGAAACGGGAACCCGGGCCACCAACATGGCAAACTCCTTTGTTGGGCTTGACAACTACAAGGAAGCCTTCAGGGACAAGCGCTTTGTAAGCTCACTTGTCTATACCGTCAAGTACACCTTCATAGCTGTCATCATGGTCAACGTAGCTGCCCTTGCCCTTGCCCTGATGGTTACCAAGATTACCAGGAGCTCAGGCCTCTACCGGACCATCTTCTTTCTTCCCAACATGCTTGGGGGGCTGGCTTTGGGATTCATCTGGCAATTCATATTCCAGATCATCTTTACCGACATGCTCTTCAGCCCTGATGCACTGCACATCCCCTTTTTCCGCTACATGACCCAGGACTCGACCAAGGCACTCTTTGCCCTTGCACTCCTCAATACCTGGCAGTATGCCGGCTACATGATGATCATCTACGTTGCTGGGCTCAACAACATCAGCAGTGACTACTATGAGGCTGCAAGCATCGACGGATCCTCCTACTGGCACTCTTTCTTCAAGATAACCATCCCCATGCTCATGCCTTCCTTTACCATTGTATTTTTCATGACCTTGGCAAACAGCTTCAAGCTGCTGGACCAGAACGTGGCACTCACCGACGGTGAGTTCGGTACCCGCATGCTTGCAATGCAGATCCTCAGGACCATCAAGGACACCTCACCACCCAACTATGGCAAGGCCCAGGCGCAGGCGGTCATCTTCTTTGTCCTGGTTGCAGTCATCACCTTGACACAGGTCGCCATCACCAAGAAAAAAGAACTGGAGATGTAACATGAAAGAACTGTCTATGGTCACCTCCATGAACGAAAGCTATTTCCTCAAAAAGAAAATTCAGAAGGTAGTGCTCTACATCGTGTTGAGCCTCATCGCCCTCTATACCCTTGCACCCCTATGGCTCTTGTTGGTCAACTCCTTCAAGGACCAGGCCCAGATCATCGCCTCTCCTCTGGGCCTGCCTGCAAACGTTTCCCTCGCCTACATCACCAAGGCAGCAGGTGAGATTCACTTCCTCAAGGCCCTGCTGACCACCTCTGTCATCACAAGCCTTTCGGTTTTGCTCATTGTGGTGGTGAGTAGCCTAGCCGCCTGGATGATGGTCCGCAACAAGGGCCGTGCAAGCCAGCTGGTATTCATGCTCTTTGTCGCTGCGATGCTCATACCCTTCCAGGCTGTCATGTACCCACTCATTCAGTTCTTCGATGACATCAGGCTCAAGAGCGCCGGTGGCCTCATCCTCATGTATGGGGGCTTCGGCCTCTCCATGTCAGTGTTCCTCTACCACGGGTTTGTCAAAGGGGTCCCCAAGGGGGTGGAGGAGGCAGCAACCATCGATGGGTGTTCCATAGCCCAGATGTACCTGCATGTGGTGATGCCCCTGCTCAAATCCATTACGGTTACCGTAATCGTACTCAACTCCATGTGGATCTGGAATGACTACCTCCTGCCCTTCCTCGTGATAGGAAACAGCAGTACCAAGACTCTGGTCCTGGAGCTCTACTTTGCACGAATCACCGCAGGCCAGTTTGGCAACCCCTGGCAGCTGATATTTCCAGCCGTGCTCATCTCCATCATCCCGATCATCATCGTCTATCTCTTCTTGCAGAAGTTCATCGTAAAGGGGATCAGCGATGGTGCCATCAAGAGCTAGGCCGTGAATAGATTCAACACAAGGCTTTCCCTCAGGAAACAGGAGCTCCTTGCCCTTTGGGGAAAGCTCTATAAGGACAAGGATATTGAGAGCCTCTATGCCCTTCTGCAGCAGAAGGCTGCCGAACGTGATGCACATCTGAAGCGGCTTGACCAAAAAAGAATCGACGAACCGCTGTGGTATGCTTCTTCGGCAATGAGCGGACAGATGCTCTATGTCGACAAGTTCAACCAGAGTTTTTCAGGGTTGGAGGAAAAGCTTGGATATCTGGAGAAGCTACAGGTTCGCTACCTGCATTTGATGCCCTGTCTCAAGATGCCCTTCACTGACAATGATGGGGGGTATGCAGTCGAGGATTTCAAGCAGTTTGACCCTCGCCTGGGCGATACAGCTTCATTCATATCCCTGGCAACAAGTTGCAGGAAGAGGAATATCAGCCTCTGCATGGATTTTGTCCTCAATCACTGCTCCGATACCCATGAGTGGGCACAAAGGGCGAAACAGGGCGAACAAGAGTACAGGCAGAGGTTCTTCTTTACCAGGGATACGGCTGAGGTCGATGCCTATGAGGCAACAACCTCTGAGGTATTTCCCCAACAGGCACCTGGCAACTTCACCTATCTGGCGGAGAGTGGTGAGTATGTCATGACCACCTTCAACAGGTTCCAGTGGGACCTCAACTATGCAAACAGTGAGGTATTGCTGGCCATGCTTGATGCCATGTTGACCCTGGCAAACTATGGGGTGGAGGTGTTCCGCTTCGATGCCATCCCCTATATATGGAAACGGTGGGGAACCAGCAACCGCAACCTTCCTGAGGTGCATCTTCTGGTGAGGATATTTCGCCTTGCCCTTGAGATAGTGGCCCCCCTATGCATCATCAAAGGGGAAGTGGTCATGGCCCCAAGGGAGGTTGCCCCCTACTTTGGTACCGAGCAGGCACCTGAGTGCCACCTGCTCTACAATGTCTCCTTGATGGTCCAGATGTGGAACTCCCTTGCAACCCGCGATACCCGGCTTTTGCAACGTTGCCTATCAGACCTTCCCACAGAAATCCCCTCTTCGGCCTGTTGGGTAAACTATCTGCGCTGCCACGATGACATTGGCTGGGGAATTGAGGACGAGCAGCTGCGCAGCCTCGGTTTCTCACCCTATGAGCACAAGAGGTTCCTTATCAGGTTCTTCCAGGGCACCTTTCCCGGCTCCTTTTCACGGGGGGAGCTGTACGAGTACAACGAAAAGACCCATGATGCAAGAAACTGCGGGACAGCGGCATCCCTATGCGGACTACAGAGAGCGACCGAAGAGAGGGACAGCTACCAGCAAGAGTTGGCCATCAAGCGGCTAATGCTCGCCCATAGCTTCATCTACTTTTGCAAAGGGCTGCCGGTGCTCTACAGCGGCGATGAAGTGGCCACCCTAAACGACTATGGCTACCACAAGGACCCGATCCTTGCTAAGGATAGCCGAAACCTCCACCGGCCAGCCTTTGATTGGGAAAGCACAAAACCTGGCAAGGATACCGCCTCTTCCATTATATTCAACACCCTGCAAAATGTGATACGATACCGCTCACAAGAAACTGATTTCCGGTGCGATTCACCAGAACAGGTTTTCTCGTCCTCGGACATTTCTGTCCTGGCCCTCAAACGGGGGAAAGAGCACCTCGTCCTGGCCAATTTCAGTGAATACCAGAAGTCTGTCCTTTGGGGAGAGCAAATCACGGGCAGGTACCGCGAGATGTTTTCCGACAGAAAACTAACCCTTGGAAATGAGCCTTTCATTCTAGGACCCTACCAATATCTTCTACTCAAAAGGATGTAAGCATGGACCAGCCACACACACCAGGAAAACGACCGACTATCAAGGATATCGCCCGAGAGAGTGGCTACTCAAAAACAGCTGTCTCCTTCGCATTCAACGAACCGTCGAGGATCAGTGCCAAGGCACGGCAGACCATCCTGGAAACGGCGGAACGGCTCGGCTACATCCCCGACCCGATGGCCCGAAACTTTTCCCTGCGTAGGCACCTGAGCATTGGGTTCCTGCTTCCCCAGATCATCCACTACTCGATGCGAAACCCCTACACCCTGCAGGTAATCCAGGGCATAGGCAGTGTCTGCCAGAAATATGGCTACACCCTCACCCTCATTCCCCCACTCAATGAGTCCATCACCGATGCGGTACGGACTGCTGCCGTGGATGGGCTCATCACCATGGGCATGCAGGTAGGCATGGATATCGTCAGTGTCATGAAAAACCGCAAGCTCCCCTTTGTCACGATAGACGGAACACCTTCTGAGGATATGCCTTCGGTCAATATTGCCGATGAGATGGCAGCCTACCAGGTGATGCAGATGGTACTCAAGAAAGGCCATCGAACCATTACCATCGTGAGCTTGAGTGAAGATGCCTTTGATTCGGATGAATTTGAGGCGAGTGTACCCAAGCGAAGGAAGCGAGGGTATGAGAAGGCACTCAAGGAGTATGGCCTGAGCCTCTATGACCTCCAGGGCAGCGTTACCCAGATGGTAAGCGAATGTACCCTTGAGGATGGAAAGCATACAGGTCATCTCATTTCCAAGCAGAAGGAGAGGCCTACCTGCGTCATTACCATGAGCGATATCGTTGCCATCGGGTGCATCCTCTATTTCAAGGACCATGGCATAGGGGTGCCGGAAGAGATATCGGTAGTCGGTTTCGACAACATTGTGGAGAGCCAGTTCATCACCCCAACCCTCACCACGGTAGACCAGCCGGCAGGGGATAAGGGGTATTTGGCAGCTGAAGCTCTGTTTAGGATGATCAATGGGGAGGAACTGGGTTCAACACACATGGAAATTCCCTTCAGTATCGTCGAACGGCAATCACTGTGTGAGGTGAGGAAGATATGAATACTGATCTCAGGCGTTATTGTGGGATTCTCCTCCACCCTACCAGTCTTGGGGGAAAGTTTGGCATCGGGGACCTTGGGCCCAAGGCGTATGCCTTTGTCGACTCCCTGAAGAGGGCCAATGTCAGGCTCTGGCAGGTCCTACCTCTTGGACCTACAGGGTACGGGAACTCACCCTACGCATCCCGATCCACCTTTGCAGGAAACGAACTGCTGCTCTCGCTGAAGCTGCTTGCAAAGGATGGGTATCTTACCAAGGAGGAGATTGCATCCCCTCCCCCTTTCCCTACCGACCATGTCGACTACTCCATGGTCGATGCATGGAAGATGCCACTTCTGAAAAAAGCGGCAAAGAACTTCCTCAAGACAGAACAGACAGATGCATCCTACAAGGATTTCTGTACAAAGAACCAGTTTTGGCTCGATGACTATGCCCTCTTCATGATCCTGTACGAGCGCTACAAGGATGCCCGATGGTTCAGTGTCTGGAATAGGGAGGATGGCTTCTACACAAAGGAGATGGTTGCAAGGCTTGCGAAGCAGTATTCCAAGCAGATGGAACTATGGAAAGCGTTGCAGTTTTTCTTTGAAACGCAGTGGCAAAACCTGAAAAGCTATGCAAATGCAAATTCAGTCTCCATCGTTGGGGACATACCCATCTTCGTGGCTGCCGATTCGGTCGACACCTGGAGCAACATCCACCTGTTCAAAACTGACGAGAGCGGCCACTACACCGGTGTCAGCGGAGTCCCACCAGATTGCTTTTGTGCAACAGGGCAACTGTGGGGAAATCCTGTGTACGACTGGGCTGCCATGAAAAAGGACAACTACCAGTGGTGGATCGAGAGGATGAAGGCGTTGCTGCACCAGTGCGACATCCTTCGCATCGACCATTTCCGGGGATTCGAGTCCTACTGGGAGGTTCCCTATGGGAACACGACAGCGGAACATGGGTCATGGGTAAAGGCACCTGGAAGCGATTTCTTCAAGGAGGTCCGAAAACAGCTTGGGGACCTTCCCATCCTTGCAGAGGATCTGGGCTTCATGACAGCCGAGGTAGAACAGCTACGCGATGAGAACAACTTCCCTGGCATGCGCATATGCCAGTTCGGGTTTTCCCGGGACACAGCGGACTGGCCAAATCCCTTTGATACGTTCCTGCCACACAACTACCCCTACCCCTGCGTGGCCTATACGGGTACCCACGACAACGATACGGTGCGTGGATGGTTCGAAAGCCTGACCGACCATGACCGGAAGATGGTACTGGAATATCTTGGCTGCACAACCAAGGATGTAGTATGGGCCATGATAAGGGCAGTGGTTTCAAGCTATGCCAAGTATGCAATCTTCCCCATGCAGGACATCCTGGACCTCAATTCCAAGGCAAGGATGAATACCCCTTCCACCTGTGGTTCGCACAACTGGGCGTGGAGGATCGACGAGAGGCTCGAAGTCGATGCAAGCCTGGGAAAGCTGGAAAGGCTCATTGCTCTTTTCGGAAGAAGTGGGAACCTGGCTGAGGAAGAGGAACTTGCACATCTGCTAGCACAGACTGCAAGGACAAGGAAGGGAGAGTCCTCCTTCTAGGGGCGAAAGGCGCTATCCATGCTGTGGTGTTCAGGTAGCGGAAAAGGTAAAAGTTACGGTACCGACGTAGGTGCCCGCAACGGCTTTGTTATAGGAGTTTGGAGTAACCTTGAGGATTATCGGCCAGGATAAGGCGGTAAGGCCCGTGATATTTGTTTTGGTCACTACCGTTTTGCTGGCTATCACCTTTGCATTGTTTGTCGTAACCTTAATACCATTGCATGTAACGGAATAGTTAATGTAGGCAGTTTTTCCACTCTCGGTGCTTTCCATGGCAGTAGCCGTCATGGCTACAGAATAGCCGGAGCGTTTGTTGGATATGGTCGTAAGGTAGGCTTGAAAGGAGGTTTGATTCCCTCCTGCCAAAACCTCATAGGTCGTCAGGTCACCGGAATCATTGAATGCAACAAGAGTATCTTCTGTGACGGCAGAGGAAGAGACCTTCATCAACCCCACCTCATTCACCATGGACGATATGGTAAAATCCTCAGTGGCTGAGAAGAGCTGAAAAGAGGTAAGTAGTATTGCTATCACAAACGCTATACCATGTTTTCTCATCAGAAGCCCTCTGGTCCAGTACAAGATTTTGTTGGCTGTTTTCCTCAGCCCCCTTTATAGTATGGCAATCGTGCAGGTATGTCAATTCTTTCGACAATATCACAGGTTTTTTACTTAAAACAATTATTTAGTTTTTTAAATACTTTATATATAGTTAATTACTAATTATATTATCAACAATACTTATGACATAGCAATCATTTTCTTGCACTATGAATACTATTTTGTGCATATTTTTTTGATTTCTCTGACTTTGGGAAAAAAACTAGACCCTGAAGGGGTGCATTATATGGTGGACAGAATGCAGGGAGGCCATGAGCCAAAAGCAGTTGCAGAAAAACAGATGTTTTTAGGGTGCATACTGAAGAAAACTACCGAAACACTACTGATGAGGAAAAAATGATTGGGGCCAACGCAACAGGAGGTTGCATTGGCCCTTGTATCAGACGTTTCCAGGGAAACGTGGTGCCCTCTTATGCTAGGGCGGAAACCATCTCAGCCAATACAGCCTCTGGAGCGAGGGATGCATCGACATCGACAAGCAGCTTAGCATTGCGGTAGAAGGCGATCAGGGGTTCTGTCTGCTTGAGGTAGACATCAAGGCGGTGTGCGATCGCCTCAGGCTTGTCGTCGTCACGCTGGATGAGGGCCTCACCGGTCTCATCGTCCACGCCTTCTCTCTTCGGAGGGTCGAACACCAGGTGGTAGGTCCTGCCGGTGGACTTGCAGACCCTGCGCCCTGACAGCCTTTTGATGATCTGCTCCCGGTCAAGCTCAAAATTGACCACAGCATCAAGCTTTGTCATCGAGTTCAATGCCTCTGCCTGAGCAATCGTCCGGGGAAATCCATCAAGGATGAACCCCTTTTTGGCATCAGCTTCAGCAAGCCTCTGCTCCACCATGGCAATGGTGATGGTGTCAGGGACAAGATCGCCACTTGCAAGGATTGCCTTGACCTGCTTGCCCAAGGTTGTCTCCCCTTTGATATGGTTACGGAACAGATCCCCTGTTGAAATGTGAGGGATATCAAAATGTTTTTTCGCCTGGGACGCTATAGTCCCTTTTCCGGCTCCTGGAGGGCCGAGAAACACAAGATTCATAGTTCACCTCGTTAGAGAAAGATGCATAGACAATACCATACTATCATTTTTTTGTCCCTAGCTAAAGATAATTAATGATCTATTGTTTCATTTTAGCAAATTACATACATAGGGCATCCTATTGGGGATATGGTACTTTCCCATACTTGCAACAGCGTCCCTCAGCACTTCCATCCTCTTGTTTCGCCCCTCCCTATCATCAACATTGAAAGCCAGAAAACCCTCCTTTTTGGGGTTACCCAGCTCTTCGGCCAATACCAGAGGGATTGGCCAAAAAGGCTGGCAGTCCTCACCCTTTCGGCTATATCGACCCATATGCTCTCCCTGAACATAGGCCAACATTGCACAAAAGGGGTCCCCTCAGGCTCAGTTACAGGTTGACATTCCTTGTACAAAGCTTCAGGTTGGGGTAAAATCGGCAAAGATACAGGAGAATATACCCAATGAACAAAATTGTGCTGCATGCAACAGACCTTGATGGATACCTTAAGGATAGTGACAAGGAAAAGATTGCCCATGTTGATGAATTGTATAAGACTTCCCTTGGCTACTGTGCCGTGCTGGAGAGTGCAACGGACCTCATGCAGCTTGAAGCGGCCCGAAAAGGCCTGGTAGAGAGTGCCAAGGAGATAGGCTCCTATCTCAAGGAAGTCTTTGCCGAAGAACCAAATATCCACGTCTACTCCTTCGAGACACCAAAGCAGCAGCATGGACAGGCATCCCGCCTCATCGCAAAGCTTAGGGACCCAAGTACCGACCACGAGGAGTTCCTCTACTTTATCCAGCGTGCCTACGAGATGCTTTTCTCCCACGTATATGCAGATGCTGCCCTTCCCAACAAGAGAAGCATCATCACCAAGACACCTGTAACCAGCCCAGTCAGAAATTATGCGGTACACAGGATTCCAGATGTAGACTCCCTCATCCAGAACAGCGTCATGTGCGTCATGCTCCGTGGAGCCCTGCTTCCCAGCATGATCCTGAGCAAGGAGATCCAGGAGTACTCCTCCGACGACTTCGTAACACCCTTTGCCCTGTTCAAGATCAAGAGGGATGACACCAAGAAAGAGGCAAACATGGACTACATCCTCGATCTTGACAAATCCTACTTCAAGCTTGAGGAACTCGATGGCAAGGACCTGATCTTCGCCGATCCCATGAATGCCACCGGCGGCTCGCTTGTGACCATTGTCAAATATCTGACCGACAACAACATCAAACCCAAATCGGTAAAGTTCATCAACGTCATCAGTGCCCTGAAGGGTTCGTTGAGGATCTGTAGGGCGATTGAAGGGGCCGAGGTCTACACCCTCTGGATGGATCCTGTGCTCAACGATGCAGCCTATATCCTACCCGGCCTTGGCGATGCAGGTGACAGGCTCAACGGCAAGGATGCGGAGGACAACCCAAGGAACATGATCCAGCTGCTTGCAGACTATGGATCCTCGATCACCAACCTCTATCGCTCCCAGGTCAAGGAGATAGAGAGGACGGTACTCCATTCGTGAAACGCCTGATCCTCACCCTTTTTCTCTCTCTTCTCTTGTTGGGCTCCTGTTCAACAACCGTGGCGAAGAGGGAGAAAAGCCTGGTTTTGCAAACTGAGGCTATCGGAATGCTGCAAGGCCGTTCCTATGAAGGGGCGGTCTCAAAGCTGAAACAGGCCCTTGTGCTTGAACCGAACAGTGAGGAGGCCAGGTACAATCTCCTGCTCGCACTCTTGGCAGCCGAATCCTATGATGAGGCAATTGTCCTAAGCGATGGCTCATCCCTCCTGTTTCCCGCAAACCTGAACTTTTCCTTGGCCAAGGCCTATGCCCTACGGAAGATGGGAAAGGTTGAGCAGGCTTTCACCCTCTACCAGGAAATAGTCGACAAGGACAAGGCAAACTACAGCCTGCAAGCCAAGCTGATGGAGCTTTCCCTGGAAGAGGGAGTTGTCAAGTTTGCTAAGGAGAGGGCACTCTATCTGATTTCTGTACACCAGGAGGAGGCAAGGGCCTTTACCGTCCTGGCAACTCTGGAAGGTGAAGAGAGCTGGTATGCCCTGGCAAGGGACCTCATGAAGGAAGCTTCAACACAAGGCCAAGAACAGCGCCCGACACAATCCAGATAAGCGGATGGACCTTCTTGAATTTCATCGCCAGCAAGAACAGGCCTACAAAGAGTGCTGCCTCCACATACCGTATATCGGTATGGTTGAGTAGGGTTACCGCAAACACCTTGGAGCCTGCAAAGATGATCAGGCCAATTACGGCAGCCCTCAGGCCGTAGAAGGCATCACGAACAAACGGGTTCTTATCAAACTGGCTCAAAAACCGTGCAATGATGCAGATGATGATGACACTGGGGGTAACTTCCCCGATAGTGGCTATGAGGCCGCCCAATGGACCAGCTGTGAGGTAGCCGGCATAGGTTGCCATATTGATGCCGATGGGTCCTGGGGTCGATTCACTGATGGCTATCATGTCCACGATATTCTTGGCAGAAAACCAGGTGGGTTGCGCCTCAGCCAACGAGTAGATGAACGGTAGGGTCGCAAGCCCACCTCCAATGGAGAACAGCCCGATCTTGAAGAACTCAAAGAATAGTTGGAAGAGTACCATCACCCGTTCCTCCTCTTGAATTTCTTCATCCCAAGGCCAAAGAGGATGCCCACAACCACAAACAAGATGGGGGTGATGTGCAAAAAGATGGTCCCGACCACTGTTACGCCACAGAGGACCAACGTAGGGATGTCGACAATGCTTTTCTTGTAGAGGGTTACGACCGATTGCGCTATGAGAGCACAGACTGCAACACGAATACCCCCAAAGGCCCTCTGCACCCAAACATTTCCCTCAAATTGGGTAAGGATCGAGGCTAGCAGGGTAATGAGCACCAACGAGGGTGTCACCTCCCCAAGGGTAGCGACGATACTGCCCATTACCCCACGCTGCCTGTATCCGATCATGGAGGCTGTGTTGATGGCTATGATGCCGGGGGTACACTGCCCAATGGCATAGATGTCCAAAAGGTCCTCTTCCGTCACCCACTTGCGTTTTTCGATGACCTCCCTCTGCAGCATGGGCAGCATAGCCAGCCCACCTCCAAAGGTGAGGCCTCCGACCTTCAGGAAAGAGACATAGAGCTGCCAGAGCGTTGTTTTTTCAGTTTCCATCGATCAGCCCTTCAGGAACTTGTCCATCTCCAGGCGTACCAGGGCATCACAACGCTCATTGCCCTCTATCCCAGCATGACCTTTTACCCATTTCCATTCGACGGGGAGCTTGTTGTTCAGTTCATCCAGGGCGATCCAGTACTCCTGGTTCTTGACTGGGTCTTTGGAAGCTGTTCGCCAACCATTGCGTTTCCAGTTCTTGACCCAAAGGGTAATCCCGTTCTTGACATACTGGCTGTCGGTGTGGATCACCACCTTCTCAGGTTGATAGGGAATACAGGTTTTCAGGGCCTCTATAACAGCTGTCAGCTCCATCCTGTTGTTGGTGGTAGCAGGGGATCCCCCACTACACTCTTTTTCAAACACCTCATCAGCCTTGAGGGTAAAGGCCCAGCCGCCGGGACCAGGGTTGCCGCTGCAACCTCCATCTGAATAGATCTCAATATGGTTGTACTTCATAGGAGCGATAGTATAGCAGAGCAAAAACTAGGTCAACCAGAATCACTTGACAGCTTTTGAGTACAACCGTACGATAAGATTTGCTGATGCCAAGGGAAAGGGGTACACTCCCCTGCGGTCCCGCCACTGTAATGGCTGGGAATCTGTATCATGACACTGCCAAAAGCGGGAAGTCACAGGTTCCGGGTAAGCCTTAGCCAGGAGACCTGACTCAGCAACAGTTACGTAAAGCCTACGGAGTATAGGCTTGGGTATGGTTCATGCCCATTATTCCAAAGGGGCACTTTGCACATGTTGAAACATAGAAGATCTCTCCTTTTGGTCCTGCTCGTCATAGTCGGCTTGTCCACTATCCTTACAGCACAGCCACTTATGGAGAAAAAAAATCAGGGGCCAGATACCCTGAGGATAGTAAGCCTCTCACCAAACGTAACAGAAACACTCTTTGCACTTGGTGCAGGAGACCTTTTGGCAGGACGCACTGACTATTGCAACTATCCCCAGGAAGCGGAGAAACTCCCAAGCATTGGGACCCTCTACAACCCATCCTTGGAAAAGCTCATATCCCTGCAACCTGATCTGGCAATTTCCTCGGCTTTTGTCAGTGATGAGATGCTGCAATCACTAGAGAAGGCTGGCATCGAGGTCCTTGCCCTGAACGAACAGGAAACCTTTGCCGGGACCTATTCGCTCATCAGGAAGATTGCCCAACGTGTGAACAAGGTCAAGGAGGGCGAACTGCTTATCCTGGAAATGCAGAACCAGGTCAAGGAAACAGTAGAAAAAGCCAGGCTTCTGGAAAAGAAGCGGGTCTACTTCATGGTTGATTTCGGATCCTTCGATTCCACGGCGACTGGCGATACCTACATCAGCGAGATGCTGCACATGGTGGGTGCCATCAATATTGCCCAGGATGCTACCCGCTGGACCTACAGCAAGGAGTTGCTTGTTACCAACGATCCTGACCTTATTGTCATGACTGCACGTTGGGGAGAGAGCGAAGAGGAGACCAGGGCTGAATTCTCAACCACAAAGCCCTACAGCGACCTACGGGCCACCAAGGAAGGCAATCTTGTCTTTGTTGATTCCGATACCATCAGCCGCCAGGGACCGAGAAGTGCAGAAGCCCTGGAGTTGTTGGCCAAGGCTGTCCATGGGAAAGATTGGCTATGAGGCAGCGACTGGCATTAGCCCTGTCCTTGTCGATTATCCTCCTTGGGATGATCGCCCTTACCCTCGGCCCTGCCGGCATATCACTTACTGATACATTCCTTACCCTAACTGGGCGGGCACGCCATGCATCGCAGACCTACATCATCTTCCAGCTACGGCTTCCCCGTGTTCTCACAGCCATCTTTTGTGGGGCCATCCTTGGTTCTGCCGGAGCAGTCTTCCAGGCCGTCCTTCGCAATCCCATGGCCGACCCTTTTGTACTTGGAGTCTCCTCTGGAGCCTCCTTTGGGGTAGCCCTTTCCATTACCCTGGGGTATGCAACCCTGCTGGGGCTCCCCTTCTCCGCCCTCTTGGGAGCCCTGCTGACCACCTTGCTGATCTTCCTGGTAGGCTCCAGACATAAGGTCAGCCAGACGACCCTGTTGCTTACCGGCGTTGCTGCCAACTATATCCTTTCGGCCGCCATGACCCTGCTGATGTTCCTCAACCATGAACAGTATGACAGGATCCTCTTCTGGACCCTCGGCAGCTTCTCCTCGAGTACCTGGCAACAGGTAACCTTCATGCTCTTGACCACCCTTGTCTTTCTGGTCCCCCTCAGCCTTAGCCACAAGGAGATGGACATGCTCCTGCTCGATGAGGGATCGGCCCTTGCCTCAGGCCTTCCTGTACAGAAAATCAGGATCCTCCTCCTGTTGCTCTCCACCTTGGCTGTCGCCACCTGCGTCGCCTTTTTCGGTGTCATCGGTTTCATTGGCCTGATGGCACCCCATATGGCACGGTTGCTCGTTGGCCCCAAACACAGCAGGATGCTCGCACCCACCTGTCTGGTTGGCTCCCTCCTGCTGTTGGGTAGCGATACCCTGGCACGGTTGGTGCTCCCTTCCGGCGAGATGCCGGTAGGGGTCATAACCAGCATCCTGGGAGCCCCGCTCTTTATCTGGATGCTCCGTAAGGGCAGGTATGCCTATGTGTAGCCTGGAAGTAAAGGCCCTCACCGGAGGCTATGACAAACAGGAGGTTTTC
The DNA here is from genome assembly GCF_032144095.1 of Sphaerochaeta sp. PS. Classification (NCBI taxonomy): domain Bacteria; kingdom Pseudomonadati; phylum Spirochaetota; class Spirochaetia; order Spirochaetales; family Sphaerochaetaceae; genus Sphaerochaeta; species Sphaerochaeta sp. PS. The sequence continues at coordinate 219,762 of NZ_JAVSNJ010000002.1, forward strand.
AACAACCTCAATCTGGTGATTCCCAAAGGCAAGTTCATAGCCCTGACCGGCCCCAATGGAAGCGGAAAGAGCACATTGCTGAAATTTTTCTACAAGGAGCTTGTTCCCACAACAGGCGCAGTCTACATCGACGGCAAGGATGTCTCCTCACTAAAGCAGAAGGAGCTGGCAAGAAACCTCGGCTTTGTACCACAGAATGGGAGGATTGACTATGATTTCTCTGTCCTTGAGGCTGTCGAGATGGGCCGCTATGCCTACTCGGGCCACGATGAAGAGGGGACGGTTGAGCAGGCAATGCAGGATTGTGACATCCTCCACCTGGCCCGCAAGAGGGTGACTGAACTCTCTGGGGGCGAGATGCAACGGGTCCTCCTTGCCCGCTCGCTCTGCCAGAACGGAAGCGTCCTGCTCCTTGATGAACCGGTGAACCATCTTGACGTCAAACACCAGAGGACAATCATGAACCTGCTCAAACGTCTGGTCGAGAAGAACCTGAGCGTCATCTGTGTCTTGCATGACCTGCTGTTGGTCCAGGTCTACAGCGATGAGACCATCCTTATGAAAAAGGGTGAGATTTTCGCAAACGGCCCAACCGAATCGGTCATCTGCCACGACAACCTCAAGGAGGTCTATGCCATAGAGGCCCACAAGGTACATGACCCCTCCCTTGGCAGGGACCTTTGGATGCCTACCTGGTGTTGACCGACTACCCTCCAGTTTGTACACTCGTCATAGGAGTTCTGGGTGAAAAAAATCAGTCTTTTCTTGCATGCAATCTACAGAACAATAGTAAAGCTGGTCCTGCAGCTCAACTATGACTTCCAGACATGGCAGGAAGAAAGCCTACCACCAGGGGCCAAGCTCTTTTGCTCCAACCATTTCAGCAGCAGCGATGTGCATTTTGTCACCACCCTCATGAAGGATCCCTTGCATGTGGTCATAGGGCCAGGATTTGGCATTCCCATCGTAGGGGCCTTCCTTGGCTGGACCGAACAGATCAGGGCATTGACCCCGGAAGACAGGAGAGCGGTTGTCCCAACTGCCGCTTCCTATCTGGAAAAGGGGGAGAGTGTCTATATCTTTCCCGAAGGGAGGCTCAACACCCAGCGGCAACTTGACCTGTTTCGCCCGGGTGTTGCACGTATCTATCTTGCAAAGCCTGTGCCCATCATTCCCATCGGGTTGCTGGCACCCAGAAGAAGAGTTAGGAGAAAACCATCCAAGACCGCTGGAAGAAGCATGACAGTGGTCAGTCGTAACTACTATGCCAATATAGGAAAGCCGATGGAGTTCCCCCAGGCCATCGAGCTTGCGAAAAGTGATCCTGCTGCAGCCGAACAGATGATCTGTTCCCTTCTGGCTATTGAGGTATCGCGCCTGATCGAAGAGATCAAGACTGAAAAGTTCTGGAGTTGAACATGGATGAAGTACAAGATCTGTTTTCTGAGTTTGAGCGACAGGTTGGAGAGATAACCTCCCACGCACAGCAGGTACACAAGATTGACTTTTCGGCGAAGCTGCGTAACGGAACCTACTTCAACTTTTCCTACAACAGCGACACCTACAACCGGAAGTTCAACCAAGAGGGTAAACGATCCTACAACCCGGGTTCAGTCTTCAATGCGGTTGTGGATATCGTGGGCTCCTCTGCAGCCATTACCCTGCTTGTCATTCTGGCCCTTTTCATCAAGGACCGCCCTGCAGGGTTTGGAGCCGCACAGATCCTGGTCTTGCTCTCCTACAGCTGCTTCACAGCCTTTTTTATCATAAGTACCCTCTTTCACCTCTTCAACAGAGAAAGTGAGGTTCGCTTTGTCTTCTACAATGTGAAGGAAACCCTGAAGGTCCTTGCCCTAGGCTGTGCAAACATCGCCCTGTCGATGCTCGCCTCCTTCGAGACCTCCTCATCGGTGCTGTTCTTCACCCTTCTCATCGGCTCTGTCTCCATCCTGCTGCTTTCCCTGGGGACCCAAGGCGGGGCAAAGGCCTCCCTGGCTTTTTGTGTGGTGCTACCCTACCTCCCTCTCTATGCAAACCTCACCCTCTCTTCGGTGACGACAGCCACCCTCTTTGGCCTGTGGTCCCTGGTCAGCCTGGTCGCAAAGCCTGGAATTCGGATAAAAAGCAACTCTACCCTGGCCATCATCGGTATCCTTTCTCTGCTGCTCAACCTTTTGGCTCTTCTGTAAACTTGGAATTTTGCCCTAGATTTGACTTTCAAATCACCAAGAGAACGCCTATACTATCCTATACGAGGAGGAAAGCGTATGAAAATGGCAATTTTAGGTGCTGGTAACATTGCACGCAAGATGGCAGCCACCATCTCTGAGATGGAGAATGTCGAATCCTATGCAGTTGCGTCCAGAGACCTACAGAAAGCTCAGGAATTTGCGAAAAAATGGAATGTCCAGAAAGCATATGGTTCCTACGAGGAGATGGTCAACGATCCTGAAATCGACCTGGTCTATGTTTGCACCCCACACTCCCTGCACTACGAGCATATGATGCTCTGCCTCGAACATGGCAAACATGTATTGTGCGAAAAATCCTTTACCATGAATGCCGAGCAGGCAAGGAAGGTACTGGACTATGGCAAGAAGAAGAATCTTCTGGTTGCAGAGGCTATCTGGACCCGCTATCTTCCGATGCGCCTTGTTCTGGACCAGATTCTTGAGCGAAGGGTCATTGGGGAGCCCCATGCACTGACAGCCAACCTCTGCTACCCTATCAAGGGTGTAAGGAGGCTCGTCGACCCAGGGCTTGCCGGAGGAGCACTTTTGGATGTGGGTGTCTATACGATCAACTTTGCGATGATGGTATTTGGCAACCAGATCGAGACCATTGACTCCACCTGCATCAAGACCGATTCCGGAGTTGATGAATCGAACAGCATTACCCTTACCTTCAAGGGGGGGAAGATGGCTGTGCTGCATAGCTCCATGGTAAGCACCTCAGACAGGAGAGGGGCAATTTTTGGCAGTCGTGGGTATATTGAGTTTTTGAACATCAATAACTGCGAGGGTATCAACGTCTATGACAAGGATTATAACCTTGTGGAGACATATAAGCCTTTCAGGTACATCACCGGGTTCGAACACCAGGTGGAAGCGTGCAGGAAGGCTATCGAAAATGGGGAGCTCGAATGCAAGCAGATGCCGCATAGCGAGATCATCCGTGTCATGGAAGTCATGGACACATTGAGAAAACAATGGGGAATAACCTTCCCAACGGAGTGAGTATGGAACTTGACGAGAGATTGGCAATTGTTTCAGCACAGGAAGAGTTGCTGAAGTTTGAGACCTTTACCCATGAGGACGCATGGGAGTTGGGAAAGATATTCGTAGCAGAGGCTATGGATAATGATTTGAAGATTGCTATCTCCATCAAGCTAATGAGCGGCCTTACCTTGTTTCAGTACGCTGCTGAAGGTGCTAACCTCAGCAATGAGACCTGGATCGACCGCAAGTTCAGAACTGTGCAGAACTTTGAGATGAGCACCCTTCACTACGCCTTGTGGCTCAAGCAGAGAGGGACCACCTTGGCAGAGAGGGGGCTCGACCCAACCAAGTTTGTTGCATGTGGAGGTGGCTTTCCCATCTGTGTCGAAGGGGTGGGAACCGTAGCGGTTGCAATCGTATCGGGCTTGACCGATATCCGTGACCATGAGGTTCTTGTCAACTGCATCAGCAGGTACCTGGATGAGGAGGATGTCCCCCACTATCCAGTGATCTGATGAGCCTGTAACCGAATTGCAAGAGACCTGGAGCCTACGCTTCGGGTCTCTTCTTTGTCTCCTTGAGCAGATGCATGTAGTAGCCACTTTCGATGGCTGACTTCTCAATGCCAAGCTCTGCGAGGAGGGCCAGAAGCCCTAGCTTTGCCTCTTCTACAAGAAGCGTGTTCTCCAGGACAAACTCCATCTCCACAAACCAGCCGAGTCCCACCACCTCCACCAGTTCCAGGGTAAGGGGAGGAAGCTTCTTGTCGGGGGCATAGGTATAGCAATACCCTTTTTTGGTCTTGGTGATGTAGATAACAAAACCCAAAGAGAGGAAAAACTGCAAGGCCCCTTCGTACTGGTCAGACGGGGCGGTAAACTCCACCTCATCATTGACCTCGATGCCCTCTTTCATCTGCTTGGTCTTGTAGGTGAAGAGCAATGAGCCCTGCATCTGAGCAAAACTGGGGCCTCGTTGTTCTGTTCGCAACCTGAAGAGGGCATCCTCACCTTTCTTGCAAAAGTAGATGTCCTCCTTTATCTCACACACAGCGGTTGAGATGCCCCTCAGGGCCTCTATCCGCTTTTGGATGTGAGAAGGATCCTCGACATGGGCTTTCAGCTCGACTTCCAGACCCATATCAGTCCTTCCAGGGGAATATCATGTTACGCAGGGAGCGGTGTCCCACACTCTCCTGTTCCTCATACAAGAGCTCATCCCAGGGGATGTGCTTCTTGTCAGTATCAGGATTCTCCTCAAGATAGTCATACTTGTACATCAGCAGCTTTGTGGCGTCGCTTGAGATGAGCAGCATGCCCGTAACCCCTGGGGCAAGGCCAGCCAGGAAGAGGGAGATTACCAGGGTGACTATCTGGTAGAGGGCCTGGAACAGGGAGAACCAGAGGTTGTCAAAGACAATGATGAAACTCTTCTTCAAAGTCTTCAGGGGCCGGTCCCCGCGCATCTGGTAAAACAGGGGGAAAAAGTACATGAGCGCAAGGCTCAGGCCTGCAAATACCCAGAAAAGCAGTACGGAAAGCACTGTCCCCACTGCGTTTCCATAACTGAGGTAGAAGGGAATGACCAGGAAGATGAGGGATATGTCCAGAACCAGCAGGGCCCAGAAAAGGAGGGCATGCCGCCAGGATTCACGGATACCACGCTTGAATCCATCGAAGCCGCCCCGCTCATAGCGGCTGTAGGAGTAGGTGGAACTGGCGCTCCCGGCAAAGAAGAAGGAGAACAGGCCAGAGCTGAGGAGAAGGCCCAACATGCTCAGAACTCCGTTTACTTCGGCAAGGCCCATACTGCCCATCAGGGAGAGCAGCACCAGAAGAAATCCAAGGTTATGGATTACCATGCCAATGAGGTTATCCCAGCCATCGAAAAATGCTTTTTTAATGAAGAATCCAATCATAGGACAAGAGTAGCGATATAGCAGTAATAAGGCAAGCTTTTTAGCATCACAGAGCAGAGCACCAAACAAAAACACCTTTTGTTTTTCGTATTGGCAATATCACCTCAGGGCGAACGGACAAACGTATAGCAAGTTTCTTGGTTATTTTTTTGCGTCATGAGTACATGCTCTACATTCTGTTCAGAAACCCTAGAATCGTCAAAGCTATATCCTCTTGACAGTTGCAAAAAACGCTCGTGCAGGGTTCCTGTTTTAGCCTATCCTCAAAGGCTACCGGCTTATCAAAACACTATATTGACATAGGGGCGAAAACTCGGGGTATACTGAAGGTGCAATCTACATCGCAAGCTTCTACCCTGGAGGATCGTCTATGATGAAAACCCACCGCTATCTTCTCGCAGTAGGGCCCTCCATCGTTCTGGCAGTCGCTTTTTTGATCATCCCCCTTGTCTTTACGATCATTCCAAGCTTTTTTGTCCCTTCCTTCTCCCTCCACTTCTACACCGATTTCTTCGCTGATTCCTTTACCCGTGGCATCTTCTTCCGTTCCATCAGGCTATCGGCCATAACGACGCTCATCTGCATTGCAGTCGGGCTGCCAACCTCATATTACATCAGCCTCATGAAAGAGAAAAAACGTAAGATCATTGTCTCACTGATCATGTTTCCCCTGCTTACCAATGCAGTTGTCAGAGGATTTGCCTGGATCAGCATCCTAGGAAAGAATGGGATTATCAACCAGCTCTTCCTCAACCTCCATATCATCGATTCCCCATTGAAGATGCTCTACACTGACTTTGCCATTGTGGTTGGGTCGGTCTACCTCTTTCTTCCTGTCATGATCTCAACCCTTACCTCTGTGATGGAGGGTATTGGAGACGATGTGGTTGAGGCCGCCTACAGCCTAGGCTCCTCCCCCATGCATACCTTCTTCAAGGTGATCATCCCCCTCTCCTTTTCTGGCCTGCTGGTAGCCTCTGTGATGGTTTTTTCCGGCACCATCAGCGCCTACACTACCCCGACCCTTTTGGGTGGAAACCAGAACATGATGCTCGCATCCTTGCTCTACCAACAGTCCAACACCCTTTCGAACTGGACGAACTCAGCGGTAATCGCCTTCATCATGATCGTGGTCAGCCTCGGGGTCATGAAGCTCTTCAACCTTATGGCATCCAGAATCGACAAGAGAGGAGCTGACCATGTATAAGCATCGTTTCATTGCCCTGATAGCAATCCTCACCCTTGCCTTTATTTTCCTCCCCCTCATATTGATCGTCATCACCTCCTTCAACAGCGCCAATACCATCTCCATCCCCCTTGACGGCTTCAGCCTCCAATGGTTCGCAAAGGTGTTCAAATCCCGTTCCCTGATGCAGAGCTTCAAGAACAGCCTCACCCTTGCCCTCCTTGCCTCGGTCATTGGCATCGTCATCGGTTTGGTGGCATCCATGGCTCTGGTGAAAAGGCCGGGAAAAGTCAGCAACACCCTGCTTTCCATCTTCCTCTCCCCATCGCTCATCCCAGGGATTGTCATTGGCTATGTCCTGTTTCGGTTTTTGGTGGTTGTCCTGCAGATTCCCTTGAACCTTGCGCTCATCCTGGGCCACCTTCTGATCGTACTGCCCTTTTGTGTACGAATCATCAGCGCGAGCCTGAAAGAACTTGACGAAAGCATTGAGGAAGCAGCACGTACCCTGGGCTGTCCTCCAACCAGGGCCTTTTTGACTGTGGTGCTTCCCAACCTCAGACCTGCAATACTTTCGGCCTTCATGCTCTCCTTCATCAACTCCTTCAACAACATCCCGGTCTCCATGTACCTCAAGGGCCCAGGCTTGAACACCCTGCCCTATGCCATGATGAACCATATCGAATACAACTATGACCCGACAGTGAGTGCCTTATCGGTCATGCTTATGGCCATGACCCTTATCTTCATGGTCTTGCTGGACCGATCGATGAACACACAACAGACCAGGACAAAAATAACCAAGGGCGAATAAGAGGGAGAGAACCATGCATTTTGGAGAACTTAGACATATCGATGTCAGCTACGACAAGAAGAACCTCATCCTTTCCGACCTCAACCTTGACATATACAAGGGCGAACTGCTCTCCCTGCTTGGTCCTTCCGGCTGTGGAAAAACTACAACCCTCAGGGTCATTGCAGGTCTTGTCGATACGGTTGGGGGGACCTTCACCCTCGACGGGACCGACATGACCCACGTACCGGTCCATAAACGGGATTTCGGCATGGTATTCCAAAGCTATGCACTATTTCCCCACCTGAGCGTCTTTGACAACATCGCCTTTGGCCTGAAGCTGAGGCACATCGAGAGCGCAACCTACGCCTCCAGAGTGGGAAAGATCATGGAGGTCTGTGGGATCAACGGGCTTGAAAAACGGTTTCCCAAACAGCTTTCCGGCGGACAGCGCCAACGGGTAGCCCTGGCCCGTGCCCTGGTCATCGAACCGAAGCTCCTGTTGCTTGACGAGCCGCTTTCCAACCTTGACGCCCAACTGAGGGTCCAGATGCGCTCCTCCATCAAAAGGATTCAGCAGGAACTGGGAATTTCCATGGTATTTGTCACCCACGACCAGGAAGAGTGCTTTTCCATCTCTGACCGTGTAGCGATCATGCAGAAAGGAAAGATTGAGCAGTGCGACAATCCAGAAACCATCTACAGCCATCCAGCGTGTGAGATGATAGCCAGATTCGTGGGTTTCAAGAACTTCTTTCCCGTAGAACAGGGCAAAGAGTTCGGCCTAGCCCCTCTACCCAATGTGCAAGATGCTACCCTATTCTGTGTCCGCCCGGAGGATGTGGAGCTTTCAGCCGTATCCGGTGCATCGTTGACAGGAACCATTGAGGTACGGACCTATCTTGGCGACTGTTACCAGTATGAAGTTCGTACGAAGCTGGGGATGGTGACCCTTTCGAGCAGCCTGGAGCCACCCAGAAGTGTTGGGGATACGGTTGGGCTCGCTGTTGCCCAGGAGAACGTGGTGTTTCTCGATCGCTAGGCGATCGATTAGCTTCCATCAGACGATGGAACGATAGTAGGGAGGAATTATGAAGAAGCTACAAGTATTGGTCATAGGGGTGTTGCTGCTCCTTGCCATGACAGCTGTGAGTGCTGCAGGGTCAACCGAGGCAAAGGCCGCACCAAGGGAACTGATTGTCTCCACCTGGGGTCTTTCTGAGGATTCACTGTGGAGTGAAGTGTATGAGCCCTTCGAAAAACAGTATAACGTAAAAGTCATCCTCGATACCGGCAATGCCCAGGAGCGGTACACCAAGCTCAAGAGCGATCCCAACACCAAGGTGGACGTCATCGAGCTCTCCCAGAAGAATACTGCTGACGGGGTTGCCGACGGCCTCTTCTCAACCCTCCAGATCAGCGATGTAAAACAATACAACGACCTGATCAAGGGAGCACAGGACCTGGTGAAAATCGGATCAGGTGCATCCTATACCCTCAACAGCATCGGGATCATCTACAACCCCAAAGCTGCAGGCATTACCATCGACAGCTGGGATGACCTGTGGAATCCTGCCCTGAAGGGCAAGATCTCCATCCCAGACATCACCACCACCTTTGGACCTGCCTTCATGGTCATGTGCAGTGACGTCAAGGGTGTTGACTTTGCTTCAGACAAGGGTGAAACTGCCTTCAAGGCCCTCGAGGCGCTCAAGCCCAACGTATTGAGAACCTATGCAAAGTCCTCCGATGTTGCCTCCCTCTTCCAGAACGGAGAGATCGCAGTAGCAATCGTCGGTGACTTTGGTGTGCCGGTAATCACCAAAGCTGACCCGGATGCAGTCTATGTCGTTCCTGCCTCTGGCACCTATGCCAACTTCAACGTCATCAACATTGCAAAGAATACCAAGAACCGTGACCTTGCAGTAGCATACATCAACTACCGCCTTGACGCTGAGACCGAGCTGAGGACTGCAAAGGCCCTCAATGAGGCACCGGTCAATGCAAAGGTTAAGCTTTCACCAGAGCTGGCTGAGAACAAGACCGTAGGGGACGTTGCAGCACGAGCTGCTATGGTCGACTTTACCGTGGTGAATCCCCTGATGGCTTCCTGGGTTGACCGTTTCAACCGGTTGATGAACAAATAGTGACCAAGCTTGCAAACATATGGCTGTACAATACAGCCTACCGAAGCTTCGATTGGGGTTCCCTATCGTTTGATAGAACGATAGCTCATGTCGATCGACGCTTCGGTGAGGAGGGGGGTGAGGGACTGTACCTCATCCCTGGCCTCATCGATATCCACATGCATATCGAATCTTCCATGACCACTCCAACGGAGTTCTCCAATACGGTCCTCCCCCATGGCACGACAACCGTCGTCGCTGATTGCCATGAGGTTGCCAATGTCTTTGGCGCAGATGGGCTCAGCGACTATATGGACCTGCCCTCCGAACTCGATGTCTTCTATGCCATACCCTCCAGCGTCCCCTCCACATCGGCTGAACTGGAAACCAGTGGGGGTTCCATTGACGAGCAAGAGGTCCACCAGCTTTGCAAACGGGATGACATCATAGCCCTTGGAGAGATCATGAATGCCAATGACCTCTTCTCAGAGGGTGATAACCGGACCAAACGCATCATCAGGGCGTTCCAGGAGGAGAAGAGGAACTTCCCCATCGAAGGACACTGCCCCAAGATATCTCAGGAGTTGCTCTCCCGCTTCATAGCAGGGGGCGTTGACTCGGACCATACCCAACAGACAGGGCTATCCATACAGGAGAAGTCCTCCGCCGGCATGTTCCTGGAAATCCAGGACAAGAGCATCAACAGGGAGACCATCGCAGCCCTCTCCGACCCCCATCTGGTAGGAAAATACTGCTTCTGCACCGACGATGTGATGCCTGACATCCTTTTCAGCAAGGGCCATCTCGATGCCGTCTTGCGCAACGCCCTGAGCTGTGGACTTGACGTACATGATGCAATCTATGCCGCTACCTACAGTCCTGCGATGCGCATGCGCCTCTTCGACCGTGGCTCGATAGCCCCAGGAAAGATTGCAGACTTCATCCTGGTCGATGACCTGAATACCCTCCATATCCATGCGGTCTACAAGTCAGGCATGAAGGTCTTTGATGCAACAGAGGGCCTTATCAACCGCCTCCCTGTTCCTACCATAAAAGATAGCTACCTCCATTCCTTACGAAGGAAGGCGGTTTCCCCTAGCCAGTTCACCATCGACTGCCCTAACGGAACAAGGGATATCCTGGTCATGGAACGGGAAGAGACCACCACCTTCACCCGCTTTGCAAAACAGAGGGTCACCATCACCGATGGAGTCGTTCCCTTTGCCCAGTATGGACTTAGCCTCATAGCTGTGGTAGAGCGATATGGGCATGAAAGCCCTATCCTGCCCGCCTTCGTCAAGAATGGCCTGAAGAAAGCTGGGGCTATCTGTACCTCCTGGGCGCATGACAGCCACAACCTTCTGGTCCTTGCCACCAGCGTGGAACTTGCCACACGTGCAGTCAACCTGGTGTTGGAACGGCAGGGAGGGATAGCCCTTGTTGATGAGGACAGGCAACAGTTTGTCCCTCTCTCCTATGGTGGCATCATCTCCCTCGAACCGATGGAAACCCTTGCTGGGGAAATTGCTGATGTGCGAAATTGGCTGAAGGAGCATGGGTATAGGGCCCATGAGGAGCTGATGAACTTTGCAGTGCTAGCCCTACCGGTCTCACCGGCTGTCAAGATCAGTGACAAGGGCCTGATAGATGTGGTACACAAACGTCTAGTCGACTGGAGAACCTACTGGGAGTAATGCGATGGAATTGGTACTACGACATGCAGTGATCCTGACCGAAGACAGCAACCAGAGCATCATCGCCGATGGTGCCTTGGTTATCCGGGGGGAAGTCATCGACTTTGTTGGCCCTGATGGCTCCCTACCCCACCAGTTTGCTCTCCTACCCTCCCTCGATTGTTCCGATTGCCTCATCATGCCGGCTCTCATCAACAGCCATACCCATACAGGCATGGTCGCTTTCCGTAGCCTTGGCGATGACGTAGCCGATAGGCTCAAACGGTTCCTCCTACCCCTCGAAGCAACGTGCATGACCGAAGAGCTTGCCGCCCTCTCTGCAAAGATTGCCATGGCAGAGATGCAGCTTGCAGGAATAGGCACTGCCGTTGACATGTACTATTTTGAGGAGGCGATCGCCAGGGCAGCAAGCGAGATGCATTTTCGCCTGCTGGGATCTGAGACCATCATGGAGGAGAGCCCCTGCAACAGCGCCAATGGGGAGGAGGGCCTTTCCTATGCCGAAAACCTGCTCAGTTCTACAAAGGACAACCCTTGGTTCAAGCCGCTGTTTTCTGCACATGCCCCCTATAGCGTGACCTCTGATACCCTGCTGGCCATCAGCCACATGGCCAGGGAACACAGGATGAAGTGGACCATGCATCTTTCGGAGATGGATTTTGAGATGGAGCAATTCCAGAAAACCTACAACAAGACCCCTATTGGCTATCTTGCTGAAATCGGTGTGTTGGACGATAGGTTGCTTGCAGTCCACTGCATCCATACCACCGATGAAGATCTTGCACTGCTTGCAAACCAGGGGACAGCAGTCGTCCACTGCCCAGGGGCCAATGCCAAATCGGGAAAAGGGATCGCGCAGGTCTACAAGATGCTCAAGCTAGGTATACCGGTCTGTCTGGGTACCGACGGCCCTGCAAGCGGAAATACCCTGGACCTGTTCACCCAGATGAAACTGTGCGCCATCCTACAGAAGACTTGGAACAAGGACCGGACGATTCTCCCTGCAAAAGCAGTCGTCCCCATGGCTACCAGTGTAGCTGCGAAGGTCTTGGGCCTTGGAGCAGAACTGGGAAGCCTGGAAACTGGCAAGCTGGCTGATATTCTGGTCCTTGGTCTGGACAGCCCGAACATGATCCCCTGTTTCGATCCCTACTCACTTGTTGTCTACAGTGCTGGGGTACAGAATGTACGCCATCTCTTTACCAAGGGAGAGTGGGTGGTGAAGGACCATGAGCTGACCCAAGTGGATAGCAGGCTCCTTCGCTCAGAATTCTTGCTAGCAAGCAAAGCCTTCGCTGAGGAAGCAAAAAGCCGGTTGTAAACTGGTTCCCCCGTACTTGCCTTTCCCGAAATATGGGCAAAAAGCGACCATGCAAAAAAACCTACTTGACTAACAGAGTACCTTTCAATATAGTGCAAGAGTTGTTGCATACAGCACATGGCGGCATAGCTCAGTTGGTAGAGCAAACGGCTCATATCCGTTCGGTCAGGGGTCCGAGTCCCTTTGCCGCTACTAGAAACCTTCCTACACCAGGAAGGTTTCTTTTTTGTCTTCCTCTGTTTGACCTGGTTCCTCCAACAGGGTGTGCTGCTACTCTAGATAACCAAGCCACCTCCTCTGCCTCTCGATCATAAGGTCGACCAGTTCCGGGATATGTTCACAACGGTCGACTATCGGATTGGCAAGCAACGCCTGGATGACATACTCCTTCTTGCCGGTTAGGACCGCTTCCGCAACCAGGTCATACACCCCACAGTAGTTTCTCAGCAAGGCGGCGAAGCCCTTGGGATAGGAGGGGAAAGCAATGCCTTGCAAGCCAGAGGCGTGCACCGTAGCAGGTACCTCCACGGCAATCCAGGATGGGAGCGAAGGGATCAGGTTGTTGTTGAGGATGTTTACAGCAGCCTCCTCATACCCACTATCGTCAACGATTCCCTCCAGGATTGTGACCAGCCTCTCGTGCACCTGCAGTTCAATCTTCGGCTGGGTATGGGCGAGCATCATCTGATAGAGCGTATAGAAGTCCTTGATGCCCCTATGGTCGGCAACCTCATGGGCCCAGGGGATGTACTCCCCCAGATGGCTGTCGCCGGTGATGGGCAACAGGTGGTAGTTTTCAAGGACCTTTTTGAACAGGGTCCTGTCTGCCCACGCTTTTGCACTTGTCATCCCTTCAGGCAATACCCTCTCCCGCTGACCTTCAGTCTGGAAGAGCTGCTGGTTGTTCAGCACATAGGAGAGGATGTCAGAGTACCCGGGTTCCTTCTCAAAGAAGGCAGGGGCCAGCCTGAGAATATCGGCATAGGCATCATGTCCCGTATCCCTGTAGCTAGCCTCTAGCAAGACGCTGAAGTGGTTCAACCCACCTGCCCTCAGCGAAAGGTTTTCAAACGGGGTATGGAGTATGGCAGGAAGATACCGTTCAAGGGAGGCGATCTCGTGGCACATCCCTACAAACTTCATATCCGGATATTTGCGTAACACCGTCGTGGTGATGGCTGTCATCGGGTTGGAGTAGTTGAACACCCAGGCCCTCGGAGCGAGGAGGGCTATATCGGCGCATATCTCCATGATGACAGGGGTGATGCGTAGGGCATGGAATACCCCTCCAGGACCTCCGTTCTCCCCATATACCTGCCTGAAACCGTACTGTTGGGGAAGGGTCCAGTCCTCATCCCAAAGGGCAAAGCGCTTGCCGACCTCGATGGATATGACAACTACATCAGCATCGGGAAGGGCAGCTTTGCGCTCTGTAAAGGCCTGAAGGGAAAATGGGAGGGTATGTTCCTCGATGAAGCGCTTGGCCACAGAGTGGACATGTTCCAAGGCTGCACCATCAATATCAACCAGACACACTTCACTGCCTGCAAGTCTCTTGCTCTGAAAGATATCCCCTAGGGTACCAAATCCAAACTGGGCACTTCCTGCCCCGATAAGAACTATCTTCATTCCATCATCTCCTTTTCCCCTAGTTTAGGATGTAAGGCCTTCCAAAGCAAGGAATACAGGGTAAAGAGCCAGAACTGGCAGATCTACCCTTGAAAGATGCAAATACACCCCCTATACTCTGGCCATGAGACTTTTCTACGCTCTTCAGCTAGATCAGGTAACAAGAAGACACATCTCTGACCTACAAGTCCTCATGCAGCAGGATTGCCCAAGAGGCTCCTTTACCAAGGAGGAAAACCTCCACCTCACCCTCTGCTTTCTCGGTGACATCGACGCTCAGTACCTGGCCTTGCTGGAAAAAATCCTCCTCTCCCTCGAAGCCGCTCCCCTTGCACTCACCTTCAACCAACTTGGACTGTTCAAGAACAGGCAAGGGGATATCCTTTGGCTGGGGCTAGAACACAACCCCCTTCTCGAGCAGGTTCAGGCAACCCTAGCGATGAAACTCAATGGGGAAGGACTCTATCTGGACCCCCTCCCGTTCACCGCCCATGTGACCCTGGCCAGGAACATAAAAATCAAGAAGCTTCCAGTGCTGGAACCATTCACTACTACCTGCAACAAACTATCACTCATGCACTCCCACCAGACACAATTCCAACTGGTATATACCCCTCTCTACACCTTGGTCCTCTAACAAATTTTTGCAGGATAAAATTTTGGCTCAAGAGTTGCTTGTAGCTAAACTGGTTCCATGCTATGGTGGTCCAAATGGAAAAGTACACTACATATAACGAACAGGCTTGGGACTTTGAGGTTGGTAGGGGCAACATGTGGACTGACGGCTGTACCGCTGAACAGATCCTGGAAGCAAGAAAAGGCAACCTGATGATGAGCCTCTCCCCCTTCAAGCAGGTCCCGCACTCCTGGATAGCAGAGACCAAGGGAAAAGAGGTCCTTTGCCTCGCCTGTGGAGGTGGCCAGCAAGGCATCTTGCTTGCTTCCTATGGGGCGAAGGTAACAGTGTTCGACATCTCTTCAGAACAGTTGAAGCAGGATGCAACCATTGCCAAGAGGGAGGGCCTGACCATTGCCATCGAACACGGGGACATGAGCGACCTCTCCCGTTTTTCTGACCAGAGGTTCGACCTCATCTTCAACCCAACCTCTACCTGTTTCATCGACGATGTACAGAAGGTCTACCACCAGTGCAACAGGATACTCAAGGATGGGGGGACACTTCTTACCAGTGCAACCAACCCTGCCCTCTACATGTTTGACGAGAAGGCTGCCGTGCGGGGCAAGATGAAGGTGAAATACACCATACCCTTCTCGGACCTGAAAAGCCTCAGCGAAAAGGAACTCCTCAAACGACTGAAAAAGCACGATACCATCGAGTTCAGCCATACGATCAACGATCTGGTGGGCGGGTTGTGCAAGCAAGGGTTCTCCATCATTGACCTCTATACCGACACGAGCGGATGCCTGATGATGGACAGCTTTGTACACGACTGCTACATGGCAATACGTGCAAAGAAAGGCTCCAAGGGCTCTTGTTAGGAAAAAATTCAACCGATATACTGGAAATATGGAAAACTACCTAGCACGCATGCTGCTTACCAGCGAGCTTGATGACCCAGTATTTTTTGCTCAGGTGCATCAGACCATCATGGATCTGGAGAAGAAGCGTGTAGAACATTTCAATCTACACGGTCCGGCAAATCCTGGGTATGTGACGCTCATGGGTGAACTGAACATGGCCTACCTACAGGCAAATGACTCCACCAGTGAACTGGAAGTGGCAAAGCAGATATTCGAGATCACCAAAGCGCTCTACGGTCTGGAGGATGAGGTTACCATCGAATCACAGATAGCATTGGCAAACTCCTACCTCGACGACGACAGGAACGATGAGGCACAAAAGATAGCGACTGAACTGCTCAAACGTGACTGGTCAGAAAAAGAGGGCCCTTCCTACGACCTCTACCTCGATGTGGTCTGCCTACAGGCGGATATCCACCACAAGAAGGAGCTCTTCACCAAAGAACTGCCGCTTCGCCTCCATGTCCTCACCATCCTTGAGGAGTTCGAGGGTTCTGCCAACAACCAGAGCATCATAGCCAGGGCAGCCTATGGCTACTGCCTGGAAAAGATGAAGCGCTACCGTGAGGCCTTGGAACAGTACATCACCATCCGAGCCTTCCTGGATAATGAAAAAGAGCTCTCAACCCATGCCGAGAAAATAGGGCTCATGGCCCATATCGGCAGGTGTTACCACAAGATAGGGAAATTCGAAGAGTCTAAAATGGCCTATCAATGGGCTTTGAGGGAATCGATTACCCTCTACGGGCATGCATCTCCCCTAACGGTAAAGATGAAGAAGATCACCAGCACATACTCCCTGAAAGAGTAGCGTTTGCCAAGAGGAGCAGTTAGCTTGACCCATGGGGTAGGAATGCCTATACTCTTTAATAGTTAGCAATGCCTAACTAATGGAGGGGCCCATGTCAGAAGAACTTTTGTTGCAACACTGTTCACCAACGTTGGCTGCACTCAAGGCCGGGAACATGTTCTCCTGCCCGTATGGTTCCATGCCGATGCTTGAACAGACGGTACAGACATGGAATGCAAGACTCAACAGCAAAGGTGTAGAGATCCTGATATTGAGCAAAAGCTCAAACACCGCCCTCATCTATGTCTATCGCCCTGCCCTGCTTGCTGAGGAGCTCCAAAAACAGGAATCCAAGGATCTTCTCACTACCTATGGGTATCCGGTAGATACACCCCAGGCATCCCTATCCTATCTCTCCGACAAACTCCTGCAACAAGGGGCGTTTCCCCATGAAATCGGACTTTTTCTCGGCTATCCCTCTACCGATGTCCGCCTCTTCATTGAGAACAAAGGGTGCAATGGGAAATGCGATGGGTGCTGGAAGGTCTATGCAAATGAACTAGAAGCAAAACAACGATTTGCCCAATTCAAAAAATGTACTGCATTGTATATCAAGAAATACAAGGAAGGAAAACCCTTGGACAGCTTGGCAGTAAGGAAGGTAAGCCTATGAAAAAGATAGCGGTAGTATTCTATAGTGGTACGGGAAACACCGAGGAGATGGCAGGAGCGGTCTCCGAGGGAGCCAAGACAGCAGGATCTGATGTCAGGATCATCCATGCGGAGTCTTTCACCCCAGAGATGATGGATAGCTATGATGGAGTCGCCTTTGGCTGCCCCTCGATGGGGGTCGAGGAGCTTGAGGAAGAGTACTTTGAGCCCATGTTCTCTTCCCTTGAGGGAAAGCTTCCAAAGAAGCGCATTGCCCTCTTTGGCTCCTACGGCTGGGGTGACGGAGAGTGGATGAGGAGTTGGGAACAAAGGACCAAGGATCTTGGTGCCATCCTGGTTTCCGAACCTGTCATCACCGTCGAAGACCCCGATACCACCGCCATTGCTGCGTGCAAGGCATTGGGAGCCGCACTGGCCACATACCAATGAACCCATTTTCACTCTCTTGGACCACCTTCGGGTGGTCCTTTTTCTGAAAAAGGGCACAATGGGAAACTATGTAGCTATCTGTTTCGATCGGAAGCCAATCCCATCAGATGGTAGGTAAGCTTTGCTGCAATGTAGGGACAATGGTGCGCCATCGGATTCGGGGCGAGTTCAACCACATCGCAGCCGATGATGGTCCTACCCTCGGTAAGCACATCCAACAAGGTAATGGCATCCCACCAGAAGAGTCCACCCGGGTCAGGGGTGCCGGTGCTGCCCATAAGGGAGGCATCAAGGCCATCGACATCGAAGGTTATGAACAGTTTCTCGGGGAAGGAATCGGGTAGCCTTGCCGAGGCTAGCCCACCCTTTCCATATTTCAGGGCGTTGACAGCACTGCCATCAAGATGGCCGACACCGAATTCCTCCCTGGCCTGCAGATCTTCACTGCTATAGTTACGTATCCCTACCTGAAACAGGGGAATGCCCGCTTCAACCGCACGTTTCATGACACTTGCATGGCTAAAGATAGACCCTTCATACGCCTGGCGCAGGTCCATATGTGCATCGAACTGGAGGATGCCCACCTCCCCTTTTGCATAGGTCGCGCTAATCGCCTGGATGGATGCATTGGTAACGCTGTGCTCTCCCCCAAGAACGACGGGAACCGAGCCTTGGGAAAAAGCCCGGCTGACCAACAGCGAGGCCCTTGCAAACACCTCCTGTTCACTCTGGATATAGGTACAGGAGATGGCGTCGGTGGTATGGATACCAAACAAGCCGGGTTCTCCAAACCCCTCAACCAGTTTTTCCAGCTGACCGGAAGCTTCCAGGATGGCCTGGGGTCCTTCCTTTGTCCCTCCCATGTAGGAGACGGTCTCTTCCAGGGGAAAGGGGATGACATGGAAATATGCCTCTCTTGGTGAGCTATTGGGATATTCTGAATCTAAAAAATAGGATTTCATTGTTGTGAGTCCTTATGACAAACGGTTTTTGTAATCCTCGTAGGAGAATTGTTTGACAACCTCATAGCAGCCATCGCGCCAGATGCCGATATCGGGATGGGCCAGGCCATTGAACATCGTGGTCTTTACCATGGTGTAGTGCATCATGTCCTCGAAGACCAACCTATCACCAATTTTCGGCATGGTAGCGAACCGGTACTCCCCTACCCAATCACCTGCAAGGCAACTCGATCCCCCAAGTCGTACGCCGCTTTCGCCATCCTTGCAGACAACGGCCCCACGAACTGAGGGGGTGTAGGGCATTTCCAGGCAGTCTGGCATATGGGCGGTAAAGGAGGTGTCCATCATGAGCGTATCGATGCCATCACTGGTGACGATATCCAGCACTTCGGAGACCAGGACCCCTGTCTGCCAGACATAGGCAGCCCCTGGCTCAAACATAAGTTCTATGTGGGGATACTTCTGCCGGAAAGACTGCACGGTCGCAGAAAACAGGGCCAGGTCATACCCTTTCCGGGTAACCAGATGGCCACCTCCCAGGTTAAGCCAGGTGATGTTGCCGAAGAACCTCCCATAGAGCTTCTCGACATTGGCAAGGGTAGCCTGCATCTCTTTAGCCCCACTTTCACAGAGGTTGTGGACATGGAGGCCTGTAATTCCCTCAGGAAGCATGGTCAGGGCATCGGGCTGGATGCCCAGCCTCGAGCCAGGTGCACAGGGATCGTACAGCTCTGTTGCAACCATATCCAGCTTTGGATTGACCCGGAGGCCTGCCTTTGCCCTTCCGAGGCGATTCTTGTAGAGCTCATACTGGCCCAGGGAGTTGAAGGTGATGTGACTGGATAGTTGGGAAATGGCATCGAACTCATCGGGTTGGTAGACAGGGGCGTACGCATGGACATGAGAAAAATACTCTGATGCCAGGCGTGCTTCATTGAGCGAGCTGGCGGTAGCCCCTTTTGCGCACGCTGAGATCTCACCGAACACCCTGTGCATGCCAAAGCCCTTGAGGGCAAACAGGAAGGTAGAGCCCAGGCTCTGCTGCAGGCCCCCAATGAGAGCGAGGTTCTTCTCAAAGGCATCATACTCCAGCACAAAGGCTGGAGTATGGGTTATTCTTGTGCTGTCAAGCATGGGCCGTTTCCTCTTTGGGGAACGCAAGCTCTCCATCGATGACAACCTCCCAGGGAAGTCCCAGTTCGGGAAGGAGGGCCATGAAAGGATCTGGATCGAACTGTTCCATATTCCATACCCCAGGCTTCTTCCAAACTCCTTGGGCCAGAAGCCTTCCCCCAATGGAAGCAGGGACCCCGGTGGTATAGGAGACACCCTGGGCCTTGGTATCCTTGTAGGCAGCCTGATGCTTGCAGTTGTTGTAGATGAAGACGGTCCGTTCCTTTCCATCCTTGATGCCCCGCATCTGGCACCCTATGGATGTCTCACCGGTATAGTTCTCCCCAAGGGAAGAGGGCTCAGGCAGTACAGCCTTGAGGAACTGCAAAGGCTGGATCTCCATACCGTTGTAGAGGATGGGTTTGATGCTGGTCATGCCTATATTTTCGAGCACCTGCAAGTTGTTGATATACTCCTTGGAGAAGGTCATCCAGAAGCGAGCCCGCTTGATGGTGGGAAAGTGCTTTACCAAGGATTCCAGCTCCTCGTGGAAGAGGAGGTAGGAGGCCTTCGGCCCGATATGGGGATAGTCGACCATCTGGTTGATCTCCAATGGTTCGGTCTGCTTCCACACCCCATCCTCCCAGTAGCGACCCTTCTGGGTGATCTCCCTGATGTTTATCTCCGGGTTGAAGTTGGTTGCAAAGCTCTTGCCATGGGAGCCTGCATTGCAGTCGACGATGTCAAGGTAGTGTATCTCATCAAAAAGATGCTTGGCAGCATAGGCGGTGAAGACGTTGGTCACCCCAGGGTCGAAGCCGCTGCCGAGGAGGGCTGTGAGGTTGGCATCCTTGTACTTCTGCTCATAGGCCCATTGCCAGGAGTATTCGAACTCCGCCTTGTCCTTCGGCTCATAGTTTGCCGTGTCCACATAGTGCACCCCTGTCTCCAGGCAGGCATCCATGATGGTAAGGTCCTGGTAGGGAAGAGCCACGTTGATAAGCAGGTCCGGCTTGAAACTCCGGATAAGGGAGACCAGGGATGGGACATCATCGGCATCAACCTCTGCTGTGACGACAGGAACAGGACCTGCCTCTTTTGCAATGGCATCGCACTTGGCCTTGGTCCGGCTTGCAAGCATGATCTTTTCATACAGGTCGGTCATCCTTGCGCTCTTCTTTACTACTACATTGCCAACGCCACCGGCGCCAATTATCATCAAACGTTTTTTCATCGTATTCACTCCTCCTGGTCTGTCTCGTAGTAGGTGTATCCCCTCATGCCTGCGGTGTAGGCTGAGATGATCTTCCTTCTTTGTTGGGCTGTAATGCGACCTTCCTGGACTGCCTGTTCTGCCTTGGAGCGGATCATGGCTTCCATCTGCTTGGTATCATACTCCACATAGCTGAGCACCTCGGCTATGGTATCGCCCTCAAGCTCGTTATGGAACTTGAACTTACCCTCTTCATCGTAGGTGACGCTCATGACGTTGGTATCGCCGAGCAGGTTGTGCAGATCCCCCAGGGTCTCCTGGTAGGCACCGACAAGGAACACCCCCAGGATATAGTCATCATCCTGTGGAGGAGTATGCAAGGCAAGGGTGTTCTCCACCCCATTGCGTCCTATGAACCGGTCAATTTTTCCCTCACTGTCGCACGTTATGTCTGAAAGGATTGCCTGGCGGTCGGGCTTCTTGTCCAGAAGATGGATCGGCATGATGGGAAAGAGCTGGTCGATCGCCCAGACATCGGGCAGGGACTGGAAGAGGCTGTAGTTGCCATAATAGATGTCCGAAAGCTGCCGTTCCACAAGCCTGAGGTGGGCAGAAACATGCTCTTGGTCCCGTAACAGCAGGTATATCTCGCTGATGATGGACCAATAGAGGTGTTCGGCCGCAGCTCGTTCCCGCATGTTCACCTTTCCGTAGAGGAACTTGTTCCGGATCTCCTCCCGGTAGTAGTTGAGGTCGTTCAGGCACTCCTGTGCCGTATCCTTGTTGAGCATGGTCCGCACATACAACAAGTTGTCCAGGGCGGGCAACAGCTCTTCCGCTATGGGTTCTTCCCTTCCCTTCCCATTCCAGAATACATTGGTATCGAGGATGTTGAGAAGCAGGACCGAGTAGTAGGTCACCAGGGCCCTGCCAGACTCGCTGAGGATGGTAGGATGGGGTATCCTCTCCTCCTTGCAGATGGTCATGATCTCCTCAACCACGTCGGTGCAGTACTCGATCGTAGTGTAGTTCCGGCTATTGCTGTTGTCGGAATGGCTTCCGTCGTAGTCGATGGCAAGGCCACCGCCTATGTCCAGAAGGCCCATTGGAGCCCCTTCATGGAGCAGTCCGGCATAAAAACGGGCGGCCTCGGTGGCCCCCATCCTGATCGCCCGGATGTTTGGGATCTGTGACCCAAGGTGGTAGTGCAGCAGCTTCAGGCAATCGAGAATCCCTTCACGCCTGAGCATGTCCACCACCTCGATCACCTGGGTGGTATTCAAGCCAAATACACTTCGGTCCCCACCGGAGTCGGTCCAATGCCCACCGGCAACAGTGGAGGGTTTCATCCGTATGCCGATGTTTGGCTTGATCCCAAGGGCCCTTGACCGCTCTACAATGATGGCAGCCTCACCGGGCATCTCGATGACCAGGATGGTCTGGATACCAAGGGCCAATGCCTTCAGTGCAAGGTCGATATACTCCTCGTCCTTATATCCGTTACAGATAACGTAGGCTTCAGGGTCATCAACATAGGCCATGGCTATGAGCAGTTCAGCCTTGCTTCCGGTCTCAAGGCCATGGTGATACTGCTTGCCGAAACGGCAGATCTCTTCAATTACCTGCTGTTGCTGGTTTACCTTTACCGGATATACCCCACGGTAGACCCCCTCATACCCAACCTCTTTGATGGCAGAGGCAAAACTCTCGTTGATGTGTTGGATACGATCGTCAAGGATATTGCTGAAGCGGAGCAGGACAGGCAGCTTGGTACCCCTATCCTTCAGGCCCTGGGCGATCTTCAACAAACTTATGGATGATTCTGGGGTGTCCCGTTTAAGTCGGACTTCCACCTCCCCATCTTCCTGAATATGGAAATAGCCGTTACCCCACTCCTCGATACGGTAGAGGTCAGCTGAATCTTTGATGGTCCACTCTTCGGTTGGTTTCCTATACATAAACCCTCCTCATATTGGTAAGGCCCAGTATAGCAGATAAGCAAGATAGATAACATGGTAAAGCTATAGGCTTTATTTGAGGGGTTGTATGGAGGTTCCATCCTGCAGCTACAGCCGTGCTAGCAAGGCCTTCAGAGCCTCAATCTTCTCCGGTGACAAGGGGCCCTTTACATAGCCTGACACTGTGCCATCTGAGGCCACCACCGCAAGGGTACTCTCCCTATCCAGCGGTAGGTTAGCCCTCTTTGCAAACGATTCGGCCTTGGAGATGAACAGGATGGCGACCCTACCGGGATCGACAAGTCCCACATAGGACTCATACAGGGCCTTCCTGATGGCTCCCTTCACAAAGAAAGGTACCCCTGCGAGGACAGGAAAATGGTATACAGGGATGGACCCGACAACATTTGGGTTGTCATTGAAATAGGTCTGCCACCCAAGCAAAGAACTCTGTTGCTCCTCACCGTTCTCCCGGTCGGTTCCAAGGGAAAGGGCAAAGATAGCCGCTCCCTCTTGTAGTGCATCCTGGGGAAAAAGGAAATCCTTTCCATCGGAGCTCTTTGTCTTCTCCTCTTCAAAAGAGGCTGAGAAGAGCATGCAGGAGCTGAATGCCAACACCAATACCACAGCCAAGGTTTTTTTCATCATGTCCATGGTATACCCTACTAAGGGGGAATCGCATAGTCTCCTCCCTTCACCTGCCAGAAATCTCTTGACAAATGTCTTCGTTGGGTTCAATATCCTATTGATATCATTTTGATATCTTATGGCTCTTTGTTTAGGAGGTTCCCCAATGATCGAGAACACATCACCGGACTATGGACAGGAGAAGGTTTTGGACAACCCAACTAGTGGCATGCTTTTCCTTTTGGCAAACACCCTGCTCATCATCGTATCAATCCTTGTATTTGTATTGGCCATGATAGTAAGCCTACCCTTGGTTGGGAGGGTTGTGCTTATCGTAGCCACAGCCTTGTATGGGTTCATCGTAGGGCCCATCCTCTATGCTGGCCTTAAGGTCATCAAGCCCAATGAAGCCTTGGTACTCACCCTGTTCGGCAGCTACTACGGTACGATCAAAAGGCCCGGGTTCTTCTTTGTGAACCCCTTCGTAAGTGCAGTCAATCCAGCGGCAAAGGGCGAGCAAGGGTCGACCAAACCGATGGCAAAGAGTCTTGAGGAGACCATGAAATTCTCCTCTGGAACAGCCATAGCCTTCCCGAACAAAAAGATATCCCTGAAGGCGATGACGCTGAACAACGACAAGCAGAAGGTAAATGATGCCTTGGGCAATCCGATCATCATCGGGGTTGTGGTCATCTGGAAAGTGGTCAATACCGCAAAGGCTGTCTTCAATGTGGACAATTTTGTTGAGTACCTTTCCATACAGTGCGACTCGGCCCTCCGCAATGTGGTAAGGCTCTTCCCCTACGATGCACCTGAAGAGGAAGACGAGAAATCCTTACGAGGCAGCAGCAAGGAGGTTGCAGATGACCTGAAGAGGGAACTCTCTGCAAAAGTTGAGTTGGCAGGCCTTGAGATTGTGGAAGCCAGGATCACCCACCTCTCCTATGCTCCGGAAATCGCTGCCGTGATGCTGCAGAGACAACAGGCTTCAGCGATCATCGCAGCACGGCAGAAGATTGTCGAAGGGGCCGTAGGGATGGTGGAGATGGCACTGAAGCAGCTGAGCGAAAAGTCTGTGGTTGAGCTGGACGATGAGAGGAAGGCTGCGATGGTGAGCAACCTGCTGGTGGTACTTTGCGGCAACCGCGATGCCCAGCCTATCGTAAACAGCGGTTCCATCTATTAAAGGACAAATTGAAAGGAAGATGACCCATGGAGAGTAAGGAAACAGGAAAAAAACAGGTACTGCTTCGACTGTCATCTTCGTTGTGGAAAGAACTTGCTTCCTGGGCAGAGGATGACTTTCGTTCCATCAACGGCCAGATCGAGTATTTGCTTACCGAAAGCGTAAGAAAGAGAAAGCCAAAGGCTCCAGTTGATGACAAGGATACAGAGTAACCAAAAAAGATAGGAGAGAGAGAGTAGACAAGCAAACGCCCCTGGATTTCCAAGGGCGCTTGGTTGTTCTTTCTAGGCTCAGATCACTCCACTCTTCTTCAGGTCATTGATGTTCAACGACTTTGCATAGGGTGGTTCAAGCTTTCCCTCATTGACCATCTTGATGACTGCATCACGGTATGGGGAAGTGAGGTCTACACCAACGATCTTCCAGTTGTTGTCTACCATCGGCTTGATGGTCCCTTCCTTCTTGATATGCTCTACGAGCATGTCACGAATCGAGTTGGGGGACTCCCACTGCTTGGTGGCCTTTACCAGCTTCTGTGCCTTCAGGGCAGAGGAGTAGCGGTAGTTGTTTACAGCCAGGGTAAGGGTCTGGGTGTCGGAAAGGGGTTTTCCCTTAAACATGACATTCACGATCCGTTTCCCTACAGGTTTTGAGAGGTCGATCTGGTAGTCAACTCCGGCAAACATGTCATACAGGTATCCAGGCTTCTCAGGATTGAAGCTGATGGAGATATCACCGCTCTTCCACTGGTTGTAGCAGGCGGCTGACCACTCCATGTATGCCTTCAGTTCGGCCCCGGTAACCTCAACCTTGTAGAGGGTGTTGTCGAACTTGTAGATGCCGAAGATCGTCCCGTAGTTGATGTTTCCAGCAAGGATGTTGCTGGTATCTGCAAAGAGGGCTGCAGCCGATACATCGGCACCGGAATTTGCGAGCTGGACAGCATTGATGAGGTCCATGACAGCGGTATCACGAAGCTTGCCTTCAGGAATACCCTTGATCTCATTCTTGGGTTGGAAATCAACAGAAGCCGTACCGAAGATACCACCACTTGGGGTACCGTCAGCAGAGGGGGCCCCACCGGAGATGAAGTCACGGGTCTTCTGGTGGGCTTCCATGATGAATGCATCCTTGCGAATCAAATCGCTTGGCGCAAAGGCATCCATCTTGACGATCTCGATCTTGCGGGAAATCACATTCTTTGCCTTATCGAGGCCCAGGTCGATGCGGATAACCTCTGGTCCAAGGTTCTTGGCTCCCCCGACTACCGTGGTACCTTCAATGTTCTTGAGGGTATTGTGGTCATGGCCAAGGATGAGGACATCGATCTCGGGGCAGAGGTCCAGGATTGCGTTACCGCCGTCACTGCCTTCCTCCTCGTCATATTCAGGGTAGATACCTACATGGGCTACGGCGATGATGATGTCTACCTTGTCCTTGATGATATCAACCACCCTTCTGCAAGCGGGACCTACAGGGGCGAACACGAAAGGATCGGTCTTCTCCCCATCCCAACGAGGAGCGTTGGGGTTGGTAAGGCCGATGATCCCGATCCGTACATCCCCACGGGTAATGATGGTGTATGGCAGTGCTGCCATCGTTCCATCGACCCTGGCCATATTCGCAGCAAGCACCGGGAAATCGGCGAGGGTCTGGATCCTCTTGATAAGTTTCTCCCCAAAGTTGAACTCATGGTTTCCCAGGGTAAGGCTATCATACCCCATAAGGTTCATCGCCCTGATGACTGGGTGGTCACCATCCTGCTTGTTGTAGATATCATCAGTCATGATGTTACCTTGGATGACATCCCCATTGTCCACAAGAATGACATGTTGTTCCTTGGAACGGACCTCTTCGACATAGGATGCTATCCTTGCCATTCCATTGTTGGTGGTTTCCTTGTTATCTTCATAACTAAAACCCCATACGTTTCCATGCAGGTCGGTCGTCGCGAGAATGGTCAGGTTTTGCGTTTCAGGCAAAGGTTGGGCGCTTAGCAAGCCCAACGAAAACGAGAGGACCATCATAACGAGGACAAACAGCTTCAGACCGCGTTTTCTCATCTCTTCCTCCAAGCCCGGACCGAAACATATGCAACAGACCAGTCGATCCGAACGATTTGCGTGATAGGTAATTGTACCACTGCCTGTATCCCTCCACAACAAAGAAAGGGAATAGCGATAAGATTTGTCGGCGACCTAAACCCTATACCTATCACCCCTCTTGGACAGTTTCTGGATAGTGGATAGATTCCTCTGCGATCATCTCGACAAACAGGGGCGCAAGCTCAGGATCAAACTGGGTATTGCTGCAGCGCACTATCTCTTGCATTGCCTCCTGCAGTGAGACACCACTACGGTAGGTCCTTTGGCTGGTCATTGCATCAAAGGCATCGCACAACCCAAGGATACGGGAATTGAAGGGTATCTGCTGGCCTGCAAGCTTGTTGGGATAGCCTGTTCCATCCCACCGTTCATGATGACAGAGCACCTGCTCGGCCATGGGTGCATAGAGGGTGACCGAACTGAGGATGTTGAACCCAATCTCCGGGTGTCGGAATATCTCGTTCCACTCCTGGCCACTCAAGGCACCTTTCTTGTTGAGAACCTTATCGGAGATGGCGATCTTCCCGATATCGTGCATGACCGCTACCGTACTCAAATCCTGGATCTCTTTCTCAGACAGTCCCAACTTCATGCCAAAGCGTGTTGCCAGGGAGGCTACCCTCTTGCTGTGCTCCATCTCCCTGGAGCTCTTCCTGAAGAGGGATTGGAGCAACAGGTCTATCATCTTTAGCCGTGCACCCTGGCTTTCTACAACCTTGTTGCTTAAGAGAGTATCCTCAGCTCGCTTATGGAGCTCCCCGATAGACATCTGCACATACTCCTTCTTTGCATATCCAATGGAGATGGAGAGGCCATACCACAAAAATGACTGTTCGGAGAGGGCCTCCTGGATCTGTTTGATCACCCGCTCGGCCACCTGTTCATCAGAATTGGTAAAGAGGATTGCAAACTCATCACCATCGACCCTAGCAACCAGTTGGCCTGGATGCCAGGGCCGTTGCAGGATAATGGCAATTTCGGTGAGCAGGGAGTCACCGGTTGCATGGCCATAGGCCTCATTGATAAGTTTCAACCCATTGATATCAAGCAACATCAAGATCAGGGGATAGTTGGTTGACCAATCCAGCTCCTGGACCCTTGCATAGAACGATTGCCTGTTCAACAGGCCAGTGAGGGCATCGTGGGTGCTCACGTAGTGCAGTTTGCTCAGCTGTGACCGCTTCTCCGTTCCATCGATGAAGATGATTACAACCCCGAGTATCTTGCCATCATCATCCAGTATCGGGGAGACATTGTCTTCGATGGAAAGTAGCTTGCCACCCTTGTCGATCAACCTGACTTCCGTGTTGTTATACTCCTTGGGAAGACCGGTCCTGAGGACTGCATACGCCCAGGGTTCACACGCCTCCAATGTCAGACCATCGACAATATGAAAGATATCCCGCAACTCCCTACCCTTCGCATCCTGGATGGACCATCCGGTCATCTTCTCTGCCAACCGGTTCATGGACACTACCCTAGCCTCGGTGTCGGTGGTGATGACTCCCTCCCCAAGGGAACGCAATGTAGTCTCCATAAGTTTTTTCTCTTCATTGTCCCGTCTTTGCAACAGCTGAAAATGCTCGGAGGCTTCCTGGGCCTTTTGTTGCTCGACCCTTGCCCGCCTACTATTTTTCAGGATGCCCACCATGAAGAGTACCAACAGGAACACAATGCAGAGGGCTGCGGTAATTTCTGCTGTACGCAACCTTGCGAGGGAGTAGAAATCCCTCGTCCTGAAGGTAAGGCCAAGCCCTAGGCCTGTTGGTATGGACGAGATGGGGACCAAGACAGTTGTCCAGGTTCCAAAGGAGTCGGAATAGGGTTTTGTTATTATGGGACCGCCAACCAATTGGGAGCTGAAAGTCCCATCGGGAAAGGAATGAAAGGGCTGTCCCACTTCCAGAGGATGGATGGTTCCAGATTCAATGGAGTATAAAAATGCACTCTTGACCGCTGGTATCACGGAGACTGTGCTCGACACCCTCTGGGTAAGCTCTAGATGTTCGCCCCCACCTGCACCTTGTGCAAAATCCTGAAATGCAAGCAGTTCATCAGCTGTAAAAAATGTTGAGAAGATATGAACGCCATTGATAACCTTCTCCTCAAAAGTCTTGGTAATCGCATGGTATGCAAAAACTGCAGAAAAAGCAGCAACTGCGCACAAAACCAATACAAGCAGGCCTGGCGAGAGCCTAATGGAGGAGAAAGTTTTTTTTTGGAACCGTTGCATGTGACCTTCCCTAGTACTTCTAGAAGGAATCATACAACAAAAAACAAGAATACTGTAAAAATTGCTGACAAATAGCGATAATTATTTACCAAAACAAGACACTATATAGAAAGTGTATAGAGCCGAATATCCGCAAATATACACAATGAAGCCTATGGCTAGAGATCAACGGTATAGGCTCTTCCTCACTTCCTTCCCTTCAGAGAATTCGGCCTCATACTCGATCTGTCCCAGTTTGTCATACCTGATCCAGGTTCCCTGTTTTTGTCCGTTCTTGAAATTGCCGACCTGCCAAAGCATCCCGTTCTCACGGTAGAAGACCCACTTGCCTTCCATCTGCTCGTCCCCTACCACAGGTCCCTGGGCTTTTACCATTCCTGTCTTGAAATAATAGGTAAGAATATTTCCCCTCTGGGAAGAGATTTTTTGCCCATTTGCATAGGTCTTTTCTCGTTCCATGGCATCAAGCTCCTTGTACATCTTCCTGCAAGAAGCTTACCATAGATTGTACAGGTAAACCATAAGGATGGGACGCATTGCAACCTTTTTCAGGTTGTACTATAGTTTATGGCGATATTTCTTGCAAAAGGCAGGTCCTCATGAGTGGACAAACCCACAAAAGATTTGCAGCAACCTTGGAATCAGAACGCCTCCATTTCCGCCATTTCTCCGCCCATGACGCCCAGGATCTCTTTGAGTATGCAGGCGATGAGGAGACAGTTCGCTATCTCACCTGGCCAAGGCACAAGAGCGTCCAGGAGTCTGAAGAGATCATCCACAAGCTCCTGTCCAACGACCAGACCTATGCCATTGTCCTCAAGCAAACTGATAAGGTAGTAGGTTGCATCGACCTTCGATTGCTGACCGAAACGCAGGCATCCTTTGGCTATGTTTTGAACAGGGCATACTGGAACCAGGGTTTCATGAGTGAGGCGCTGCACTGCATGCTTGACTACCTTTTTGAGGAACTTGGAATGGGGGAGGTGGAAAGCTGTCATGAGAAGGAGAATCAAGCTTCAGGGAGGGTAATGACAAAATGTGGGATGCGATGGACCCACCTTGCCTTGGGGGAGACCATGTTTGGAAAGGTCAGTGATAACCAACACTACAGCATAACCCGGGAGCAGTGGAGCGAAGGAAAAAAATCCAGTAGCTGCTAGAGCATCAGGATAGATCTCGGCTCCTGCACGTTCTCTAGAGTTGTTCAGCGCTCATCAACATATGGTACAATGGGGAGGTCCTAACACTATTCCTACCCTTGGAGGTCCTTGATGCATGCCCCTGATCTTTCCCTTTTGGAATTTTGCAAACGAATCATCGGTGTAGAAGGCCTGTCAGGGTCTGAAAAACCTGTAGCAGACCTCATTGCAGAAGAGATGCAGAGAGTTGGGTTTGATGAGGTCATCAGGGATGGGTATGGCACCATCATTGGCAAGGTCAGGGGGAATAGGCCTGGAAACCTGATGTTTGAAGGGCATATGGATACGGTAGGTATCCAAGACCGTGCGTCCTGGAAGTATGACCCCTTTGGTTCAGACTTTGTTGACGGCAAACTCTATGGGCGGGGAACAAGCGACATGCGCTGCGCCCTTGCTGCCATGGTCCATGCCATAGGTTCGCTCGCCAAGGAAGGGAACAGGAACCACGCAACACTCTCTGTCGTGGCAGTGGTACATGAGGAGATTTTCGAAGGCATTGCCTTTGGCAAGGTCTTGGACAGGTATGCTCCCGACCTAGTGGTGCTTGGTGAGGCTTCAGATCTCAAGTTGATGTTGGGCCAGAAAGGAAGGGCTGAGCTTAGCATAGAGACCTTTGGGAAAAATGCACATTCAGCCCACCCAGAGAAGGGAAAAAATGCCATCGAGGCGATGGAAAAGGTCTTGCATTGCCTTCCACTTATGCCCACCCCAACCTGTCCACTGCTTGGTGAAGGCATCATGGTTGTCACCGATATCCTCTCCCATCCCTACCCGGGTTGCTCTGTCATCCCGGACCTCTGTACGATTACCATCGACCGAAGGACGCTCGTTGGGGAGACGGAGCAATCCCTGGTTTCAGGGATACGGGAACAGTTGCTGCAGGTTTTCCCCCAAGGGGAGCATGAGTTTGCCTGTTCGGTCAAGACAAGCAGAGAAACATGCTATACAGGGGCGTCCTTGGGAGGGAGGCGGTTCTTCCCCGCATGGGTCATTGATGAAGGGTCACCCTTCGTTGCCTTTGGCCGGGAGGCGATGAGGCAAGCGGGGCTTCCTTACGCTACAGGCTACTACCCTTTCTGCACCGACGGCAGCGAGAGTGCCGGAAACCGATCGATTCCTACCATCGGCTTTGGACCCTCCTCACCCACGATGGCACATGTCATTGACGAGTATGTCAAGTTTGAGCAGGTCCTGGTTGCCAAGCGGGTGTATGCAGAATTGGCAAGGGTCTTCCAACAGTTGCCCTAGGGTATGCCTCTTGGTACCACAGCCTATACTTCATGCTCTGATCATGCGATCCAACCGTTACATAAGAGGCAGGACATCACATGCAAGAAGATATTTCCTTTTTTTTGTACAGGGTATACAATATCTCTCTAGAATTTACCAATATGCAGTGCTATATTGAAGAACCGCCTTTGATCCTCCTTGTGATGAATACCCAGGTTAGCGGCGAATCTTACGTGAATGGAAGGCATCAGACAAATGGGAGACAATGAATCTGCAGACATACGAAGGCAACTGTTACAATGGGTCCAACCGATTATCCTGATATTGCTTCTACTTGTCTGTATTCTTGCACTCACGACCAATGCGGTGGGTTCCTATCAATGGAAAACCTATCCACCCCTCATAGCTGGCCTCATGGCCATTGATCTTGTTGCTTGGTATTTTACCTGCAAAAGAAAATTTCTGGTTTCCACCCTATTGACGGTGAGCATCGCATTGCTCGGCTCCTGGGGATCGATCCTGATTGATGCCCAGCACGGGATAACAGAGTTTTTTCCCCTTATCTATGTTACCATAACGGTCATCCTCTCAAGCGTTAGCCTGCCACTTCTCTATACCCTGGTTATCGCATCACTGCAGTTTGTACTGCTTTCCCTCATTGTCTTCTCCACCCCCGCCCTGATGGCTCGCAACTGGGCGAGCTTTCTCTCCTATGTGCTGATGGTCTCCGCCTTGAGCATGGTTGCCAACTATATACGAACCCGTCAGGTCCGGATGTTTATGGAAAGCTCCATCAGGGACCACCTGACAGGGCTGCTCAACAGACGCTACTTTGATGCAACCCTGGAGGATAGGGTCAAACGAGGTTCTGAAAAGAATATCTC
Source organism: Sphaerochaeta sp. PS (assembly GCF_032144095.1). Classification (NCBI taxonomy): domain Bacteria; kingdom Pseudomonadati; phylum Spirochaetota; class Spirochaetia; order Spirochaetales; family Sphaerochaetaceae; genus Sphaerochaeta; species Sphaerochaeta sp. PS. The sequence continues at coordinate 251,790 of NZ_JAVSNJ010000002.1, forward strand.
CTATGGCATCATGTTGATGGATATCGACAATTTCAAGCGCTACAATGACAACTTCAGCCATGCCACGGGGGATACCATCCTCCAGAGAATAGGGAGCTTCCTGTCTGGAGAAATGGAGAGGAACAGCATTGTATGCCGCTATGGTGGTGATGAGTTTGCCATTATCCTTCCTGATACCAACAAAAATGAGCTGTTCATGATAGCTGACAAAATCCGCTTGGATGTGAAGGATCTGGACATCTCAGACATCTGCCCCAGCTACCCCCAGCTCTCCCTTTCCATAGGTCTGGTCCTCTTTCCCGAGGATGAATCAACATGCGAGGATTTGATGGCCCATGCCGATCGGTATCTCATGATCGCCAAGGAACAGGGAAAGGACCGGGTAATGTCCCGATAAAGTCTTGCCAATTTCATCCGAAAGGTTGCTTATCAAATCGAATGAAGTTATGATTCTTCCCATCAGCAAATCAAAATCAGGAGGTGCCGAATATGGCTAAATCCCAGGACGCAAAGAAAGAAGAGAAAAAGAAGCCTCTTAAAACAGCCAAAGAAAAGAAACAAGAGAAACTCGAGAAGAAGAAAAACAAATAAATTCTTCATGGGGCGATGGTTCCCATGCATTCAGGCTCTTGCTATTCCATTCTGCAGCCCAAGCGGGACAACATTGTTGCAACCCCTTGGGCTTTTTTCCGCCTAAACGCAGGTTGCAACAAAGGTACCCATTCCGACACGCTACTATGCCAAAAGGCAGAGTTTCCCAGGTGATAGCCCTTTTCTAAATTATATTGTACACTATTTTATGTTACGACACCTTTATTGTATTGAATTACCACCATTTTGGTAGTATTCTTCAGGTGGTGACTAGACCAGCAATTATGTGGCTGTTGTATCAAAAATAATGAACTCACTATCGGAGGAGATGTATGAGTAATACGATTTTTCATGATCAGGACCCTGCAGAGACCAAAGATTGGTTGGATTCTATAGATGGAGTTATCGCAAAGGAAGGGGCTCAGAAGGTAGATTATCTACTCTCCGAACTGACCCAATCTGCACGCAAACAGGGGGTGAACACCTCCCCTGGGGTAATAAGCCCCTATACAAATACACCAATACAGGGGACTGCAGCGACCATTCCACCTGAAGAATCTCTCATAGCCAGAAATGTTGCCGCTTTTGTACGATGGAACGCCATGGTCATGGTTGCCCGTGCAAATGCCGAGGGCAAGGGCCTGGGTGGACATATCGCAAGCTACTCTTCCGCCTCTGCAATGTATGAGGTTGGATATAACTGGTTCTTCAAGGGTCCACAGGCTGAAAATGGTGCTGACCTTGTCTATTTTCAAGGCCACTCTTCTCCTGGGATGTACGCAAGGGCTTATGTGGAAGGACGGCTTACCGAAGAGCAGCTGGACAACTTCCGACAGGAGGTCGATGGCAAGGGCCTTTCGTCCTACCCCCACCCCTACCTGATGCCGGATTTCTGGCAGTTTCCCACCGTATCGATGGGCCTTGGCCCTTCGATGGCGATCTATCAGGCCCGATTCATGAAATACATGGAATCGCGGGAGCTCATGAAGGTCGGCGACAGGAAGGTCTGGGTCTTCATGGGTGATGGAGAGTCGGATGAGCCAGAATCCCTTGCAGCCCTCACCTTGGCAACACGCGAGCATCTGGACAACCTGATCTTTGTGGTAAACTGCAACCTACAGCGCCTTGATGGACCTGTCCGTGGAAACGGCAAGATCATACAGGAACTGGAAGGCAAGTTCAGGGGTGCCGGCTGGAATGTAATCAAAGTAATCTGGGGAACAGAGTGGGACGAGATATTTGAAAAGGATACCAAGGGTATTCTTTTGCAGAAGCTCTCCACCATGGTCGATGGCGAGTTCCAGACCCTCCAGTCAAGGGGACCCACATACCTGAGGGAAAAGCTCTTTTCAGGCGATGAGTATCTCGAGGCCCTGATAGAGGGCAAGAGCGACAAGGAGCTCTGGCAGCTGAGCCGAGGGGGCCATGACCCCAGAAAGGTCTATGCAGCCTTCCATGAAGCTTCCAAGCACAAGAACGAGCCTACAGTAATACTCTTCAAGACGGTCAAGGGCTTTGGCATGGGATCGGGAGAGGCCTCGATGGGGGCTCACAACCAGAAACATCTTGATGGTGAGGAACTGCTCGCCTTTAGGGATCATTTCCACGTCCCCATCACCGATGAGCAGGCCAAGAGCCTTGCCTTCATCAAACCCGATCCGGAGAGCAAGGAAGCAAAGTTCATTGCACGAAGGCGTGAGGCAATGGGAGGGCCTGTTCCTTTCCGTCATAGCAAGGGCGAGAAACTGAACGTCCCTGAGGCCAAGGAGTATGATGACATGCTCACCTCTTCCGGTGAGAGGGAGCTCTCCACTACCATGGCCTTTGTCAGGCTTCTCACCAAGCTGGTAAAGGACAAGAACATAGGAAATCGGGTTGTCCCGATCATTCCTGATGAGGCCAGGACCTTTGGCATGGAGGGTCTGTTCAGACAGATCGGTATCTACTCCTCGGTCGGACAGCTCTATGAGCCCCAGGACAAGGAGGCTTTCTTGTGGTACCGCGAGGATGTAAAGGGGCAGATCCTTGAGGAGGGGCTCACCGAAGCCGGTGCAATTTCCTCCTGGATAGCTGCTGCAACCTCCTATGCAAACCATCAGAAGACCATGATTCCCTTCTACGCCTTCTATTCGATGTTCGGCTTCCAAAGAGTTGGGGACTTTATCTGGGCTGCTGGGGACAGCAGGGCCAAGGGATTTTTGATGGGAGCTACTGCAGGAAGGACGACACTCAATGGTGAAGGCCTCCAGCACGAGGACGGCCATGGCCTGCTTTTGGCTGCAACGCACCCCTCCTGCCAGGCCTACGACCCGACCTTCTCCTATGAGCTTGCCATCATCATCGAGGATGGCCTGAAACGAATGTTTGTCGACGATGAGAACATCTTCTACTACATCACGCTGATGAACGAGAACTATATCCATCCAGAGATGCCCAAGGGTGTCGAGGAGGGTATCAAGAAAGGTGCCTATCTCTTCAGGAAAGCCAAGAAGAGCAAGGCCCCTGTGGTACAGCTCATGGGTAGCGGAACCATCTTGAGGGAGGTCCTTGCAGCTGCAGACCTTCTCCAAAAGGACTTCGGTGTCGAATCCGACATATGGAGCATCCTTGGGGTAAATGAACTGCATCGTGATGGCATAGCGGCAGATCGGTACAACCTCACCCATCCTGAGCAGGAGAAACAGGTGGCCTATCTGACCAAGGTCATGGAAGGCCATACGGGTCCTGTTGTCATCAGCACAGACTACCTACGGGCCTATCCTGAACAGATCAGAAGGCTCATACCCCAGAAAAACGTTACCATCCTTGGTACCGACGGCTTTGGCCGTTCTGACTTCAGGCATGCTCTGCGTAGGTTCTTTGAGGTTGACAGGTTCTATATCGCTCTCGCTGCCCTCAAGGGCCTTTCCGATGAGGGAACCATCCCTGCCAAGAAAGTGCGTGAAGCCATTGAGCTCTATCACATCGACATCGACAAACCCAATCCTCTGTTGAGTTAAGGAGATTTACGACATGGCAGTAAAGCAGATACTAATCCCAAATATTGGGGATTTCGCGGATGTTGCGATCGTTGAAGTATATATCAAGGTTGGCGACACCATTGCAATGGAGGATTCTGTCCTCTCGCTGGAAAGTGAGAAGGCTGTGATAGACATCCCCTCCCCCTATGCAGGTACCGTCTCCAAGATATTGGTAAAGGAGGGCGACCTTGTTTCCAAGGACACCCCCGTTGCCGAGATCGAGGTCTCCGGCGAACAGGCTGATGAAGGCAAGAAACCTGAACCTCCCAAAAAAGAAGAGGAAAAACCCCTTGAGGCAAAAAAACCAGCCGAGACCAAGGCAGAAGTGCCCAAGGCTGAAAAGCAGGAGCCAGTGAAGGAAGAGAGCAAAACAGACCTGGTCAACGAACAGGAACCCGGAGCCCTCTATCACGCAACCCCTTCGCTACGCAAGTATGCCCGTGAGCTTGGGGTCGAGCTATCCCAGGTGACCGGTACCGGCCCCCATGGCAGGATCTTGCATGAGGATGTCCAGGCCCTGGTCAAGAAGGCCCTACAAGGTGGGTTTTCCAAGACAACTGGTGCAAAGATTGAGCTGGAGGACTTCTCAAAGTATGGGAGTGTTGAGCGCAAAGCCCTCTCCCGTATCCAGAAGATATCCGGCCCTCACCTGCAGAAGAGCTGGCAGATCATCCCCCATGTCACCCAGTATGACAAGGCAGATGTCACTGACCTGGAGAGTCTGAGAAAGACACTCAAGGAAGAGATGAAGAAGCAAAAGGATGGTGAGGGTCCGACCATCAGCATCCTGCCGTTCATCATCAAGGCAGTGACTGCCGCATTGATGAAGTTCCCTGAGATAAACGCTTCGTTCGATGAGGATGCCGGTGAGTTGATCCTCAAACACTACTACCACATTGGGGTAGCGGTCGATACACCGGAGGGTCTTGTTGTACCGGTCATCAAGGACGCGGACAAGAAAACCATCACCCAACTGGCGGCTGAGCTCGCCCAGATAAGCCAAAGGGCGAGGGAGCGGAAGCTCAAGGGCGAGGACCTTTCAGGTGGCTCGTTCAGCATCTCAAGCCTTGGGGGAATTGGAGGGACTGCCTTCTCCCCGATCATCAACCCACCACAGGTTGCCATACTGGGCGTTTCCCGGCTGTCGAAGGAACCGGTATGGAACGGTGAGGCCTTTGTGCCACGGGACATCCTCCCCTTCTCCCTAGCCTATGACCATCGGGTCATTGATGGGGCAACAGGGGTTCGGTTCACCACCTATCTCGCCTCACTGTTGGGCGATATTCGAAGGGTACTGCTCTAAGGAGGTAGGTACAGATGCGAGAAATACAGACTGACCTCTTGGTCCTCGGAGGAGGACCTGGTGGATATAGTGCAGCCTTCAGGGCTGCTGACCTTGGCCGGAAAGTTACCCTCATTGGGAAGGAGGATGTATTGGGAGGTGTCTGCCTGAACGTAGGCTGCATCCCTTCCAAGACCCTGCTCCACTTTGCAGAGGTGATAGAGGAAGCTGAAAAGCTTGCCCCTCTTGGTGTTTCCTTCGGCAAGCCCACCTTTGACCTTGCCAAGATGCGAGCCCATAAGGATTCTGTGGTGGGAACCCTCACCTCGGGCCTTGAGTCGCTGTGCAAGGCCCGCAAGGTTGAGCGCATCATCGGAGTCGGAACCTTCCTCTCCGATACTACCCTAAAGGTCCAGACAGAAAAGGAAGAGCTACACCTTACCTTTACCGATCTGATCATCGCTGTTGGCTCCCGCTCGGTCCAGATACCAGGAATTCCCTTTGAGGATGAGAGGGTCTGGGATTCGACCAAGGCCCTCGACCTTGCCTTCATCCCTGACCGGTTGGCAATCATAGGAGGGGGGATCATTGGCCTTGAAGTGGCTACGATGTACCACGCCCTTGGTTCGAAGGTGACCATCATCGAAATGATGGATTCCCTCATCCCTCCTGCTGATAGGGACCTGAAACAACCTTTGGTGAGGAAGTTGAAAGGCCAATACGAGGCCATCTACACCTCAACCAAGGTTGAGAAGGTGGAAGCAAAGAAAGAGAGTCTGGTACTCTCGCTGAAGGGAGAAAAGGCACCACAGACCATCGAGGCCGATGCTGTGCTGGTGGCGGTGGGTCGTAAGGCAAATTCCGATAGGATTGGCATTGAGCACACCTCACTGAAGACCACCCAAAGGGGTTGGATCGAGGTGGACAAGAAACTGCGTACCAACGTTGCACATATCTTTGCCATCGGGGATGTTGTAGGAGACCCCATGCTTGCCCACAAGAGTAGCCATCAGGGTAAGGTAGCTGCAGAGGTTGCCTCTGGCCTACCTTCTGCATTTTCGGTCATGGGCATTCCCTCTGTTGCCTATACCAACCCCGAGGTTGCTTGGGTAGGGCTGACCGAGGCTGAGGCCAAGGAGAAAAACATTGCCTACAAGAAGGGTTCTTTCCCTTGGATGGCAAATGGAAGGGCCTTGAGTGCTATGGCTTCCGAAGGGGTGAGCAAAGCCCTCTTCGACGTGAAGACAGGCAGGCTCCTTGGTGCAGGTATTTGTGGAAAGAATGCAGGGGAACTCATCGCCGAGGCCACCCTTGCCCTTGAGATGGGCTCGGTTGCCGAGGACATAGCCCTCACCATCCATGCCCACCCTACCCTCAGCGAGACCTTTGCCGTTGCAGCTGAGCTTGCAGAAGGGATTGCTACAGATACCCTGAACAGGTAACCAGAAGCTAGGAGAACGACTACTTGATTTTCATACCCACCTGCAGTGCAGGTGGGTATGATTTTGTGAGGAAAACAATTGTGCTATTGAGAGCCTACGGAAAAAGCTCCGAAAGATCGGGTCAGTGGAACTCCTTGTCCATCCATGCCAAGAACTGCTGCTCATCAAGGGGCTTGGAATAGAAGTAGCCCTGCACCTGGTGTATCTGGGCAGAACGGACAACATCCAGCTGTTCCTGGGTCTCAACCCCTTCGGCAACGATCTGCTTATTCAAACGGTGGAGCATCGCAGAGATCAAGGAGAGCAACTCATACCGGTTCTTGGAGTTGGAGACCACACTACGGTCGATCTTTACGATATCAAAGGGAAGGGTAACCAGGGACTCAAGGTTTGAATAACCGGTGCCGAAATCATCCAGCATGAAACGGATGCCTTTCTTCTGGAATGCTTCCCAGGACCTGTTCACAAACCTATTTGCATCAAGGACCATCGATTCTGTCACTTCAAACCATATCTTTCCAGGATCTACCGGTGATTGCTTAAGCACATCGAGCAATTTTTGGGAGGCCTCACTATTGGAAAGATCTTCAGAGGATATGTTTATGGAGATATGGGAAAGATGCAACCGTTCCTTGTTTTCCACGATAAAGGAACAGACTTTCTTCAATATGATTTCTGTAAACAACGAAATCAGGCCTGCCTGTTCTGCAAGGGGAATGAACTCTCCGGGGGAGAGCATACCCAACTGGTCGTCCTGCAGACGCATCAAGGCTTCTGCAGCTATGGGACGGTTGCTCTCAACGTCAACCACTGGCTGGAAATAGACCTTCACCATATCCTGATGTACCACTGCTTTCCTCAGGACGGAGAGGACATTGAGCTTGCGCTGTCTGACATCGATGAGCTTCTGGTTAAAGATGATTATCGACTGCCGTCGTTTCTCCTTAATCTCCATCATGGTAAAATTCAGGGAGTCAACAACCTCTGCAGTGGTATTCTTTCTGAGGGGGGTCTCGACAATGGCAATGTTCACATGAAATGAGACCTGCACATCCCCGACCTTCCATCCTTCTGAAATCTTCACCTGGATCACTCTTACAATGCGTACAAGCTCATTATGGGAAAGATGGGGAAACAGCAGGAGAAACCGATTGCCTCCCATACAGTATACGGAACCGTTAAGTAAGGTGGATCGAAGGAATAATGCAAAGATACGGAGGACCTCATCTCCTTTCTCTTCACCGTAGCGTTCGTTTATGAGACGGAAATTTTCAATGTCTATCATGAGCAAGCTTGCTTTCCCGTTCGAGGAGGTCAGGCGGGTAATGGCCTCTAGGGAGGACTGATAATTCGGCACCTTGGTTACCGGATCCATCATCAACTCCTTGCGTTGCCACGAGAGGTAGCTGACCAAAAGCATGAAGATACTGCTTACTGCAAAAAGGTAGGGTTGTCTGAACACCTCAAAGAGGATGACAGAAAGCAAAAGGAAAAGAGCAGAAAGGATCATGAGCATACGAGGGGCCCTCGTAATCTCATGCCTTTTAGCCAAGACAATCACCAACTCCAGCACTATGAAAGAGATGCTCAATCCCAACATGAGGGGAATGCCATACCCACCTATGAGCAGTGCTTCATCTGAAAACAGATAGAGTTTGCCGATCGGGATATCGGCCAATGAAAGACCGACAAAAATCCAGAGGAGTATTTTCTGGCTGAGTATCACAGGTTTTGCACTTTTTCTTGAGAGTACCCGCTTTTCGATTCCGGTCATCCAGACGTAGACAAGAGCTGGAATCGAAATTACATGGAGGATCATTGTTACCTTTGCGTACAAAGACCAGAATTGTATAATGTTGCTTAGGTGCAAGTGGATGTTGATTGCAAGAACGAGATAGACGATGCAAATGTTTTCATCAAGCAACATCCCATCATCTCTGCAATCAATGCACTCTGTAGCAGTCTTCAAAGCATTCCTATGGCCAAACCTAATGGCCAATACGATTGCCAAGGAAAAGAGCTCTATCACGATCAGTTCCATGTGGATTCTCCAAGATACATGCCATACGCAAATAGGATAGGGAATGGAAAGAATCGTGATTCAGAAATATAGGGTTCTAAACAAGGAAACTTTCAAAAATTACTCTACCCAAACAGGTGGCATTTGTCAACTTTCCTATCCTTTTGCGAGGCAATATGAACTACAGAGAAAGGCCGATGGCCTCGTCATGATTGATGTATTGTATCATGGAAAGGATATTCAGGATATTGGTTTGGAAACTCCTACCAAATAATCTTCCCAGGATTCATGATCATCGCAGGATCGAGGGCCTTCTTCACCGCCTCGAAGAGCCTGTACTCAGCAGGTGGGGTCAGGCTCTTGAGGTAGGCCCTTCGCTTGAGCCCGATGCCGTGCTCGCCACTGATCTTGCCCCCCAGTCTCCCCACAATGAATGCATACAGCTCAGTGAGAATCTTCGGCTCGATACTGTGCCAGCTCTCCATGCTGCTTGCAGGGTTCTTCACAATGGTTGCATGGAGGTTGCCATCACCTGCATGTCCGTAACAGGGAATGGTCACATCATATTTCTCTGCAAGCCGCTTGAGCTCGGGCAGTACACTGGGAATCGAGCCTATGGGAACCACAACATCCTCAAGGCTCTGCACTGGACTGAAGACCTTGATGGCCTCTGCTATATTCCTTCGTACAGACCAGATACGCTCGCGGTTGGAGGCGTCTTCGGCGATGTATACCTCCATTGCCCCTTGCTGGATGCACAGATCGCCCACTGCCATGAGATCGTGTTCTACCTGGGCCTCATCACTGCCATCAAGCTCGATCAGCAACATCGCCCCCACTCCTTCCAGGGGAAGGCTCTCATTGAGGTAGGAGCAGGACATCTCTAGGGAACTGCGGTCCATGAACTCGATGCTGGTGGGTATGATGCCACCCTTCATGACCAAGGGGACAACGGAGATTGCATCCTGGGCAGTAGTGAAGGGAACCAACAGGTCAGAGGCAAACTGTGGTTTCCCCAACAACCTGATGGTAGCCTTGGTGATGACCCCCAAGGTCCCCTCGGACCCTATGTAGAGCTGCTTGAGGTCATACCCACTTACATCCTTGGTAACCTTGCCACCAAGTTCGACTATCTCCCCTTGGGGGGTAACGACCTCCATGCCCAGGACATAGCGTCCGGTAACCCCATATTTGACAGCTTTTCCTCCCCCAGCGTTCTCTGCAATGTTGCCACCCAGGAAACAGGTCTCAAGGCTCATGGGGTATCCGGCAAAGAACAATCCCTTTGCCTTTATCTGTTCATTCAGCTCGTTGGTTATGATGCCAGCCTCGGCCGTAACCGTCAGGTTGGCCTCGTCAATCTCCAGGACCTGATTCATCCTCTCCAAGGAGAGCACGATCCCACCGAAGAGGGGGATGGCGCCGCCGGAAAGGCCTGAACCAGCACCCCTTGGGGTAACTGGGATGCAGTACCTGCTTGCAAGTTTCATGATGGAGGCAACCTGCTCGACAGTAGTGGGCGTAAGCACCACCTCCGGCATATGGCCATACTCCTCAACAGAGGTCTCGTCATGGCTGTAGTGCTCCATCTTTTCCAGGTCGGTTATCAGATTCCTTGCTCCCACTATTTCCAGGAGCTCACTGAGGATCTGTCGATCGATTCGGGTGTAGGGAATGCTCATACCTTGCTCCTTTGCTCTAGGTGTCGCTCGATCTGGGGGAGGATGGAAAACAAGTCCCCTACAATGGCAAAATCTGCTATATCCAGCAGGTTCGCATGCTCATCGGAGTTGATGGCCACTATACAGCCGGCTGTCTTGATACCTGCAAGGTGTTGGACAGCACCGGAAATCCCCACGGCAAGATAGAGGCGTGGTGAGATGGTCTTGCCAGAAAGTCCCACCTGGTGGGGATAGCTTGCCCATCCCCGGTCAACTGCATCACGGCTAGCCCCAACCTGGGCCCCAAACAACCTTGCTAGGCGTTCGATGAGCTGAAAATTGTCACGCTTCTTCATGCCCCTTCCACCAGAGACGACCATGTCAGCCTCCTCTATGGAGAGCTGTTGCCCTTCCGGCTTTCGGAGGCCAAGGACCTCAAGGCGGCCATCATCCCACTCCCTCAAGAACGGGATGTACTCAATGAGTCCCCTACGCTGTAGGTCGATGGGCAGGGCTCGGGTAGACCTTGGGCGGACCGTCGCCATCTGGGGGCGATGGTTCGGTGTCTTGATCGTAGCCATGATGTTCCCCCCGATGGCAGGACGGGTCTGCAGCAGGTTACCACTGCCTTCCTCTATACCCAGTTCCGTGCAGTCTGCTGTAAGACCTGCATGGGTCCTGACCGCCACATAGGGCATGAGTGTCCGTCCCATGGTCGTAGCACCTGCTATGACGATCTGGGGCTTTTGGGTGGTTATCAGGCTTTCCAACACAAGTGCATATCGTTCACAAGAAAAGGTTGCAAGGGCCTTGTCGTCCACCACATAGAGCCTGTCAGAGCCGTGAGCGATCAGTGCATCCAGCCCTGATGGTTGGATACAATGCCCCAAAACAACAGAACCAAGCTCTACCTTCAGAGTGTCGGCAAGGGCCCTCCCCCGTGCCAAGAGCTCATATGAAATTTCCTTTATCTTCCCTTCATTCTCTTCTGCAATGATCCAGACCTCATGCATGTTGGCCTCCTTTCAGAGGAGCCAGGCCCCTCTCTTCAAGAAAGGAGAAGAGTTGTTCCACAGCGTCGGCAGTAGAGGCATCATCAAGGGCATGGACAACCTTGCAATGGCGACTTACGCTAGGGCTCTCAATCTTTACCACCCTGGTAGGAGACCCTTTCAGGCCAATGCAGGCAGGGTCGGCTTCGATATCCATGGCTGTCCAGACCGGAATAGGCGTTACCATGGAGCGTTTCTTTCCCGCCAAGGTCGGCAGCCTCGGGCAGGCGATCTCCTTGACAACGGTAAGGACGGCAGGAAGGGTGGCCCGTACCTTCTGGTACCCCTCTTCAATGAGGCGTTCAGCCAGGAGGTGGTTCCCATCCTCCATTTCGAGGGAAGAGACATAGGAGACCAGGGTCATATCAAGCCAGGAAGCCAAGGCAGGTCCCACCTGGCCAGTATCGCCATCGGTGGCCCGTTCCCCTGTTATGATGAGATCCGGCTTGCCCAGCTTCTCGATGGCCTTGGAGAGGACATAGGAGGTTGCCCAGGTGTCCGAGCCACCGAAAGCCCGGTCAGAGAGATGGAGGGCCTCGTCACAGCCCATGGACAGCGCTTCCTTGAGGGCCTTCACGGCGCTGACAGGTCCCATGGTAATGGCGATAACCCGTCCTCCATGCAACGCCTTCAGCCTGAGACCCGCTTCCAGGGCGTAGAGGTCCAGGGGATTGACGATGGACTTTGAACCACTGCGGATCATGGTACCGCTCTCCTTGTCCATCTGGACATCACCCGTTTCGGGTACCTGCTTTATGGGAATGATGATATACATGCGATCTCCTCTCTCTGGTATGGGTAATCTGTACGGTCTGCTTCACTATCCCGATACATGGGAGACTGCCTCCCAAGATCGCTTCAACAATTCACTGACCGTATCATGGCACCGTGCAAGGATGACGGTATAGATCAGGTCGACTACCAGCAACTGGCCGAAACGGGATAGGGTTGCACCCTCCCGAAAGAGGGATTCACTGTTTACCACCTGTAGTGTCCAATCAGAGATGCGGGAAAGCGAGTTGCCTCCGAACCGGGTTATGGCCACTACTACGGCTCCATTCTTCTTTGCTTCCTTGGATGCCTTGAGTACACTGTTCGTCTCCCCTGAGTAGGAGATGGCTACCAGGACATCGTTCTTGGAAAGGGCACAGGCCTCCACTATCTGCATATCACTGTCTGCAGTATAGAGAGCCGATAGGCCCAAACGTGCAAGTTTCTGCTGTAGGTCGCTTGCCACTATGCCTGAAGCCCCTACCCCTGCTATCACCAAATGTGGTGCATGGATGATCGCCTCCACTGCCCCTTCCAGAGCCTTGCCATCGACCCGATGTTCCAGTGCCTTGATGCTATCGCTGGTAGTGGTTATGACCCAATGCACGATTGCATCGGTAGTTGTCTGTGGTGAAATATGTAGGGTTGGCAGATCCTCAGTTATCCTGTCGGTCGAGAAGACCTCTTGCGCCAGTGCCATCTTAAGAGTTGAATATCCTGAGTACCCAAGATGGTTGGCCAGTCTGATGCAGGCTGAGGAGCTTGACTGGGTAATGAGCGCAATCTCCTGGACTCCCAGGCCTACTGCTTGCATCGGGTTTGCCAGCAAAAACTCAGCTACCTTTCGTTCGCTGTGTGCAAGGCTGGGGAGAAATTGCTTGAGGATATACAAACATCCACTCATAGGTTGAGCATACCACGGTTTTTCTTGTTTTGAAATTTTTTTTTATGAATGAACCTTTTTGAATAAAATTATTTTTTGTTTCTTCTTGACAACTACCCCTTGCTGGAGGAGAATTCAGTTGGAAGCAATTACTTTGCTTACAAAACAAAAGGAGAAACGCAATGAAAAAACACATGCTCTTAATCCTGTTGGTTGCACTCTTCACTGCAAGCATGCTCTTTGCAGCAGGCGCGCAAGAAGCGCAGACTACACAAGCCAAGGCGAAGACCACCCTTGAGTTCTGGACATGGAGGCCTGAGGACATCGATTTCTACGCGAAGCAGATAGCCCTCTTTGAAGCTGCCAACCCAGACATCAAGGTCGTACAGACTGCCTTGAAAAACACCGAATACAACACCATCCTCGCCTCTTCCCTCTCTGGTGGCGCAGGACCTGATGTATTCCAGGGCCGTGCATATGGCGGTTTGGTGACCTTCGCTGACTCTGGCTTTCTTGAACCCCTTGAAGGTTGGATGCCAGAACTGAAGAACTACTCTGCAAACGCCCTGCTAGGTGCTACCAGCCCTACCGATGGCAAGATCTACGGAAGCCCTGCGGTAAGCCAGACAGTCTTCATGTACTACAACATGGATGTCTACAAGAAGCTTGGACTCTCCATTCCCAAGACCTGGAATGAGATGATAAGCAACTTCGAGGCAGTCAAGAAAGCCGGGTACATTCCTTTGGGCAACGGTGCCAAGGATGGCTGGTGCCTTGAGACCCTCCTTGGTGGAATGGGCGCCGGTTTCTACGGTGGCTCTGATTTCTACAATGCAGTAGTTGCCGGTACGAAGACCTTTGAGGACCCTGCATTCATCCGGATGATCGAACAGATGAAATCGTTGACCAAGTACATGCCAGACATGTTCATGGGCATCAGCTATGAAGATATGCGTGCAAATTTCATCAACGAGATGAGCCCACACCTCATTGCCGGTTCCTACGAAGCTGCTTTTTTCAAATCCCAGAACCCAAAACTGAACTTCGGTATCTTCGCTGTCCCAAGCGAGAAGGCGACCGACCCTGCCTATGTTTCTGTCTATGCTGACATGAACTTCGCTATGAACGCACACTCAGCCAAAAAAGATGCAGCCATCAAATTCCTGAAGTTCCTCTCAAGCAAGGATTTTGGCAAGTCGATGGTCACTGAGATGCAGATGGTAAGTGCAGTCCCTGGCGTCGATGCCTCGGCAGACCCCTTCATCTCCAGAGTCCTGGAGTTACAGAAGAATGCAACCCCATACCTCTTCCTCGTCGGTTTCCGCTATGAGCAGCCTACCGGCTCCTCACTCTGGCAAGCTGCTGCCCAAGGCGTCATGGCTGGAACCTTGACTGCAAAACAGGCAGCCAAGCAAGTCCAGGATGGTATCGCATCATACTACAAGCCTTTCAAGAAATAAGGCCTAATCTCCACTCCTACAGGGGCATGCCCCTGTAGGATCTCTCCCATCAACACTCTTTCCCAAGGAACTGCCATGCACAGAATCCAGCGCAGCAAAGCAAGGTGGATAGCTTTCTTCATTACCCCGGGCCTCTTGGTTGTAGGGCTCTTCATCCTCTTGCCGCTCTTCATGTCGCTCTACAACAGCCTCTTCTCGTGGAGACAGCTTATCCGACTCCATTTCGTCGGCCTTGATAACTTCAAGCGGCTCTTGTTTACCTTTCCCTATCAGCAGAGGTTCTTCAATGCGATGAAGAACAACCTCTATTGGTTTCTCTCCACCACCCTTATCCAGAACTCCCTCGGCCTGCTGTTTGGCTACCTACTGAGCAGGAACCTCCCGGGAGCCCAGTTCTTCAAACGTGTATTCTTCATCCCGGTGCTTTTCTCCATTGTTGCAGTGGGGTTTCTCTGGGGTATGTATCTCAAGCCATCAGGCTTGGTGAATAGCTTTCTCAAGCTCGTTGGGCTTGCATCACTGCAACGGCCCTGGCTTGGGCTTGAGCATCTTGCAACCCCCTCCATTATCCTTGTGAATATCTGGCGATGGGTAGGCTTCCCTTCCCTCGTCTTTCTCGCTGCCATAGACAGCGTCCCCCAGGAGTGTCTGGAGGCCGCCTATCTTGAGGGTGTCGGTGAGTGGAAGCTCTTCTGGAAGATCATTTTCCCACTCATCATCCCCTCGATTACCATCATCATGGTCCTTACCATCATCGGCAGCCTCAATGTCTTTGAGCAGATCTATACGATGACAGGCCTTGATGGGGCCCCGAACTACTCTACCGATACCATAGGTACCCTCTTCTATAGGACTGCCTTCGGTTCCATCGATGCGGGTAGCCCAGAGATAGGGATAGGCTCAGCTATCGGGCTGGTCATCTACCTGTTGACCTTTGCCACCTCCCTGCTCTCTGTCTTTGTGACCAAGCGCAAGGAGGTACAGCTATGATAACTGACCTTCGTTACCGTGGGGCCTCTACAGGCAAGAGGGTATTCATTACCCTGTCGATCGCTGTCATGGCTGGCTATGTCCTGTTGATCCTCTATCCCTTGATGAACATGGTCCTCAGTTCGTTCAAGACCAACAGGGCGATCATCTCGACTCCTTTTGCCCTTCCCGAAACCTTTTCCTTTGCCACCTTCAAGACGGTCTGGGTCGACAAGGGTTTTTCCCACTACTTTGCAAACAGCCTCTTTGTCACCACCATCTCAATGACCTTTGTACTGCTCTTCGGGTCCATGGCTTCCTATGGCATCTCCCGCTATATCTACAGGGGAAACACCCTGGTCTACATGCTATTCCTCAGCGGCATCATGTTGCCCCTGAAGGCGGCCATCATACCGCTATTCTTGTTGATAAAGACGTTGGGTCTCATCAATTCACGTTGGTCGGTCATCCTGATATTCCTTGCCATGGGGTTGCCTTCCACCGTATTCATCCTGGCAGGGTTCATGAAGACCATTCCTCTTGAACTTGAGTATGCAGCCAAGATAGATGGTTGCAATGACTTCATGATTTATCGCAAGATAGTCATGCCGATGGTGGCTCCGGCCATGGCCCTGGTGACCATCTACAATGCAGTGCCGATCTGGAATGATTTCTTCTTCCCCCTGGTTTTCCTCCAGTCCAACTCGGTGAAGACACTGCCTGTCGGATTGAGTACATTCTTTGGCCAGCACAGCACAAACTGGAGCCTGCTCTTTACCGGCCTTTCCATTGCAATACTGCCGATGCTCATACTCTATTTGTTCATGTCGAAATATTTCATAAAGGGAATGACCGCTGGTGCGGTCAAATAGGAGAATCCATCTTGAAAGCATCACTTCCTACAACCGAACAACGAAACCCTGCATCCTACCGAATCGATACCAAATCGACTCTTGAGATAGTTACCATCATCAACCAGGAGGACCACAAGGTCCCCAGGGCTGTCGGAGAGAGGCTTGTTGAGATCGCAGCCTTGGTCGACGATGTGGTGGCCTCCTTCAGGAAAGGGGGAAGCCTCTACTACATTGGAGCCGGCACTTCAGGCAGGCTTGGGGTCTTGGATGCTTCAGAGTGTCCACCCACCTTTGGGGTCCCGCCCACAATGGTACAGGGCCTCATAGCGGGTGGCCTCCCCGCCCTTACCAATGCGATAGAATCAGCTGAGGATGACCCGGAGGCTGGGGTGACTGAGCTGCAAAGGCGTGGCTTTACCCAGGACGATGTGCTGGTAGGCATCACAGCCTCAGGCCAGGCACCGTACGTGATAGGGGCAATGGCCTGGGCCCAGGGTATTGGCGCCAAGGTGGGGGCCATCTCCTGCAACGAGCACTCCCAGGTATTCGACCATGCTGACCACAAGATCTACCTTGCTGTCGATGCCGAGATCATTACAGGTTCAACCAGGATGAAATCAGGGACAGCCCAGAAGCTGGTGCTGAACATGATCACAACCGCTGCAATGATCCGTATCGGCAAGGTGTACAACAACCTCATGGTTGACCTGCTTCCCCTCAATGCCAAGCTAGTGGACCGTGCCAAGCGCCTTATCAGCGAGGTTACAGGCTGTGACCGCATTGAAGCTGAGCGACTCTATGTGGCGAGCAAGGGCAATGTACGGGTCGCCATCCTATCCTTCATGCTGAACCTCTCAACCCATGATGCTGAAAAGCTGCTGAAGGATAGTGAGGGAAGCCTCAATAGGGCGCTGGATCTCAAGGGGAGCAACCAGTAACAGCCAGTGGCATCACTCTACAGTGATATGCCACTGCCGTACCTTCTCTACTGCAAGCCCGTCGCTGATACGACTGATGCCTCCGAACCACTGTTCGGTACAGGCCATGATGAACTCAGGGTCTGTTATCGGAAAGCCTGATGCCGAGCCAATGATGCAATCGATACCGCACATGGGGCAAACCAATGTCTTGCTCTGGGGATGGGAGAGGTCCGTCCAATACAGGTGTTCTTCTTGTTGGGGATCAAACTGATGACCACAATAGAAGCAGGTGCATGAACTGCTGGCCAATACCTCCTTCTCATGAAAGATGGTTGCCTTGTGTGCTGCCTTGATGAAAGTCACTGAATAGCTTTTTCCCATACTGTTCTCTCCTTTCCATTTTTTTGAACGTTGTGGAATCTCCCTATACATACCCACCCTGAAAAGAGTGAGGAATCGTATGAGGGGAACCACTTCACCAAGAACCATCTGTTCAAATATATGGGAAGATCGCATGGAAAGGGTAGATTGAAACTATACAATTGGGCATAGAGGGAGTCAATGCCCATGAAATAGAAAGGGATCGAAAATAAGGTTTCTCTTGGTGGAATAAGAATATAGATACAGACCCAGACATCGGCCTATGCAGGTGTCAATTCCTGCATAGGTTCTCTTTTTCTGTCCCTTGAGTGATCAGTCAGTCACAGGCTTGAAATGGTTTCCTACCAAGTTGGCCGTTACCACAAGAAGGATCGAGATCCCTATCATGATGATGCCCAAGGCAGAAAGCCTTCCCCAAAGCCCGTCATTGGAGAACTTGAGGATCTGGACTGCCATGGTCTCTGTCCCTGGCCTGGAGAGCACCACAGACAGGGAGAGTTCCCTAAAGAACATGGTTGCCATCAGTATCCAACCCGAAACAATTCCAGGCACCAGCAAGGGTGCAACAATGCGCCTGATGGTTGTCAGAAAGGAAGCACCACAAACAGTGGATGACTCTTCCAGATGGCTGTGGATCTGAATGAAGGCGCTGGTCATCGGGCGAATTCCATATGGGAGATAGGTGGCAATATAGCCGATGAGCAGGGCCCAGATGGTTGAGTAGAGCGGGGTCCTGACAAAAAACCACATGAACCCGATACCAATGACGATACCGGGGAAGGAGAAGGAAAGGAAGCTCAGCGACTCCAATACCCCTGAAGCCCTGGTTTTCACCTTGACGATGACATAGGAGATGAATATGGAAAGGAGCGTTCCCAGGGAGGCCCCTACAATGCAGAGGAACAGGCTGTTCTTCAGGGACAGCAGGGAAATGGGGTCATTCAGGACATTTTTCCAATGCGATAGGTTCATCGAAGCAAAGGCCTTTGCGCTGGGTACCATGGAATATGGCACAAAGGAGGTGTACAGCAGCACCAGTATGGGTAACATGATAAGGATAAACGAGAAGATGAGCAGGATAATGAACAAGGGCACCTTTGCTTTCTTCAGCTCGATCACTACCGGTTTGAAACCACGGCTTGAGACTGTGACATACTTTTCGCTGGATCGGGTCATGTACCGATAGACATAGATAAGAGAGATGGAGAGTACCAGAATGCTCATCCCGACAGCCGCAGCCTTGCCATAGTCAGCAATGAAGCCTGTGGTGACCGTACGGTAGATGTAGGTAGCCAATACATAGGTCCTACCAGGCATCCCCAGTACTGAGGGAACTGCGAAGGATGCCAGGCATCGTACGACACAGAGGATGAAGGCAGCAAGGATGGCAGGACGCAGAACAGGCAGGGTTACCCTGAACAGGGTCTTCATGTTTCCTGCCCCAAATACTCTGGATGACTCTTCGAGGGAGATGTCAAAGGAAGCCATTGCCGGGGCTATGATCAGATAGGCGATGGGAAGGTCCAGCAAGCCTTCAACCATGATCATTCCCCTGATGGTATAGATGTTGAAAGGGGCATTCTCAAGCTTGAAGATATTCATGAGCAGCAGGTTGAGTATCCCATTTGAGGGATTCAGCAACAAGGCCCAACTGACAGCAAAGAGCACGTGAGGGATCATCATGGGAACCACGGAGATTACCTTGAACATGAATTTGCCGGGTATGTTTGTCCTGTTGTTCAAATATGCAAGAAAGAGGGCGAGAATGGTGGAAAACAGGGCTGAAAAACCCACAAACACCAGGGTATTGCCCAGTACAGCATAAAATGCAGGGTCACTATAGACAGAAACATATTTGGAAATGGTAAAATTGCCAAAGGCGTTCAACCCTTTGGAGAAGCTACCGACAACTAGCATTACCACAGGACTGAGGGTAAGCAGTGCAAGGATTACAATAAGAAGGTAGGTAAGTCTGGATTGGCGTTTTCTCATGCTCCCACCCCTACTCTGAAACCAGAAGGCAGTGTTCGGGCTTGACGGAGAAGGTTACGCTATCGCCTACTTCTATCGTTGTCTCTGGGTCGACCTTTGCCATGAACAAGACATCCCCTACCCTGATCTCACTCTCATACACATCACCTACAAAGACCATGGTCTCCATCACACCGGTGAGGGTATTCTTCTGTTTGGCACCCTCCTGTGTTTCGATATCTATGAATTCAGGCCGTATGCAAAGGGTCAGGCTGCTGCCCAAAGGATAGTCCCTCTCCTTGCACTCAAACTTACCTAAGGATGTTTCCACTATGGTATAGGCACCCACCTGTTTTTGTACTACGGCAGGCAGCAGGTTGGAACGACCGATGAAATCGGCAACAAACTGGTGTTCGGCATTGAAGTAGATCTTCTTGGGAGCTCCAATCTCCACAATCTTGCCAGAGCGCATCACACCGATGGAATCGGAGAGGGAGAGAGCTTCCACCCGGTCGTGGGTGACATAGACAGCGGTGATCTCAAGCTCGGTGAGGAACGAGCGAAGCTCCTTACGGGTCTCCTCGCGGAGCTTGGCATCAAGGTTGGAAAGCGGTTCATCGAAGAGGATGACCTTGGGCTTGGCAACGAGTGCCCTTGCAAGGGCCACCCGTTGTTGCTGCCCACCGGAAAGTCTGGTAGCGGGACGTTTCTCAAATCCCTCCAACTGTACAAATCTCAAGGTCTCACGCACCCTCTCCTCTATCTCAGCCTTGGGCATGCCTTGGTTCTGCAAAGGATAGGCGACGTTGTTGAATACATTCATATGGGGCCAAATGGCATAGGTCTGGAAAACCATCCCCAGTCCCCTCTTTTCGGTAGGGACATAGATGTTTTTCTCGCTCGACCACACTATGGTATCGCCAATGGTTATCTCCCCTTCATCAGGGGTTTCCAATCCAACGATACTTCTCAGGAGTGTGGTTTTGCCACATCCGCTTGGTCCAAGAAGGGTGAAGATCTTGTTTGCCGGAATCGTAAGATTCACGTCATCAAGTGCCTTGATGGTCTTCCCCTCTGAATAGTAATACTTCTTAAGTCCTCGAATTTGAATTTCCATGAGAAACGTCCCCTCGTTGGTATGGTTATTTCAGAGCAAAGATCTTTTCAAACTCAGCACCCCATTTCAGGAGTTCTTCATCGGAAAGGTCACGGATAGGGATCACCTTGGCATTCTCGATACCCTCAACTGGGGGGAATACCCCTGGGGTAAGTACATATTCGCCAACATCATCTGCAAGAATAGACATCGCCTTGTCAGCAAGCCAGTACTCCATGAAGGCTGCAGCAGCATTCGGATGGGGAGCCTTGCTGGTGATGGCTATTGCGCGGGGGGAACCCAGCATCGGCTGGTCAACCTGTGCCCAGGCAAGCGGGGCTGGAGCCTTGGTGACGATGTATTTGGGCATTGAAATGCCAATGAGTTTCTCCCCGCTCTCAATGGGTGCAGGGGTCGGGCCAAAGGATGCAACGAACATTGGGTTGTTTGCAGCAAGGCCTTTGAGGAAATCCATCCATTTGGCATCAGAACCAAATACATTATTCTCTTTCAGCCCTACCAGCCAGGAGATGGTTGTGGCGTGGTTGCCTGGGTTTGCCATGACAATCTTGTTCTTCCATTTTGGAAGGGTGATGTCTTCATACCGCTTGGGAACGTCTTCAGGTTTTACAAGCTCGGTATTGTAGATCAGGGCGACATACTCGATGCCAAACTGGTAGATACCACCATTCTTTCTGGCCCATTCTGGATAGGTTTCCCCAACCTTGGAGACATAGTCCTTGACGACACCATAGGATTTGAGAATTTCCAGTACTGGCAGTGGTGCCTGTATGACATCAGCCATCAATTTCCCTGCCTGGAACTCGGTAAGCACGGTTGAGGCAAAATTAGCTGTGGAGAGTCGGGTATTCTCAGCTATGATGCCTGTATCATCCTGGAATGCAGCAAGAAGGGGTTCGATGGATGTAATGCTTGCATAGAGGGAGACTTTCTCTTCCATTGCCGTTGATACTTCTTTGGGTGCTTTCTCTTGGGCACCTGCAGAGAAGAGCATGCTTCCTACCAAAAGGAAACTGGCGACGATACACACGATCCTGACAGTTTTTTTCATTTCTTTTTTCCTCTTTTTTATCATTTTCTGCTGCCATACAGCAAACAGTATTGATGCATAGACTCTCTAAGAAACAGGCAGGTGTGAGAGTTCACCTCTCTTATCCTGCATTTTTGCTGAGAAAAAAGCTGTTCGACGTACAAGCCGCAACCTATTCCTGCAACACCATGCCAAAAATACGTAAGCAAAATCAAAAATGTACTGTCGGTATCATAGCATAGATATTTCCCCTGTGGAGAATAAATGGGGGGGAGAAAGGTATTGTTGAAATCCAAATGCTTGGTCAAATAGCCTCCCTTGTTTCATATCCTGAAAAGAGGAGCAATTGTCCTACACATTCGTATTGGTACTAGCAAACAGAAAAGGAGAAGTTTGATTTGGCAGAGTCAGCTTTCCATCTGATTACAGAGTAGCTACAGATGCCGGTAAATCTGCCAAACTTTTTTGGGCCATATGGGCATAGTTACACCCATCAGGTTGTATCATGATTTTCCTGCTAAAAAGAAGATTTTATTTTATTTCAAAATATGATTCTAGAATCATAATCGTTTCTTGAATGCCCTCAATCGCTTGTTTTGGGTTTATGTCTTTTTCAGTAAATCCAAACATATCCTTTGAACATTTAGTACAATACTGTCTATCTGGGGAGTTCGTTTTCCCACAAGAACAAGCCCATTTTTTTTGGGGTGCTTCTTCTTCATAGTTATAAGGAATATTTGCTCTTATTTGAGATGCTATCTCCATATAGTCTGATATATTTTCTTGAGTATAGGATTCATTTGATATGCCAATTAGTTTGAGGGCTAAAAGTTGGCTTTCCATGTCTCTTGAGTTGATAGCCCTCTTAATGTATGCATAATCGAGTATGTGTAATTCTTTCAGCAACTCCAAGAAAAAATCACTTTGGTTGGTATATTGCTCTAGATAAGGATATATCATTTTGATTTTTTCTGGGACTGAAAACAACCCTATATAATTCTTTAACATATCAAGATCAAATGTATAGTCATTTGTTGAATAACCATAATTTGACACATTACTGAATAATCGTTTATAAAAATAATCTTCACAACCAGAGATCCTGTTAGATAACATGAATCGAATTTCATCATCATCCAACACTATCCCACTGGTAATTTTTCCCCTAATTTGAGAGATGATTTGTATATTTTCAAAGCTCTCTCTATCTAAAACCTGGTTTGGAACTTTATGATTAAAGTGGTCACTGGTTCTCAAGGTCTTTACGGCAGTTCCAACTGCATTCATCATGAACATGCTTTTATTTTGCGCTGACAACTCATCAAAATCAATTTGAAGTCCCACTATGGCATCAGCATGTAGAAGTTTAGCCTTACCGATAAGTTCTTCTAATACAAATGAGTATAAGTTTTGTAATTGCTTTTGATAGGTTTTTGAAGTACCCCCAAAGATATCAGATAAGCCGGCAAAGAAATCACTAAATAGATTAGTACCGACAACAATACTAGCATTGATTACACCGAGGTAGTGAGTAATCTGTGAGCCTTCAATAATGTTGGTTGTAGTTATGAGTATATCAGTATCCATTTCTTTCTCCTCATTCCATTCGTAGTCTATCTTACTTCTAATTCAAGTACCAAGAAAAAATAGTATTTATTGAAACCATACATAGATGAACGTCCTCGATAATGATATTTTTTGAACGATCTCTATCCTGGAGTAACAAATTTGATCATCGCTACTACCATATTGGCAGAATACTCCAAGATTTTTGCAAGAATACACTAAAACCAAAAACCAATCTCTTTGATCAGAGGTTTAATGTCCGCGATACGTTTGCACCAACGATCTATTGATCGAGAAGAGCAATACCATTTCACTATTTAGGTCACTATGACAGCAAGTCCAGATTAGCTACAAATGCCGATACATTCGGCCTGAAGCATTTGTGCCACATGGGCATGGTTAATGCAATCGGTTTATTTTAGATAAATCTATTATTGTGTGTTTCGTCTCCCCATCCAAAAGACCAGGTCAGCACATTGCCTAAGAGCACACCCTTACAAAGCGAACAAACTTCCCTTTGTTGACCGTACACCGTTCAACAATGGAAAAGCCTGCTGAAGCGATATCCTCATCCATATCGGAGAAGGTAAGAATCACCAGTTTCTCTGTGATACGCCTTGCAGCAGTAATGATATCCTGCTGTTGTGAATGGGTAATATGGGCAAACAAGCCGTAGGGCAAATCAAGTATTGCCACATCATATTTCTCGGTCACCTCTTGTATATCCATTCTTGAGATACAATTGTCATACCCCAAGAAAGATACATTTACCTTGGCTTGTTCAGTAATGATCCAGCTGATCTCATACCCAGTAACGGGAATATGCAAGGAAAGGGCCTCAAGCACTACCGTACCTATTCCGCAACAGGGGTCCACCAATCGAGTTTGGAGCTGCTGGCCAACAGCAATGTTCACAAGGGCCCGTGCTACACGAGTGTCTAAGGAGTTGCTGTTGGTATAGGGTTTCAGGTTGTGCTGTTCCCAAGGATTCTCATTCTTTTCATAGGTCCCGAATAGCCACAGGCCATCAATAAGGGTAAGGCCAAATTGCACAGAAGGGTTCTTCATATCCACTTCACCTTGGATGACCTTACCCAACTCGGTAACACTCTCTATCCAGGTTGCATACCCAAGCTGCCCTTCCTCAACCTTGAACCGTTCGAACTTGAAATCATTGCAGGTTATTTTTTCATCAACAAGGATTTGCACCAACTCTTCCAAAGAAGAGGCGGTATGCAGAAGGGTAATCCTTACCTTTATGTAGGGGCTTCGCGAAGGGTCGATATCCCTGGAAGAAAAAAGGTATGTATGGGTAAGCTCCTTACCAAAGAGGCTCTTCATTTCCAAAAGGCATAACTCCCGTTCCTGGTCGGGATACTTGATCACGTAAAGATAGGTTTGCTCCCCTGTATTGCTCAATGGTATACCTTTTTCCTCTTATACATAGTTCAGGTCTTTAGTACACCGATGAGCCAGTGGACTGGGACAGAGCAACCTACAGATTTGACTTATCAAAATCATCACAGGAGATGATCGGGACCCTTTTCTTCATCTTCTTTTCTATCACATAGAAATGGGGCTCTTCAGAAGGACAGATGAGCGTAATGGCCTCCCCAAAATTTTCTGCTCTTCCTGTCCTTCCTATCCTATGGATGTAATCCTTTGGAGAACGGGGTAGTTCATAGTTTATGACAAAGGGAAGAGACTCAATGTCAATTCCTCGGGACAGGAGGTCCGTAGCAACCAATACCCGTAGCTTTCCTTCCTTGAAGGCCCTCAGGAGCTCGGTCCTCGCTCCCTGGCTCTTCTTGCTATGGATTGACTTGGCATCAATACCGTTTTTGTGCAGTTTGGCAGCTACCCTATCAGCCCTGACTGCAGAGGAGGTAAAGACCAGCACCTGCTTCATATCCTGACTGTTTATAAGGTAGCGTAGAAGAGGACCTTTCTCTTCCTCTAGGATAAAATACGCACTCTGCTTGATGAGCTCAATTGACTCGGCTTCCTCTTCCATCTCAATCACCACAGGATCGTGGAGGAGAATCTTTTCCAGGGAGTGGATTCCCTCATTCAAGGTCGCAGAAAAGAACAAATTCTGGCGCTGCTTGGGAAGCAGGGCCAATATTTGATCCATCTCTGCCTCAAAATCAACAGTCAACATCTTATCTGCCTCATCCAGGACCAGTATCTCAGTAGCTGACAAATGGACAGCATTCACAGAGACCAGTTCCAACAGCCTGCCAGGTGTTGCAATGAGAATATTCACATTGGACATAGCCATCATTTGAGGATTTATCGAAGCTCCACCAAAGACTGCAAGGGCTTTCAGAGAAAACCCAGACTCTTGGATATAGGTGGAAAATACAGAATGTACCTGGGCTGCAAGCTCTCTGGTAGGGACAACAACCAATACCTGAATATATCTATTGTTTTTCTGAACTGCTTTTTTTTGTAGTTGCATGAGAATGGGCAATACATAGCTAAGGGTTTTGCCAGATCCTGTCTTTGCAATGCCAAGAATATCCTTGTTGGCCAAGACTGCTGGAATTACTTCGGTCTGAATCGGATAGGGCGTGGTTATGTTTTCACGCTCCAAAGAAGCTACAAGAGATTCTGAGACCCCCAAAGAAATAAATGACATATATGATTGATCCTTTTTAGACTACGTATTGGCTACTCTGTTATCAGGTAGGAATCATACGCTATTGGCCCTTGAGAGTACAGTGTCACTGGAATCAATGGAAATCTCAACATGGCAAGCTCTTGAACTGGAACGACAGAAAAAACCAAACCTGAATACTAAAGGCATAACGCTTAATTGATTATTTGTCTATGTGCCACTCAAAAACAACATTGCTACCCTATCACCCCTGCCCTATACTGTGTCTATCCAGTATGAGGCAGGCGATTATCATGAAACAACACTCTCTTCCGGTTAAGATTAAAGATGGGAACACAGAATACCTGAGTAAGATATCTCTAGGTTCAAAGGAGTATAATGAATCTTGGGTACAAGATATCTGCTATGACAATCCTGGTGTACTCCCCATAACAGAAATAGAGCAGACCTTCAGCGATATGATTCCCATCTGTAAAGAATTGAGATCTCCCTCAGGAAGCATGGATCTGGTATATGTAAATGAGTATGGATTTATTGCGATCGGGGAATGCAAGCTTTGGAGGAACCCAGAGGCTCGAAGAGCGGTCATTGGGCAAATATTGGAATATGCCAAAGACCTGAGCAAATGGAGCTATGAGGAGTTTGAAAGAGCATGCTTGAAAGCTCGAAAGGACAACAACGCAAAAAGCCTGTATGAGATAGTATCGCAGCAGGATACAGAATTAGATGAAGCAAGCTTTGTCGATGCAGTACAGAGGAACCTTGAGCGAGGGAGGTTCGTCCTGATGGCCATCGGAGATGGTATACGTGAAAGCATGGAAGAACTCTCCGATTTCCTTCAGCGTTATGGCAATTTGCAATTTACCCTTGCTCTTGTTGAATTGCCCATATACAGAATTCCAGGAACCCAAGAGCTCATCATCACTCCGAGGATTATAGCAAAGACCAAAGAAATTGAGCGGATTATCTATCGTATTTCAGAAGGTTCTCCTGAAGAGGTACAAAGTGGTCAAGAAGAGAATGAGAGCAGAACCATTTCTGAGAAAGTATTTTTCGAACGGATTGAACAGAATATTGGCACTGCCCTAACCCAAGCGGTGCAGAGATTCATACAGCGCCTTGATGATGAACTAGGGATGAAGGGAACACTCGGTAGAGGCAAGAAACTTTCCTTGAATCTGAAAACAACTGGAGACTTATACAACTTTGCCTCATTGCAAGAAACTGGTGAAGTATACTTCTTTGGGATTGTAGAACGAACTGCAGAGTTGGGGCATAAGGAAATAGGTATGGAGTATCTTCACAAGCTTGCTTCGCTTGTAGGTGGCTTCGTCGATGATTCAACCAACATCTTCAGCTGGTCAGTTAGGCAGAAGGACAGAAAGTACTTCCCTATACAAGCCTACCTAAAACATGAGGCTGCTTGGATATCCCTTATGGCTGAAACGATTAAAAGGATCAGAGAGGTTGAAGGGGATTGAGTTCCTCCAAGGAGTGACTACACATAGGTTCAAAATATTGAATCAGAAAAAGGAATTTGTCGAAGATGCCGGCGACCTTGGGGCCCCTCTCCTTGAAAGGAATGGCCAGCATCACTGTATGTCTGCATCGTGTCCGGCTTCTCTTGATACGCAGGTTGTGGGGCCTTGTCTGCAGGAGGACGTGCCTCAGAAGGATATCGTGGTCTTGATGAATATCCATCTTCCCTCCACATTCGGGACAGATCCTGAGAAGCTCTTCGGTGATTGTCCCACAGGTCAGTGTCTGTTTCCTGTTGGTTCTTGTCAGTACGGTTATGGGGTCGGCGGTGCACGTCAAAGCTTGCTAGGCCATGGCCAAATATGATAGTGTCATGCATGGGACGGCTATTCCTTTGTTGGTGTTTGGTAACTACAACATATCGGAATGCCGTCCTTTTTTGCAACCTCTAGTGATATTTTCCACACAGGATGGGTAATAGATACCGTAGAAGAAATGCCTGATGGGCTCTGGGGGGCATTTGAAATCAAGTTCGGTTCCAAATTGCGAACTTAAGTATACGTGATCGTTACCATGAAAAAAGCACTATTGGTATTCATAATTCTCTGATGAGCGAAACTCAGAAGCAAAAGAATCAGGATATGGCAATGCTTTAGCAGCTTTGTATGCTAAGTCGAGATAATCTATTTTCACTCTTGCTATCTCCACTCTTTCATTGCGTATAAGCTCCTGCTCCTGATATAGATTCCCTTTGAATCCATATACCTTCACAAGAAATGAAAAAGGCAACCAATTCTTTTGAACTAGTTGCCTATAGGCGCGATTGGGTTTGAACCAACGACTTCTACCGTGTGAAGGTAGCACTCTCCCGCTGAGTTACGCGCCCAGCTACTCAATCCATAATACGGAAAAGATAGGCTCTTGTCCAGTACTGTTTTTTGGTTTCTTTTTCTATTCAATCAGAACAAATCAGCAGCAGTATCCCCCATTGCATCCTCCCCTTCATCATACAGGGGTGTATTTTTGATGCTGCTTGCCAGATATTCACCAAGGGCCCTGTCTGTACAGTAGACATAACAGCCTTTCATGCCTCTTGTCATAAGTGTTCGGTAGGTATTGCGGATTATCCTGTCAATTTCTTTTTGTGCTTCACTATCATGTTTCTTTGCAGGGCCAAGAAGCCCGTGAAGGGATTTGTCCGATGTAGCTCGTTTGGTGAAATCCGTAACGACATTGCCATCTTCATACCGCAAGTCATCGCCGATGATAACACCGACATAGCTGAACTCCAAACCTTGGGAGGTGTGGATACAACCAACCTGATCAATGGAACCTTCGGAGATAGCAAACGTCTTGTCACCACTCAAATTCCATTTCATCGAGAAGTCTCCGAGGGTTATGTCAGTTTGGGGCCCATTGGGTTTTTTCGATACCCACTCCCAGCAGTACCCTGCCAACAACCTTGCCTTCCCATCGATTTCATTCTTTTCAGTAACGATATGCCTGAGCTCATTTGGATCATCAAATACCTGAAAATCATACTCTATGCCATCAAGGGTATAGTTTGCTGTATCCCGGATGCCAAGGGTATTGTCCAACCATGCCAGATACCCATCTGAACCATTGCATCGAAACTGGGACATAAGTTCATCTTCATATACCACGGCCCCTAATTTTTTTGCCCATCCCTTGATAGTATCGATGCTCCCATAATCCTGGGCAGTAACCTTCTGCGCCTCATCAATGAAGAATACCGAACAACGGGCTGCATTGATGATTTCCTTGATCTGGTCCTCACCTTTCACCATCGGCCCCAGTTGGGTTCTCTTGTTCAAACGGTGGGCCTCATCGACCAGGATGGTACCAAAATCATCCTTTTCAGCCTCTATGAAAGCACCACTGGTCCTAAACAGGTTCGAGATGTTCCGATTTTTCATCTTCCCCTGCTTCAACTTGGCCTCAAACACATTACGGGGAGCACTGTTCTTGGTTACGTAGGTGGCCAACTGCCCAGAGTTAGTCAGTTGCACCAAGAGGTTTATCGCAACGACAGTCTTTCCCGTACCAGGACCGCCCTTCACGATAAAGACCCGTTTCTTCTTATCAAGGGTGCATTGCATTGCTGTAGTAAGCACCTTTTGGTAGACAACCTCTTGCTCATCGATAAGGGTAAACTCCCGTTTATTGTGTGCAAGCATAGAAGACAGGCAATCCTGCAAGCTCTTGGAGGGCCGTATGATGCCATTCTCAATACAGACGAGTGTCTGCTTCTTGTCTCCATGTTTGATAAACTTCTTGATGAACGAACGAAGCTTGTCTGCATCCTGCCTACAGAACACCGGTGCCTCTTCGATGAATTGGCTGAAATGCGGAAGGAAAAGAGGGTCATCAACCTCTTTCCGTACATAATTGTGCAGGTATGAGCAAGGAACAAGATCTATCGGTTTATCCTGCACATTCGCATTGTAATCACCAATAAGGGTCTTGTATGACCAAGCCTGGTAGGAAGGATGAACCGTCGTGTGAAGGCCCTTACCCAGAAAAGTCTCAACCATATGATCCATTCCAACAGAGCCTGCTTCCAGCAACGCATCCATATTGGGGATGCGATTCACTTCACTCCACTGCTTCAGTTCAATGATGACCGCTTGGTTCCTTGCATTCCCATCAAACCCAGAAAGGATGAAATCGACCCGCTTGTTGGTCTGAGGGATATTGAACTCTATGGCTACTCCTGAATCAGAGGGTATTTCAGAATCGGAAAGGATCATATACATGAACTGCATGGAATTGAGCCATGATCGCTTTTCGTTCTGTGCAACACGCTTGTTCATGCGGCTTTTCAATTGGGACTCAATCCTTGTTTCTATCTTTCCAGACAAGACATCGTCAAGGAACTCTTCTTTATCTCCCGTATATACCAGCACAGCACACCCTCCATCTACACATAGGGTACAATATACCACACCCAAAAGGCCTGTGGTTACCCTATCTTCTAGTCTTCCTCGAACTCCGAATACTTTTTGGCACTCCCAAATGCTTTGGATACAGGGTACTTCAACCCATTCTTCCCGAGTTTTTCCCGAATGATATCCCCGATATCGAGCTCCAACGAAGAAGCCATGAGAATACTGTAGATAAACACATCTGCAAGCTCTTCCTTCATTGCCTCAAGCTTACCGGGTACCTGCATATCCGAACCAGACCATTGAAAACACTCAAGAAGTTCAGAAGCTTCAAGAGTCAGGGAAATAGAGAGGTCCTTAGGGGTATGGAACTGTTTCCAGTCTCTGTCATCACGGAATTGCAGGACTTCCTGCAGGAGTTGAGGGTCAAAGCCTTGTGCACTCGTTGGACTATCCAAGGTATCTTGCTTCCCTGTATGCAACCACGAGAGGGAGTGGCCAAAGCTATAGCAGATCAACCTGACAAGCGGTTCTGAGGGGATGGCCTTCCCCTTCTCCAACCTGCTTACATATGCGGCGGTAATCCCAAGCCTCTGGCCAAACTCCCTCTGAGTCAGCCCATGTTTTTCTCGGATTGCAAAGATACGTTCATTGATAGTATTCACTCGTTTTATTCCTTAGGTATAGCAAAATTCAAGATTGTATATAAAGTATACCACTAAGGTACATAGTAAAGAAGTATATTCACCAAGGAATGGTTGGTTAGGCCTCGCTCCCCTCAATAAATTTCATTCCCACCTCCTCTTCTCATGGTACAATACCAGTAAAGAGAGGAACATCATGACTAGCAGTTTTGTTATCGTAGGATCACGCGTTTCTTCTGCTGAGAAGGGACTCTCCCTCTTCTCCTTTGATGAAGCGACAGGGCAACTCACCCTTACAGGATCATACAGTGGCATCGAGATGCCAACCTACCAGGTATTCAACAAGAAGGCATCCCTACTCTACTCGGTCAGTGAAATACTGGAGAAGGAGGGCTCTGTCCAAACCTTCAAGGTTAACCCCTCATCCCCTACTCCCTTCACCCCCACCCATTCCATACTCACAGGCGGCACCTCACCCTGCCACCTCTCCCTGTCACCTGACAACTCCTTTTTGGCAGTATCAAACTATAGTGATGGAGTATTCACCCTCTACGCATTGGATCTTGAAGGAACCATAGCAACCGTCGTTAGCTATAAATCCTTCAAAGGGGTTGGTCACAACCCTGCCAGGCAGGAGGGCCCCCACATCCACTCATCCAATTGGACAGTCGACTCCAAGAACCTCTTTGTGGCAGACCTTGGGCTCGATCGCATCATTCACTACACCAAGCCCGAATGGGGTTTCCCATCCTTCAAGAAACTCCCTCTGGGATCGGGGCCCAGACACATGGTCCTTACCCCTGACGGACGCTTCCTGTATATTGGCTGTGAACTCAGCAACCAGGTGCTGGTCTACCAGATCGACAAGTATGACAGCTGCTTTACCCATCTGCAGACCATACCCACACTACCGTCGCTCTACCATCTTGAAAACACCGTGGCAGACATCCATCTCTCTTCTGACAGCCGCTTCCTCTACTGCTCAAACCGTGGCCATGACAGCATAGCCACCTATGCGGTACAGAAGGAAACAGGAATGCTCAGCCTGGTGTCGATCACCCCCACCTTGGGCAAGGAACCACGAAACTTCACCCTCTCCCCAAGCGGAAGATGGCTCCTGGCAGCAAACGGATCATCAGACTCTGTAGTGGTATTCCCCCTTGACACCCAGACAGGAGTGCCTCTGCAAGCAGTGTGCACCGTAGCTGTGCGCCAGCCAGTCTGCCTCCTGTTTTCCTGAAAGGAGATGCTGGCTCCCTGCCATGCTAGTCTTGCAGTAGGTTGAGTGCTGCATAGCAATACCGTCCTTTGCTTGCCTGGAGGATACCATGCTCATAACCCGCATCTATGCAGACCCTGACGGATCCTCCCATTTCGAGGACACCCAGATAGAGACCACCCCGTCAGGACCGTTGGGCCTGATGTCAGCCCCACTTCCACTCTCCTCCATGGTCTTGAGGGAGAACGAACCAGGGTATGACTTTCCCTGGCACGTCGCCCCATGCAGGCAGTACATAGTGATGCTTGAAGGGTTGGTTGAGATTACCGTCAGTGATGGGGAAACTAGGGTCTTTGCCCCTGGTTCTATCGTTTTGGTGGAGGACACCTTCGGAAGAGGGCACGCCTCCCGCTCTCCTGACGGCAAGCGTCGTCGTTCCCTTTTCCTTCGTGTGTAGAGATGAAACGACCCTACCTCTAGGTGAGATAGGGTCGTATTTTGTCATGTTGGCCTTTTGGACCAAGAAGATAGTTCTAGACAACTACATCTGCCAGTGCCCGAAACCATCAACCTTCAGAAAGCGTAATGTCCTTAGGTCTGAGTATTGCATTGAGAACAATACCGAAAATAGCTGCAAGGCCGAGACCGGAAAGCTGGACAGGACCTAGGTAGAACGTAGCACCACCAAGACCCAAGACCAACATCGATGCGCTTACCATCAACAACTTAGGATTGGAGAGGTTGACCTTTGCGTCGACCATGTTCTTGATACCAATGCTGCTTATCATACCAAAGAGCAGGATGGAGATACCACCGATTACTGGAGCCGGAATGGTTCCGATAATTGCGGTAAACTTTGGGATCAAAGAGAGGAAAATGGCAAATATTGCAGCGATACGCATGATAATGGGGTTTGATACGCCAGTAAGTGCGATAGCTCCAGTATTCTCAGAGTACGTGGTGTTTGCAGGACCGCCGATCAAACCAGCGAGAGAGGTTGCAAGACCGTCGCCCAACAAGGTTCTCTTGATGCCCGGGTCCTTGATGAAGTCCTGGCCGACCACATTGCCGATTGCCAGAATGTCACCGAAGTGTTCAACCATGGTTACGATGGCTATAGGAACCATGACTGTGATGGCACTGACGGAGAATTTCGGGAAGGTAAAATGAGGGATCCCTATGAAGGCAGCCTTTGATACTGCAGAAAAGTCTATGATCCCGAGGATCATGGAAAATACATACCCTACCACCAAGGCGATGAGGACAGGAAGGTTAGAGGCAAACTTCCAACCGAACTTCGGGAAACCGATCTTTACAAAAACGCCAGTGGCGAAGGTAACGAGAGCGACAAGCCAGCAACCATTCACCCCGATAGCCTGTGCAATGGCGGGAGAGTTGGTACCGTTTGCATTCTGTATTGCTACAGGGGCAAGGATTAACCCAATCATAATGATCATGGGTCCTGTCACATGGGGTGGGAGGATCTTATGCAAGTTCTCGTACTTTACATACCTGAAGATGATAGATACGATGATATAGAGGAAACCAGAGACCACTATGCCTCCAAGGGCATATGCCAGGCCCTGGGATGCCCCTATGGCTATGATACCAGGGATGTAAGCAAACGAACTTCCAAGAAATACGGGAACCTTGAATTTGGTGATGACATGGAACAAGAGTGTTCCGATACCAGCAGCAAACAAGGTTACGCCAACATCCAAGCCTGTCAGAATGGGAACCAATACGGTAGCACCAAACATGACAAACGTGTGTTGGAGACCAAACACAATGTTTTTTCCAGTCAAATCTTTATTAGCCACGATACATTCCTCCTTAGTAACCTCCAACAAAATCCGAATCTTCTGCACATAGACATAAGCCCGGAATTTTTTGTTTCTCAGTCAGTCCAGTTTTTCCTTTTGCATCCTCCTTTTAGGGTTCGAGTGCGTGAGAGGGCGAATGAGAGCCAAGAACAGGTGTCGATCGACACGACCCGACAGGAGTCTTGGTAATCCAATTGTCAATGGGCTGTTTGTTGTGCAAGGCTCTCCAAACATCCTCGGCCCTGATGGGCATATGACTGAGGTCAGCTCCGACGGCCTGATAAATAGCATTTCCAAGGGCAGGTGCAACAGAGATCATCGGGTGTTCGGCAACCCCACGTGCACCATAGGGCCCATCGACCTGGGCATTCTCCACCGCGATCGTCTCCACCTCAAAGGGAAGGTCCTTGGCAGTGGGAATCTTGTTGTCAGTAAAGGAAGGGTTGAGAAGATGGCCAGAGCCGTCATAGATATACCCCTCACACATCGCTGTGCCCAAACCCTGGAGCATGCCACCGATGATCTGTCCCCGAAGCAACTGGGGATTGACCACCTTACCAACATCAAAGGCAGAGGCAATCTTCCTCAAGGTGTACTCACCGGTAACCGGGTTCACCTCGCAGATGATCCCATGGGCTCCGAAGGTCCAATCAAGGGCGGGTTTGCCCTGCCCTGTCTCCTTGTCTAGGTTGGATAGGCCTTGGGCTATGTAGCTGCCAATACCAATGAGAGGCCCTCCTATCGCCTTCCCATCAGGATAGGCATACCCAAGGGCAATCTGTGGCCATGAGATCCTTGACTCAGGGTCGTGTCGGACAAACACAGCCTCACTGTCGTGGCCAAGATCGTCCACACAGGCCTTCAGGACATGGGAGGCCACGGCATACCCCTTCTGCAACAGATCCTTGCAGGCGAGGATGCAGGCATTGCCACTCATGATCAGACCCTTGGAAGCGACAGTCTGCCAATCATACGGGTCGCTGTCGGTATCCTTCTCCACCTTGACAAACACCTGGTCCAACCGGAAGTCAAGCCGCTCCGCCACAATCTGGGCTAGGGCTGTAGTGGAACCCTGCCCAATGTCGGTCAGCCCGACTGCGACCGAGACAGTCCCATCACCATTCATCTTCACAATGGCTGCCGTTGCTGTGTTGGAAGGCATCGCAGGGGCCTTTTGCAGGATGGCAATGCCCTTGCCGATCCTAAGCCCACTCTCCTTCTCCCTCAGCTTCTCCTCCTTGCTCTTCTTGCCATAGCCGATCGCCTTGGCAACAGCATCCAGGCAGGCCAACACATCCCCGGAGTGGGAGGTGATCTTCTCGCCTGTGAGGGTGATGGAACCAGGTCTCAAGGCATTGAGGTGCCTGAACTCTAGCGGGTCCATTCCAATGGTCTTGGCAACCAGGTCCATATGCCGCTCGATGCCCCAGTGGAACTCCACATGGCCAAAGCCCCTATAGGCCGTTCCATAGGGCTTGTTGGTATAGACCGTATAGGCATCGACCCAGGCGTTGGGGATCTCATACGGCCCTGAAGCCGAATAGCCCGAGGCTCGGGTAACGTTCACCGCGTAATCGGCATACGCCCCAGCATCCCAGTACATCTCCATCTTCTGGGCAAGGATCTTTCCCTCCTCGGAAACACCAGTCTTGATACGGTAGGTCAAGGCACTTCTGCAGGGCAGGAGGGAGAACTCCTCCTCCCGTGAAGCCTGGAACTTGACAGGAGCACCCCCAGCCTTCTTCGAAAGGCAGGCGGTCAGAGGCTCGATGTGGATGCCTGCCTTTCCCCCAAACCCTCCTCCCACGTAGGGGATGATAACCCGTACCTTGTTGAAAGGGAGGCTGAAGGTCCTGCAAAAGAGGTTCCTGACGGTAAACGGTGACTGGGCACTGGTGTAGATGGTAACCCTGTCGCCACTACCCCACTTCACGATGGATACATGGGTCTCCATCGGGACATGCTGCACACTGGGATTGTCATACTCACGTTCGACGACAAAGGCAGAATCGGCAAACCCCTGCTCGACATCGCCCTTGCGCAGTTTTGTCAGGTTGGCGATATTTGTCCCCGGTATGGGGGTAAAGACCGCCTTGATGTAGTCGTAGGAGCCAAGGTCAGGATGAACCAGGGGGGCATCCTCCTTCATCGCATCCATGTGGTTCAGGACAGGGTCGAGGACCTCATAGGTCACCTCTATCAGGTCCACAGCCTCTCGGGCTATCTGCAAGCTCTCAGCAGCCACAGCGGCCACGGCCTCCCCGTAGTGGCGGACCTCCCCCTTGGCAAGCAGGTACTTGTCCACCACATAGAGGCCGAGACGGTAATCGAGCTCAGAACCGGTAAGGACAGCGCGCACACCTCGCAACGCCTCTGCCTTGGAGGTGTCGATGCTCAGGATCCTTGCCCTGGCATGGGGGCTCTTCTTTATTTGTGCGTACAGCATCCCAGGGAGCACCATATCACTGACATAGACAGCCTCACCGGTAAGCTTCTCTTTGACATCGAGGCGGACTGCACTTTTCCCTACGTTTTTCAGCTGGGAACGATCGAGGGTATCATACATAGGTCAGCACCTCCTTGGCTACAAAGGAGCCAGTCACATCGAGGATGGCCTCCACGATCTGCTCATAGCCGGTGCATCGGCAGAAATTCCCCTCTAGCCCCTCCTTGATCTCCTCAGCTGTCGGATGGGGATGGTGATGGATGAGCTCACGGGCGCTCATGATCATACCCGCAGTACAGAAGCCGCACTGCACAGCAAAATGCTTCTCAAAAGAACTCTGCAAGGCTGAGAGCATGCCCTCGGTAGCCTCACCCTCTATCGTCTCGATGACAGCACCATCAGCCTCGGCAGCCAGGACCATGCAGGAGTTGACCGTCTTGCCGTTGAAGAAGACCGTACACGCACCACACTCCCCAGCTCCACAGCCCTCCTTCGTACCGGTCAGGCCCAGGCCTTCCCGCAAAAACCTGAGGAGAGTCATATGTTCCTCTATCTCCCGTTCATAGGGGATAGCATTCACTGTTACCTTGATTTTCATGCGATTACCTCCATCCAAAGCCGTTTTGCATACTCACCCACCATGAACTGCCTATACTCCTTGGAACAACGCACATCGCTGATGGGGCGAATGATCGCCTCAACCTCCTTGAGCATCTTGTCCAAGCCAAGGGTAAGAGGCAATTCCGGGGTAATGACCGGGGTCGGGGCCGAAGAGCTGACGGCAACCCTGGCACTCTTGCCAAGGTTGACCACTGCCACTCCGACGATACCCAGGTCATGGCCCTGGATCCTCTTCAGCTTCCTGTACACCCCAGCCTTGTCAGCCATGCTTGACGGGATGGTGATGGCGCTGACCAGCTCCCCCTTCCCTAGGACGGTTCTCTTGACACCGGTAAAGAAGGCTCCTATCGCCACCTCCCTGGAACCTTGTAGGGATTCGATCCGAACCCTTGCATCAAGGCAGAGCAAGGCAGGGGCCATATCGGAGCAAGGAGAGGCATTGACAATATTGCCAACCACCGTTGCACGGTTACGGATCTGATACGATGCCAAGTCCTTGCCACATGCACAGAGCAGCGGAAAGTGCTCTTGCACCCGCTTGTCGAAGAGCATGGCGTTGATGGTAACCGCCGGACCCATCACCAAATCACCCTTTTCATCCCAACTGATCAAGTCAAAGCCTGGGATTTTCTTGAGGTCAATAACTTGCGTGGGTGCATACACCCCATTGCGGATACCAACCAGCAGGTCGGTTCCCCCTGCCAGCAACTTGTAAGTTGCCCCATCCTTTCCAAGCAAAGAGAGCAACTGCTCCATACTCGTGGGAGCCTTGTAGGAAAACTGAACGATCATACTTCCCCCTCATAGTCGAAATCCGGCAAGAGGGCCGAGAGGCCAAACAGCAAGCCGGTGGCAGCATCGTAGCCAGAGCTGTGCCCCATTGAGGAAAGCACACCCAAGGCAGAGATATATTGGGTATCATCAACAGCATCCCCACTGAAGGTCCTGGCCAAGGCCAAAAAGGATTGAGGAAACAATCCCTCACAGGCGAGTGCCAGCAGTTGCAGGGAAATATCTGTAGTTCTAGGGTTTGGAGAGTGCAGAAGTTTCATAAGGGCGGTGGTGAAGGCCCCACGGTACTCCTTGAGATGGTCCTCATCTCCCATGTACAGGGCAAGGAGGAAACCACAGAGGAAATCATCGCCAGTTGGGGTGGCTCCAGGGCCCAGGCCCAAGAGGCCTTCGATAGCCTTGGTAGCCAAATGAATGTCATGTGTACGGATGCTTGAGGCAAGTAAGGAAGCTTGTATAGCTATGTGAGCGTTGAGGCCGGAAGAGTCGGATGAGGGCATGAACAGGGCCCGGGCCACCAAAGAGGTATGTTTTTCGTCCTGCAGACGAGAAAGGGTATGCAACCGAGCTCTCAGGTGCGCATTGGTAGGGGCCCTGGCAGGCGGGGAAGACTCCTGGGACGGATGGACCCGTTTGGCCCCGAGGAAGGATACCCACAACCCACAGCTGAAATAGATACCGCTCTCCTTGAGCATTGCCTGGTCGCTCTTGCTGAGGCCATCGAATCCGGAAAGAGGGTCAGAAAAGCTTACCAGGGCGGAGGAAGGGTGCATCTGCTCCCCTTTGGAGACCAAGGTATAGAGCCTGCCCCGCTTGTCAGTAAAATTCAGGGCCGAATGAAAGACCGAGTGTACCACCACTGTCCCTGAGGAAAGAGGAAATCGGGAGCCCATGATAGGGACACTACCCAGTATTTGTTCAGGCCATGTGGTGGGCATAGAACAGTGCTTCCTTGATGGCGGAATCAACCTTCTCCTTACCCCAGAGAATATTCTGCCTCATGATCTCTTGCGATGCCTTGAGGTCCTGCTTTTCCAACGCTGTGAGCAACAGCAGATGGTCCTTACAGGTCCTTTCAAGCCTATCGGGATCGGTGATGTCGGAAAGTCGCACGAAATGGATACGTTGGGAGATATCTGCCAACATCTGGGTAAGCACCAGATTGTCGGCTGCCACTGCCAGGCGGTTATGGAACAGCTCGTCCTCGGAGGCTGAGAGGTCCATCACCTCAGGCAGCTTGCTCCCGATCGCCTGCCAGCGCTGCCTCAACTCCTCAAGGGTGGTTGTATCGACACCCTTTTCACAGAGCAGCCTGACCACTTCCAGTTCCAGCACCAAGCGGGTGTCATAGAGCTCATTGACCTCCCTGAGATCAATGAGCCGAACCATATACCCCTTGTGCTCCTCTTTTACCACGAGGCGCGAAGAGACCAAACTGTTGAGGGCTTCACGGACAGGAGACCTGCTGACTGAGAATTCAGAACAGATCTCTTCCTCAGTGAGCCTAAGCCCAGGCGAATATTCCCATGTCTTGATGCGCTCGGAAAGCGTATTGTAGATACTGGCACTACGTGAACGTCCGCCCATGGCAAGCCTCCAATGTTACCTACTCTTTGAACACGAACACATGTACCGCCTTGCCCGGACGCTCGTCGCTCTCAATGACGGTAGAATGAAGCTTCATCCCCGTCCTGGGGTCGTCGACTTCCAACTGCCCCGAGGCACGCAAGCCGTTCTCGAATTCCACGATGCCAAACAGCAGGTTCTTTTTCGTGTAGCCTTCAGGCAGGTTCCATAGCCGTGTCCAGGAAAGCAGGGTGCAAGCTCCTTCAAGGTCGAAGGTCTGCCATCCCCTTCCTGTCACAGGGTCACGCCTACAGTTACACGTGCTGCACACCATCGGTGCAGGATAGTATAAGGTACCACATTTCTCGCATTTGTATGCAGTAATCTTCGGTTCCTTCTGGTCGTACATGCTGAAATCAATCATAGAATACCCCCTAGTCCTTAGCGCAGATCAGCGCGACAACGTTGTTGCCAAATCCACCGAAGTTGACCGACATCCCATACTTGGGATTGGCAACCTGTCTGCCTTTCTCCGCCTCCCCACGCAACTGCCTTACCAGCTCGACAGCCTGGGATACCCCAGTGCCGCCAACAGGATGGCCCTTGGATTTCAGCCCCCCGGAGGTGTTGATGGGCAGCCTTCCATCGAGGTTGGTCTCACCCTTGCGCACTGCAAGATAGCTCTTGCCGCGCTCAAAGAACCCTACCTCTTCGCTGATCGCCAGCTCCAGTATGGAGAAGGCATCGTGCAATTCGGCAAAGGAGATGTCAGATGGCTTGAGCTTTGCCATCGCAAAGGCCTTCTCAGCTGCGATGCGCACAGCATTGAGCATGAGCGGGTCCTTCCGGTTGTGGACACAATGGGTGTCGGTAGCACTGGCAATGCCTGCGATCCTGATCGGTTTCTTCGGAAAATCCTTTACCTTGGGTGAATCCATGTTCACCAGAAGGAGGGCCGCAGCCCCATCGCTGACAGGACAGGTCGAGTACATCCGAAGCGGCTCGGCCACATAGGTGTTGACCACCGAGGCATCAGGACCATCGGCAATGGCCTCGATGGTACAGGGCGCCTGGATATGGGCATACTTGTTCTTGGCCCCGTTGGCATGGTTCTTCACCGCCAACAAGGCAAGGTCCCGCTCGGTAAGGCCATACCGTTCCATGTACATGCGGGTGAACATCCCCCCGAATGCCGGGAGGGTAAGGCCCATGTTGTACTCGGCATCGGTATGGAGCATGGTAGCGACATAGTCAGTACCCACCCAACCGGAGACCTTTCTCATGATTTCCCCTGCAACGACCAGCACGATGTCGGCCATGCCCGATGCTACGGCCATGTACCCGATCTTGATCGCACTTGCCCCGGAAGCTGGGCCATTCTCCACCAGTTCGGCAGGAACAGGCTCCATATCCATGCGGCTAACCACCGCGGAGGCGACAGCACTCTGGTGGCAGAACAGGCCGCTGGCCATATTGCCTACGATTACCTGGTCGACTTCCTTTCTCCTTGCGAGAAATCCAGCATCTATCAGTGCGTCGGTTGCTGCATAGGAGAGCACATCCGAAAGGTCATACTCTGATGAATTACCAAATTTCGTGTGTCCGATTCCCACAATTCCTACATTAGCCATGGCCTACCTCTTGAACCCCGGGATCTGGGGATAATCACTGGGCATGATCAGCTTTGCAGAGGACCTGAGGTCTTCTTCAGAAACCGGTCTGGACCCTGTACACTTCACCTCACGCACTGCTTTCCACAGGGGCTGGGTAAGCACAAAGGTCGGCACCCCTCCCAACTCATGTCTGACTTCAGGGAACTGGGACGAACGGTCCTCAAGCTGGTACTCGATCATCCACCGCTTGAACCCGTTCGGGCTCTCTGCAACGATGTACACTTCCTCTTCGCCAAGGATATCGAGATGGTGTTCCATCTTCGCCGCAAAGAGCTGGGCCCCTACACGCAGGCCTCGCTTGATGGTGATGGTATGCAGGCTCATCCCCAGCTTTGGCGTAACGTGCCGGCTGGTGACGATGCCAGCGATGACCCCATTGATGGTCCCCACCAGGACGAACTCGTTGGCTACCCGGTAGCGATACCACCCCAGGATTTCCGCATACATGCGCACGGCAACGATATCATAGAAATCCTTTGCCACGCCAAACAGGGGATAGAGGGTTCCCAACAGGGCTCCCACCTCTTCCCGCCTGGCCTCCCGAACAACCATCTTCTCCCCCGATGCCA
Source organism: Sphaerochaeta sp. PS (assembly GCF_032144095.1). NCBI lineage: Bacteria > Pseudomonadati > Spirochaetota > Spirochaetia > Spirochaetales > Sphaerochaetaceae > Sphaerochaeta > Sphaerochaeta sp. PS. The sequence goes on from NZ_JAVSNJ010000002.1 coordinate 293,138, forward strand.
AGGTGATCACCTTGGGTGGATAGGGTTTGAGCAGAATCTCTGGAGGACGTAAGGTCTTCTCCATTGCATCCAATGCCATATAACTCTCCTTTTTGAGAACTAGTGCTTTCTCGCCTCTTCATGTAACCAAGCGTTCTTGATTCCTGCCACATCACCAAAACGGGTAAGTTCTGCCTTGGCCTTCTTGGCCATCAGAGCCTCATAGCGATCATCATCTACATGGGCAACAATCCTGGCTATGGAGGACTCCCCATCGACAAATCTCCAGGGGTAGCAGCCGATGACCGCCCGCTGGTTGAGCAACAGGTCTATGTCCCCGCCAACACACTCGGCGTGGATGATGCCATGGCTGAACATCTCGATATGCATCAACTGATACTTGTCATCGGTGAAAAACTCATCAAGACCCATGCCGTACTTCTTCCTGAAATGGGCGTCACACTCCTTCGCTTCGCGGGGCATCCATTCACGGATCTTCGTGTTCATCGGGTGGTCTGCGCTTCCGCAGTCCACGCCGATCCAGCGGAGTTTCTTCCTCTTCGCCCACTCGGCAAACTCACGGTCCGGTCCGGGGTGCTTGATCATGTACCTGATCTCATCACCCGAGGGCTGGTCCCAGCCATAGTGGTGAAAACCGGTATGGATCAGGAGGATGTCCCCTTCCTTGACCTCAACGCGATCCTCAACCATCTTGGATGTGTAGACATCATAGTCGCTGCATACATCGGAGAGGTCCACGATGGCCCCCTCATGCACCAGGAAATCCATGTCCAGCTGGGCAATGTCCTTGCCTGGGGTATAGAAATGGATCTCCCCATCGAGGTGGGTCCCTACATGGTTGGAGTGTGTCACTACCTGCCCGTTGGCACCGTTGGGTGCAAGCCGTTTGAAATATTGGACCTGCAAAGGGATGTAGGTTGGCCAAGGTGGAGTCCCAATACCCAAAGGAATGGTCAGATCAATTACTTTCATCGCAATCTCCTTGTATCTGCATGATCAACCGGCGCAATACTCGTCGGCAAAAGCCAAAAGCGCATCATTGAAGCAGGAGGAAGGGGGCTTCACCAAGCCGGCTCCCACCATCCCGATCCCGGGCACCTTATGTGCAATGCCGGTGTTGATGACAGGAAGGATCCCTGTCTCCACAACCTTCTGCACATCGATGCCTGTAGGGGTTCCCCTGAAGTCGAGGATCGGGATGCGGTATTCACGGTTCTCCGCCAGGGTTATCGAGTACATCCGCTTGGTGTAGAGGATGGCATCCTCTGGCGAGCCACCGACGAACTTCACGATCGCAGGGGAGGCTGCCATCGCAAAGCCACCATAGCCTGCGGTCTCGGTGATGACCGAGTCGCCGATGTCAGGTGCTGCATCCTCTGCCTTGAAGCCGGGCAGGTAGAGCCCTTCGACCATGGAGGCAGGGGCGGTAAACCAACGCGAGCCCATGCCGGAGAGCCTGATGCCGAAGTCGGTGCCATTTCTGGCCATGGCCGTGATGAGGGTACTGCCTTTGATGTCGCACGCTGCATCCATCGTGCACTTTGCCGCTGGCATGGAGAGGTTGAGGAAGAAGTGGTCGTTTGCGTGCATGAAGGAGAATACTTTTGCCAGGTCCTCCTTCTTCTCGGAGAGCATCACTAGCGATGGAGCCAGTTCGCGGATCACCAGCGAGGTTCCTGCCCTGTTGCGGTTATGGCACTCATCCCCCATCTGCAGGGCCTGGACTATGATGCTGCGCATGTCTATCGGGCCGTGGAGCACGATCGCCTCCTGAAGGGTGGGGGCAAGTGTCCTCTCAATCCATCGGAGCCTGTCCAACACTTCGAGCGAGAAGGCGCCATAGCGCAGTACCTTGCCAAGCCCCTCATTGAGGGTTGCATAGGCCTTGTTCCCAAAGGTTGCATTCTCAAGGATCCAGACCGGCATGCTTGCCGTTATGATGCCTGCCATCGGGCCTACACAGCTATGATGGTGGCAAGGCTCAAAGTCAATCGCCCCCGATGCGGCAAGGGTTGCTGCCTCCTCAGGATTCTTTGCCTTGTTCTCGTAGATCAGGGCCCCAATGACCGCCCCTCTCATGGGGCCGCACATCCTCTCCCAGGTGATGGGAGGCCCTGCATGCAGGACAAGGTTCTCCCGCATCCCGGGGATGAAATCGAGTGCCTTGCCGATCCCCAGCAGGATAGGCTTGCCCTGGAGGACCCTCTCCACAGCCGTTGCATTGGCCTTCGCCACCAACGGAAGTGCATCAAGGCAGGAAAGGGCCTTGACCAACGCGGGGTTTCCCCCAGCTGGCGGGCGCCAGTCGAGCTGGATGGCGTGGCTGGAGCAGGCCTCTAGGTTGGTGGCAAAGCTTTGCAGGCCCAAGTTTATGGCATGCACCTCCTTGAAGAGGGAAAGGATTGAATCCACCTGAGGAAGAGGGGCAACACCTGATGGGCCTTCTTCTCTTGCAGATGTCTTTTCTGCAGGCACCTTCGCTTTTCCCGGACCAGATTCCCTGAGGAGTATCCTCTTAGCCAGTTGGACCGCCTGGTAGTTTGAACCCATGACCACTACCCCGGCCTCCTCCAGTTTTCTGACCTGTGCATCAAAGCCCTGGGGATCGCCCTTGGTGCCCGTAACGGAGGCTATGACAGAGAGGTAGCCACCTCTGTTCACAGCGTTCTCCTTTGCCTTGGCAAGGACAGGGAGAAGAGAGCCTGCAGGGTCGTCACAAGAGCCGTAGCCGAGGACACAGTCGACCAGCATGATCGCTATGCCAGGATCGTCGGCCTCGGCCATGATCCGGTCCACCCTCGTGCTGGGGTCGATCATGGGATGGGGCCTGCCAACCGTAAAGACGTCGTCGCCGAGGTCAATGACAGAGTTGCCGACAGAAACATGGGGGTCATTGGGAACACGGGCAGGGTTGGTATGGTTGTTTGACCACACTCCCCCGGGGATATCATCCAGGGCCAGCCAGGTTTCGTCTGCAAGGGTACCGCCAGTATAGTAGCCGCGAAGGTATTTCTGATCTGGAAGGAACGAAGAGGACTCCCGTCCCACCATGGCATCGATCGTCTCATGGTCAAGGTCAAAGGGCCAACTGTCATGGTGTTCATGCGGTGGCAGTGCACTGCCAGAGAGGGAGAGTGCAAGCCTCGCCGCCTCCTCAAGGTTGCTTGCCCAGTGTATGGATGGGTAGTGGGGGAAGGCCGAAGGGTCAGAGCCAATGAAATGCACGACAGAGGGTTTTCCGCTGGAAGCCAGGGAGGAGAGGATGGGTTTGACAACCTCGACGGCAGGGGGTTTCGATACAACGACGATGACCTTGGTTGCAGGGTCCTGTGCAAGGGCAGCTATGCCGAGGCTCATCATTGCCCCGCCGACCTTCCTGTTCTTCAGGTCCCTGCCACCGGTCCCTATGGCCTGGCTGATGCCACCGCCAAAGCGGTCGATCAGGGAGGTTACCTCCTGCAGACCGGTACCGGAGGCAGCAACCACTCCTATGGATCCTGGGGATACCACATTTGCAAAGCAGAGTGGTTTTCCAGCGATGATGGCTGTACCGCAATCGGGTCCCATGACCAACAGGCCATCCCTAAGGCCCTGTTGCTTGAGGGCGATCTCATCCTCAAGGGAGACGTTGTCGCTAAATAGCATGACATGCAGGCCCTTGTTCAAAGCCTTACGGGCTTGTTGGGCTGCATAGATGCCTGGCGCTGATATGATGACAAGGTTGGAGTCTGGATTGGAAGAGAATGCATCTTCAATGGTTCTGAACGATTGCTCTTGCCCGGTGGACGAACTTGAGCCTCTCTTCCCAGCTAGCAACTGGTTTGCAAAGGCAACAATGGTATCGAATTCACCCTCTTTGCAGGAGATGGCCATCACAAGGTCAGAGGGAGCCACATCCTTGAGGTCAGAGGCGGGAAAGCCCTGGTCCAGGAGCAGTTGCACGTTCATGGCCGTACCCATGGCAACGGTGGCAGCTCCAACTTGTGGATGGTTTTCTAGGTCCCTACTGGTAAGCATCAAGACAACAGAGTCAACGTACATGTCCCTCTTTACGGTAACACGTTTCATCGGAGCACTCCTTCACCACACCCTGGAAAAGAACTACCCACAAGTCATTTTATACAAAGTTGTATACAAGTCAAGAAAAAAGAAAAAAACTTTATATCTCCTTTAACTCCTATTAAAACAATAAGTTATTATTTATTACCTGCAGTCACTATCAGACAGAAACGGCGTATTTCCCGATAGAGGGAGATACGCCGCACCATGCTGGACATCCATCCGCTATGCCTTTGTCTCCACTCTTTCCTTACCGGCAGGCAGGGGCCTACCCCGCCTGACCAACAGAGCTATATCGGCCCCGATGACAGGAAGCATGGAGTTGCCCAACGAGGCAGGCAGTGCAATGTACTGGGGTTCCCACTCTGGGTTGAACTTGTTCTTGAAGGCCTTCAGCCCCTGGAAATTGTAGATCCCTTCACCGTTCTGGAAGATGAAGTTCACACTCTTGTTCCACAGAGGGGTCCCTTCCCCAGCCTCGATGCCGGACATGGGTGCCATACCCAGGTTGAAGAAGCGGTAGCCCTGGCCTTTCCCCCAGAGCATGATTTCAATAAAGAGATACTCCATGGTCCCACTTGGAGCTTCCTTGCGGTAGCGCATGAGGTCTACAGAGAGCTCACCCTTGTCCCCACTTGTCCAGAGGTTGGAAAAGGCTGTGATCTTGCCCTCATGCATCACCACAGCGCAAGGGAAATGCCTGAGGTACTCCCTGCTGAAATACCCAAGGGAGAACCCCTTCTCCTTGGAGTTCTTCTCCTGTAGCCACCGGTTCGATACCGCTTCAATCTCATCCAGATAGGGCTCGATCTTTTCTGGTTCCAGGACGGAGAAGGTGTACCCTTCCTTTATCAGTTTGTTGCGGGGAGGCCTGAGGTTCTTTGCCTTACCCCCTTCCAGGGAAAAGGAAGCGAGATCTACCAGGGCCTTCTCCCCTATCTTGAAAATATGCATGCCAAGTTCTATGAAGACCGGCAGGTAGGCTGAGGAGATCTCATACCAGACGATCCTGGCCCCCTGCTTTCGGGTTTTCTCATAAAAGGACCAGACCAGGTTCTGGAAGGACGCCTCCCTCCCGACCGGGTCGCCCATTACCACAAGGGATCTCCCGCTTTCCCCGTACATGAGGAAGGCCGTTCTGGCTTCATCGAAGAAGAAGTACTTATCCCCAAGCAAAGCAAGGTTTGCCTCCGACCGTGGCGAGGCCGCCAGGATGGATAGGATACTCTCTTTGCACTCTTCCAGGGTCACATGGTCCATGTGTGGCACTGAGGAGAGCAGGACCCGTAGGGAGATCACCAGGGACATGATCCCTATACCCAAGCTTGCCCGCAAAAAACGCGGAGCATCCTTTTACAGGGCAAAGGTCCACCAGAACTCGTTTGAATACTGTACATGCTTATAGGAAAAGAAGCCGAGCCAAAGGACGGCTACCAGGACGGTGGCAACAGAAACCGACCATTGGATGATTGAAGTCGGGGCGATAAGTGCAGAGTGCCTGGTGAACAGTGAACGGGATGGCACCATGATGAGCGAGTCGAAGACACCCAGGGCCCCCGGGATATGGCTGGTAGCCCCTGCCAGCTGAGCGATGACAAAGATTCCCAAAAAAGAGAGGAATGAGGGCCTACCCAAAGGCAGCAGGACATACAGGACACAAGCGGCCAGGACCCAATCAAGGGAGGATACCAGGATTTGCTGTAGGGCAATCCTCGGTGGTGGAAAGCCGATGGAAAAAGCCTTGAAATGCAAGGTTTGCCTGTTCCTGAAGCAGGCAACACAGTAGAGGACCACCATCAGGACCATGGCAACACCAAGGAGATTCGTCCAGATGCCGAATTTGGGGAACATGGATAGCTATGTCGGGGTAAGGGCCAGGGAGATACCTCCCATGGTTGCCAGCCCTATCCAGAAGGTCGTGACACAAAAGGCAATAATCCTTGCTATGTCGTTGCCATCGAGCTTCCAGGAGGCGTAGAAACGGTAGCGGATGGTACTCGACCCGAAAAGGGAGAGGCCGATGTTGTAGCTGAATACATAGCTCATAAAGGAAGCGAGGGCAACATTGCGGTGAGGAAGGGACTTTTTGATGTACCTCATCGCCAACACATCATAGAAGGTCAGGATGAAATAGTTGCAGGCAGTTATGGCCAAGGCCAAGGCGATCGTCCAACGTGGGTAGGCCTTCACCTGAGGGACCAGGTCATGGTAGTGGTAGGTTCTCAGCTGCCTGTACAAAAGGAGGAGAGCCCCTGTAAGGATCGCCACGATAAGCAGGGGCTTCGCTCGTTTCCAATAGGTCTGTATGGTGGTGGACCTCTCCTGGGAATTGGTAGCCATGATTCTTCTGCCCACTTGCCAAACAGTAGCAGAAAGGAATTCTGTTAGCAATGTACCATACCCTGAAATACCATAATACCGAGCCTACCCTATCGGTATCCAGTACCTGGTGTCCTGGGCGAACCCCTCACTCCCTGCCCTAGAGAAAATCGGCGTATCTCCCGAAAGAGATACGCCGAAAAGTACGATGCGAAGAGATACGTATGGAGAAGAAAAAACTGACTACATGCAAGTGTATCTACCTAGAACCCATGCCTCACAGAGAAGGAGGAGTAGGTCACAGACCTGTTCAGCGAGTTGTTCGTCACACGCTGGTCAAGCATGAAGGAACCAAAAACCACACTTGCCAGCAGGTAGACCACCAGGAAGATGGCCCCGACGACAAGCATCCTATTGCTCTTCTTATGATTCGATTTCATGATCGTTCTGCTCCTTTTTGAATAACAGGAAATAGGTCTCTATATCCTCTAGCGTGATGCCCAGTGTCCTCATCGATGCAAAGAGGTTTGGGAGCTCCCGTCGTATGAACTGCTCCCGTTTCTTCTTGAGGACCAGGGTCCGGGCATCCTTTGCGGTAAAGTACCCGATGCCTCGTTGGTTTTCCAGGATACCTTCATCCTGGAGGATCGAGTACGCCCTGATGACCGTATTGGGATTGACCTCCAACTGCATCGCCATATCGCGAACCGATGGGATCCTCTCCTCCTCAACCCAAGCTGTGTTGATGATAAGGTCATGAATGTACTGTGTTATCTGTACATAGATTGGTGAACTGTTGTTAAACTGCATCTGTTGCCTGGACCTCCTCAACCCTAAAGTACGCCGTGACCCAGCAGAAGATGGGAAGTGCGACATAGTAGAGAATCTTGCCCAATGCCCTGAAGGCCCCTATGGCTCCAGAAGCCGGGTCAAGCAGGAACCGGTCAAAGGAGAAGACCACATCAAAGGTCCTCAGCGAGGAGCCATACTTGAGGGAAAAGATGATCTTCACAAACAGGAGTCCAAGGGTGGCAAGGGCAATGCCGATACCTCCAATGGAGAGGACCGTCTTGAAGAAGTGGCCCTTGTGGAAATAGGTGGCTCCCAGGAGGAATACAGACTGCCATACCCAGTACGAAGCCAGCTGCGATCCCAACCCACCCGTAAAGGGGTTGAACAAGGTCACAGGATTGCCAAAGAAGAGCAGTTGGATAGGCTCAGTAACCACCGAAGTCAAAAAGAACAAGAGAATAATGGCGATCGGGTAGACAAAGGCTGAGAGCACCCCTTTTGCCATAAATTTCTCAAACGAGGTTGCAGGAAGCATCAGCCACTCGTGCTGGCCATTCTTGCTGAACATGTCACTGGCAAACGAGAGGCTGGTAATGATGAAGCCTCCGATGAACAGGAAGTTAGAGAACAGACCGTCATAGACCGCTGGAGCAAACCCCATCCGGGAGTACTGTGCAACAAAGGAATTGATCGTTTCACTTGCAAACAAGACCAGGAATATCGTGAGGGCATAGATGCTCAGGTCCCGTTTCCCTGTCTGTACCTCACGGTTTACCAACAAACCAAATCGCTTCATCATCGTGCACCTCCTGCCATCAGGGTAGGATTCTCTACCACCACATTGAACAGGGTCTCAAGGTCCAGAGGTTGGCCCTGTACCTCTTCACCCTCTTCCCGTTCCTTCAAAACCATCCATCCACCCAGGACCTTCTCCTTGTAGACGATCCCTTTCTCAGGGCCTGGGTCACTGGAGACCAGCGCCATGACAAACCTGTCATTGACCGAGTCAACCGTGTCATTGAATATGATGGCACCATCATTGAGGATGATCAGGGGGTCGATCAGGTTCTCCATGTCCCGCACCTGGTGGGTGGAGATGATGAAGGTCCTATCCTCAGTCATTGCAGAAGCGACCGTCTGGCGAAACTGCCGTTTGGAGGGGATGTCCAGGCCATTGGTAGGTTCATCGAGGATAAGCAGTGCCGTATTGGATGCAAGGCCAAAGGCAAGCAACAGCTTTTTCTTCTGGCCAAGGGACATCTCGCTGAGGTTCTGCTGCATGTCCAAGGAAAAATCCTTGCAGAACTGGGCAAACATCGTATGGTCGAACCTGGGATAGAAGACCGAACGCATCGCCAGATACTCCTTTGCCTTCATCTTCGGCAGGGGGAACTCCTCAGGAAGGTAGAAAATCTCACTGAGCATGGGGGGCTTGCGCTCGACTGGGTCAAATCCCAATGCCGAGGTATACCCTTCTGAGGGGAACAGCTGCCCAGAGAGCAGCTTGAGCAGGGTTGTCTTGCCCGAACCGTTCTTTCCCAGCAGGCCGTAGATGTTTCCACGCATGACGCTGAGATTGAGGTGGTTGAACAGGGGTTTCCTCCCATATGAGAAGCCAATATCCTGCATGTGTATGACTTCATCCTTGACGGATACGGCCACTTGGATAGCCGAATTTGTCGATTCTAGTTCATTGGCCATTGATGCCTCCTTGAATACATTAGTGAACTAGCTAACTAATACACTAATTACTTAAGGATGTCTACCACTTCCCATATAATTTTCCTGAAATGTTTTGAAACAATTCCATACCACCAGTATTTCAAGCAAATCAGTAGCCTATGGCTGGTAAAACCCCCCATAAGTTGATAACATCTTTTCTCGCGCATGGACGGTTCGTTTATGCGCAAAAGCAAAAACCAGAGGCTCACCCTTCTGGGAAACACTTAATAAAAAAAGGGCCAAAACCTTATTTTGGTACAAAAATTCAACATGGACTAGAAAGGACAGAGGGTGATGAACGAAACCTTGAACTTACTTAGCAACAAAACCTACCTCGACCGTCAAAACGAAACTGAATCAAACGCAAGAAGCTATCCTAGAAAATTCCCTATCGCGATCAAAAAAGCAAAAGGTTCCTGGATTGAGGATGTGGAAGGAAACTCCTATCTGGATTTCCTCTGCGGAGCCGGAACACTGGCCCTTGGGCACAACGATGCAGAAGTCAACCAGGCCATGGTCGATCTCATCACCTCAGAAGCCCCCTTACATACCCTAGACCTGACAACCCCAACGAAAGACACATTTGTCCAGACCATACTCTCCCTCCTTCCTGAAGAACTGCAAACCAACGGAAGAATCCAATTTTGCAGTCCCTCCGGAACCGATGCCGTCGATGCAGCCATCAAGCTTTGCAAGACAGCAACAGGAAGGTCATCGATCATCGCCTTTGGTGGCGGCTACCATGGCATGGGCCACGGAGCCCTTGCCCTCACCGGCAACCTCAACGCAAAGAACCGAGTCAATGGCCTTATGCCCGATGTCCATTTCTTCCCCTACCCCTACTCCTACCGCTGTCCATTCGGTCTAGGTGGGGATGCAGGCATCGATGCTGCCTGTGCATTTTTCGAGAAGACCCTCAAGGATCCTGAAAGTGGGATAACCAAACCTGCAGCGGTGATCCTGGAACCCATACAGGGAGAGGGCGGTGTCATTCCTGCACCTATAAAGTTCCTGCAGACTATCAGGCGGGTGACCCAGGAGCTCGACATCCCCATGATCGTCGATGAGATCCAGTGTGGTATCGGCCGAAGCGGCAGGTTCTTTGCCTTCGAGTATGCCGACATCACCCCTGATGTCATCCTCGCCTCCAAAGCCATCGGGGGCAGCCAGCCCATGAGCGTCGTCATCTACAACAAGAAGCTCGACCTGTGGGAATCAGGCGCCCATGCAGGGACCTTCCGTGGCAACCAGCTTGCCATGGCAGCTGGCACGGTGGTGATGAAGCGGGTAAGCACCCAGAATTTCCTTGATGAGGTGAAGGCAAAAGGGAAGCTGATCGAAGAGAGGCTCTACCGACTCAAGGCAGAGCTGCCCATCATCGGCGACATCAGGGGCAAGGGCCTGATGATCGGCATCGAGTTTGTCGATACCAACGCCCAGGCTGACTCCCTCGGTTCCTATCCTCCTAGCGGGACCATTGCCGCCAAGATCCAGAAGCACTGTTTTGAGAATAGGCTCATCATGGAAAAGGGCGGTAGATATGGGTCGGTCATGCGCTGCCTCTGTGCCCTGAACGTCTCTCGGGAGGAGATAGCCATCATGCTTGATACTTTAGAGAGAGCCATCCGCCAGGTAGAAGCCGATGAACGATGAACTGGCCATGCCCTATTTCCTTACTCATGAAGAGACAACCAAAGAGTCCTACCGGGCAATGGTTGAGGCGACCGTCAAGGCCATCCTCGATGCCATTGCCGACGATAGGGCCTATGGTGGAAAGAGCCCGCAGGAACTGCAGGCCCTGATAGAGAGGCCTACCCTCCTCCCCCCTGCAGGTCTTGGTTTCGACCAGGTCCTGCAAGAACTTGAGAGTGTGATCCTGCCCAACTTTCTGAGAACCACCAGCACCGACTACCTTGCACACCTGCATAGCCCTGCCCTTCTGGAAAGCATCTGCAGCGAGCTGATCATCTCCACCTTCAACCAATCGATGGACTCATGGGACCAGTCTCCCATAGCTACCGAGGTGGAGTTGCAGGTAACGAGGTTTCTCTGCTCGCTCTACGGCTACCCGATGGAGAGCGATGGCATCTTCACCTCCGGGGGAAGCCAGTCCAATCTCAGCGGCCTTACCCTGGCCCGCGATTGGTACTGCAGCAAGGCCCTCAAGCATGATGTAAAGAAGTTGGGTCTGCCACCCTCCTATAGCAAGCTGCGTATCTACACCTCGGAGGTGTCACACTTCTCCATGGAGAAGAGCGCCCACCTTCTTGGCCTTGGCTACGATGCGGTAAGGAAGGTCCCGGTAGACAAGGAGTGCAGGATGGATAGCGAGGCCCTGGAAGCTCTCATCCTGCTGGACAAGGAAGCGGGCCTGTTGCCCTTCTGTGTCGTCGCAACGCTTGGTACCACCGACTATGGCAGCATTGACCCTGTGCATGCACTGAGTGCCATCTGCAAGAGGCACAAGCTCTGGCTGCATGCCGATGCGGCCTATGGCAGTGGTGTACAGCTTTCCACCCAGTATGCCCATCGCCTCGGGCCCATCGCAGAGTGTGATTCGATAACCGTGGACTTCCACAAGATGTTTTTGCTTCCCATCAGCTGTGGTGCCTTTTTGGTCAGGGATGGAAAAAACCTTGAGGCCTTCTCCCTCCATGCAGACTATCTGAACCGGGAAGAGGACGAAGAGGATGGCTACACCAACCTCGTCGGAAAATCGATGCAGACAACCAGGCGTTTCGATGCCCTGAAGGTGTGGGTATCGTTTCTCGTCCGTGGCCAGGATGGGTATGCCTCGATCATCGACACCTGCATCGAGAATGCTGCCTACCTCTATGGCCAGCTGAAGAAGAACAGCGCCTTTGAGGTTGCCATCGAACCTGAGATAAGCTCGGTGGTATTCAGGCTGCAGGCTACCTGTGAGGTCAACAAGAAGGTCCGGCGTCTCCTGCTCCACAGCAAGGGTGTGGTCATAGGCCAGACGGTCTATGAAAACAAGACCTTCCTCAAGTTCACCCTGCTCAACCCGCTCTTGACCCATGACAAGCTTGATGAGCTGTTGCTTCTCATCGAGGAGTTGGGCAAAGAGATTATGGGCTAGAGAACCACAAAAGACTAGCGTCCTTTCTGACAGCCTCCCTTAGGACAAGGGGGGCTGTTGTATTACCTTTACCTTGGAAAGATTCCTGAAGGTATCGAAAAAGGTCTCGTGCACCACCTTGGTTGGGTCAAAATGGAGAACCTTAAAGGTAAGCTGTATGCAAAATCCGATGGCAACGGCCGCAAGCAGGGTCCCAAGCCCTACAAGGCCTCCCAGGAAGGCTCCAATGGTGACGACAAGGATCTCCATGCCGCTACGGCAGACCCCTACCGACAGCTTGGTCTTGCGGGTAAGGACTACCATGAGGCTGTCCCTGGGACCAGCACCAAACCCCGAGGAGATGTAGTGGTAGGTGGCAAAGGAGATGACAAACAGCCCTGCTATCATCTGCAGAGCCCCGAGCAAGAACGTGTCCTGTTTGGGGATGAAGTCCAGGCCGAGCAGCAAATTCATGAACAGTCCGACAAAGACCATGTTGCAAAGGGTTCCCAGGCCAAGCTTCTCACCAGAGAGCAGGACGATCCCACAGATGGCCAACCCCACAAGGATGGATACGGTGCCTATCTGCATGCCCAGGACCTTGGCAAGGCCTGCATGGAAGACCTCCCATGGGGCATAGCCGATATTGCCCTTCATGGTCAGGATGATTCCCACTGCATAGAGAAACAATCCAAAGAACAACCTCAGCAACCTAAGGAAAAATGTATTCATGTAACTCTGCCCTCTTTCTGAAGCAACCATAGCTGGAAAGGGAGGGAAATGCCAGAGGCGATGGCTTGAAAAAACCTTGCATGGCAAGCTTTCCGTTGATTTTGTCCAGAAGTGCAGAGCAACCCTGGCAACCTGAGCTTCGCCTCAGTAAGGGATCAGGGTCAGACACACCCCTTTGGGCAGAAGCATGCAGAGAGCTCCCCAAGGTTTCCCTCAAGGAGCTCTCTGCATGGTGTTTTTTTCTTGGTCGCTATCTTGTTCTTTGTCAGTATCTTGTCCTCGGCACTTTATCTTGGCATGAAATGTTTCATGCAAGCAAAGGAGAACACTCTACATCACAAAGTATCCGATGCCTTCATGGTCGTATTTCTTCTTTACCAGGACGATGGCCTGTTCAATGCTTTCGAGTACCTCTTGCTCACAGTAGATGAGCAGGATGAAATTCTCCTCAGGCCATACATCGTTGCCAAGCTTGGGAGTTGTCGAGCCCCTGCCATGGACTGTGGGGATGATGGTGTAGTGCATGGGAACCTTATAGTGGGCCAAGGCATCCAGAAGGTCGTCCTGGATGGCTTGGGCTGCGATGATCTCTACCCTTTTCATGAAAGATCTCCTTCTACGAATGTTTCGATGCTCTCAATGTCAAGCTTGCTCTTATCCTTGTTGAACAGGGCGTAGAGCACTGGGGTGAAGAATATGGTCATCAGGGTGCTGATGGCCATCCCTCCTACGATCGTCTGCCCCAAAGGCTGGATCTGTTCCGCTCCCTGGCCTCCGAAGAACGCCAGGGGGATCATGCCGAAGATCGTGGTGAGGCTGGTCATCAGAATCGGCTTAAGCCGGTTTCCCCCAGCCTCAAGGCAGGCGCTGCGCAGGTCCATGCCACGCTTTCTCAGCAGGTTGGTGTAGTCGACAAGGACGATGCCGTTGTTGACTACAATGCCTGCAAGGATGACGACCCCGATCGCCGAAATAAGGCTGAAGGTCTCTCCTGTTATCAGGTAGATCCCGACGACACCTACAGCCATCAGGGGGATGGAGAGCAGGATGATGAACGGGTTCTTGAAGGACTCGAACAGGCTTGCCATGACCCCAAATACCAGCACCACTGCCAGCAGGAGGATGATGACCACCTGCTTTGCCATGGCTGCCATATCTGCAAAGTCTCCACCGTACTCGATGTACACCTCGTCGCTGAGGACCATGTTCTCGGCTATGAGGGCCTTGATCTCCTTCTCGACAGCCGAGGAGGCGTATCCATCTGCCAAGCCACCGATGACATGCACGGTGCGGATCTCATCCTCACGGGTGATGGAGACAGGGCCGGTGGAACGGGTAATCGTTGCAAGGTTTGCCAGGGAAATCTTCTGCCCAAAGGAGTTCTGGACAAAGATTCTCTCCAGGTCCATCTCGCTTGCACGATCCTTGGATGCCAGCATGACCATCACGTTGGTGTCGGTCCCGTTGGTCTTCAGCTGGGTTGCCGTGATGCCGCTGACACTGTTGCTGATCTCAGTGGCTATGCCCTGCATGGTAAGGCCATAGGAGTAGGCCCTTTCCCGGTCGATCTGCACCTCAAGCTGGGGCAGGCCCTTGGAAAAGTCGGTCCTTGGTTCGGTGACACCGGGGAGGTTGGCAGCTATCAGGGCCTGTACCTGATCAGCCGTTGCAAACGCCAGTTCCAGGTTGTCGCTCTTGATGATGACATCAACCGGGTTGGCATTGCCCAATCCCATGGAGACTGTCGAGAACGAGAATGATGCTGCAGGATAGTCGTTGAAATAGGACCTGAGCTTCTCCTGGACATCAAACATGGTGTCGATCTGCTTGTCACTCTCAGGTAGGGAGATCTGCAGCGTACCACTGTTGGAGCTGCCATTGCCGAAGATGCCTCCACCTCCAACGGTCACGATGATGTCCTTGTACCCCTTGATCTCCTCCTTTGCCTTCAGTTCAAGGTCCCTGAGGATGGATTCCGTGGACTCCAGGGTCGACCCCACAGGAAGGGTTACGGTCAGGGAGACCGAACTCTCGGTCATCTGGGGATAGAGGGTCGTATGCATGGCAGAGAATGCCTGGACGGTGATGACCATGATGAGGACAACCAGAAGGGTACTGAGCCATTTGTGGTCGAGAAGAGAGGCCAAAATACGCTTGTAGCCCCTATCGAGAGCCTGAAAAGCCCCTTCCATGCCATCATCCATCTTGCGCAGGATGCCTACCTTCAAAGGCTTCTGCTTTCGGGTATAGACCTTGACGTAGGAGCTGGTAAGCACCGGGATGAGGGTGATGGAGACCACCAGGGAGGAGATGAGGGATATGATGATGGTGGCTGCCATTGGGGTGAGCATCTCACCAAGCATCTCCAGGTTGCTCCTCAGCAGCACGATAGGGACAAATACACAGACTGTCGTCAGAGTTGATGCCGTTATGGCTACAATCATCTCCTTGGTGCCCAACAGGGCTGCAGTCTGGAGTTTCGATCCCCTTTCACGGTACCGGAAGATGTTCTCAAGTACGACGATCGAGCAGTCAACTGTCATGCCAAGGCCTAGTATCAGGCCGGAGAGGGTCATGAGGTTGAGTGAATATCCCATGAAGAACATCACCAGGATGGTGACGAGCATGGAGACCGGGATGGAGAGGCCGATGATGAATGTCGACTTGAGGCTTCTGAGGAAGATGAACAGGACGATCATGACCAGGATGACACCATACAAGAGCGACTGGTAGACCGTTGCAATGGTCGAGTCGATCATGGTGGTGGTGTCGATGGTCACATAGAGGCTCACACCCTTGGGGAGTTCCTTGTTCAGTTCATTGATGACCTTGTAGATATCCTTGGCAACCTGCACGCTGTTGGCATCGGACTCCTTGGAGACAGAGAGGTATACCCCACTCTCCCCATTGATGAATACCTTGGAGGAGGCATCCTTGTAGGCATAGGAGATGTCTGCAATGTCCTTGAGCCGTACGGTAAGGGTGGATGCCACCACGCCTGAGGCGTTGTACTTGGGAAAGGATGCTACGAGCACATCCCCGATGTCCTCAAGGGTGGTGAGCTGGGCATCGGTACGCAATAGGTATGAGACCCCCCCTTCGGTGATGGAACCCGAGCCTATCTGGTAGTTCTGGGGATTGAGGGCCCTTGCCACCTGGGAGAGGGTGATCGAATAGGCTTCAAGCCTGTTCTGTTCAACCGCCACCTGGATGTAGTTGTCCTGGCCGCCATTGATCGTGGTGGAGGAGACTCCCCCAACCCGTTCCAGTTTGGCCTGGATCTTCTCCTTTGCAATGGAGCGCAACTCATTGGCGTCCTGTCCCTCCGCCCCGATGACTGCAATATTCATGATGGGCATCATGTTGGTGTTGATCTTGAAGATGGTTGGCGTTGAGGCCTCATCGGGAAAGGCATCGGCGTAGAGGTTCAGGTTGTCGTTTATCGACTGGCTTGCCTTGTCCAGGTCGGTGCCATAGTTGAACTGCAGCATCACCATGCTGAAGCCTTCGGATGAGGTTGAGTTGATGGCCTTGATGCCACCGACATTGGAGACAGCAGATTCAAGGTTCTTGGTAACCCGTGCCTCCATGGTCTCAGGACTCGCCCCTGTGTAGGACGAATAGATGACCACCATGGGTAGGTCCATCTCAGGAAACAGCTCTACTGCGAGATTGGGAAATACAACCAAGGCCAGCACGGTAAGCAGTGTATAGATTACTATGATGGTGGTTGGTCTTCGTACTACGGTATCAGTTATGCTCATATGGTATACCTATTTTACTATCCGGACAGAAGTACCTTCAGTGAGGAGAGTCTGTCCTTGCACAATGACCTGGTCTTTTTCTTTCAAACCATCCAACACCTCGGCCTTGTCGTCCACAACCAGGCCTACCTTGATGTTCTTTCGCTCAGAGAGGCCACTCTTCCCTACTATATAGACATAGGGTTGGTTTCCTTCGTAGAGCACGCTGTTGCGGGATACGACAAGCACCCCTTCAAGCTTTTCGGTAAGGATGGTAATGGTCGGGAACATCCCGCTCTTCACCAGATGGTCGGGGTCCTCGAGCTGGATCCCTATCTCCAGGGTCCTGCTGGTCGGATTGAGCACCGGGCTCAGACGTACCACCTTTCCAAGGAAAGCTCTGTCGGGAAATGCCTTGAAGGTAGCCATCGCCTCGGTTCCGAGCACGACACTGCCGACATACCTCTCGGCTATGTCCATCTCCACCTCAAGGGCCTGGAGCATGCCAATGCGCACTAGCGGACCTTGGGAGGAGACAGAGGCTCCGTTTGCATAGTTGACTGCCAGGACCGTTCCGTCTGCAGGAGCGAGCACCTCGCTCTCCTTGTAGACAACCCCAGCCCTTGAGGGGTCGATCTTGGCAAGGAGAACACCCTTCTCGACCTTGTCCCCCACCTTTGCGTTGAGATAGGTGAGCTTGCCCACGACCTCAGGGTAGACATCCAGGGCCTTGGGGTCGATGACATTGCCATTGCCCAGGATGTAGTTCTGCAGGTCGGCACGTAGTACAGGCTGGACCTTCACTGCGATGGCAACCTTCTCGGCTGTTTCGGTGCCATCCTTGGCCAAGGGGTTCAGCTTCTTGAGGTTGGCAAAGGGGTTGAGGATTATGACCGCAACAGCGGCTACGATCAGGACAAGCAGGACAACGAGCCCAGCTTTTTTCTTCTTATTGGTAGTGGTGTGTTCACCCATGGTGGTTACAGCTCCTTCTCTAGTGTATTCGTATCGATGTTCAGGTCATACATCAGGTCGACAAAACCGGTAATGTACTGGTATTGCAAGCCAAGGATATTCTGTTTTGCCTTGAGCAGGTCCCCTTGGATCTTCTCTACCTCAAGGTAGCCTGTGTACCCACTCTGGTACTGGGCCATCGTCATCCCATAGACTTTCTCGGTAAGCTGCAGATTGAAATTTGCCACTTCAAGCTGTTCGGTCATGGCATTGAGGTTGTCAACACGGGAGGCAAGGGCCTGGGAAAGCTGCTTTCTTGTCAGTTCCCTTGTTATGAAGAGCTTGTCGATGGAATCCTGCATCTTCTGCAGGGATACTTGTGCTCCCGACCCCGCTATGTGGGCATCGAGGGGGATGCTGACGGTTATATTGTACTGGGTGGCATCACTCCAATGTTTTGTAGCACCAAAGGGTATAGGTTCGCTATAGTTGATCCCATACGAGCTGCTCAGGCTAAGGGTTGGCAGCAAGGAGACCTTGCTCTGCAGGTCCTTGGCGTTCTGCAAGGAGGAGAGGTTCAGGTCGAGCAGTTTCAGCGAGAAGTTCTGCTGGAGGTAGTTCTCCAGGTTCTCCAGGGTCAGGCCATCACCTATCGAGGGGACGGTCCCGTCGAGTTGGATATCCTGTGCAAGGTCCAAGCCCAGGAGCACCTTGAAGGAGAGCAAGGCCGAGGCATAGGCATTCTTGGTTTGGGTAAAGGCCGGTTTGAGCGATTCATAGGAGAGTTGGGCAGAGAGCAGTTCCAACTCCGAGGCGAAAGCACTCTCGTACTTCTCCTTCACCTGTGCATACTGTTTTTGTGCCAGGTCAAGATTCGCCTGCTGGAGCAAGAGATTTTCCTTTTCCATAAGCAGATAGTAGAAGGACTTGGTGACATCTCTCTTCAGCGTTGCCTTTGCCTGGGCAAGGGTAACGCTTTGGGTGGTGAAATCCAATTTGGAAGACGAAAGCTGTTCCTTGACCGCAGGGTTGAGCATCAAGGAGACGGAGAGGCCGAGGCTCGTGGTACTTTTGAAGGAGGGGTCGGTAATAAATACTCCGGTATTTCCAGAGTTGGACAGGGATGCACTCACCTTGGGCAAAAAGAGATTCCAGGAGGTGTCCACTGCACGTTGGGCACCCTTGAGGTCAATCATGTTCATCCGTAGGGAGAGGTTGTTCGAGTAGGCAAGATCGAGGGCTGTGTCGAGCGTTATGGCCTCAGCGCCAAGAGGCGGGAACCCAAACAGACAGAGAAGAAAAATAAGCGATAATGACAGATTGTGTTTATGCATGATAGGTATACTCCAAGGATACAAGGAAGCAGAGTAATACTAGTTGCTCTTAGGAATCCCAACAGCTGTGTTCACTAGATAGACAGGCAGAAGGTAGCAGCAACTAGGGAACAGAGAGCTACATGAGGCCGAAGAAACCAATGATTACTGTGCGTTTCTACCCTGCAATATAGTATTTTTTTGCTCTTTGTACTAGCAAGGGTACAAATAATGAACAAAGAAGCAGATATGAAGTGTAGCAACCTCGATTGACCATCTTCCCCCAGCTTCAGCTATGTAGCAGCCCATCGAGATTTGTCTTGGTATGGAAGATCTTCTTGTCCCTATACATACGATTGTCAAGGGTCTGTATGAACGAGGGACCATCACCCGTGGCATAGATGGCGGCACCTACACTGGCGGTGACAGCAAAGGGAAGTAGCTCTTTTTGGTTGAAATTGGACAGCTGCTGCCGAAAATGGTCAAGGTCCTTTGCCATCTCCTGTTCTGAGGTGTTGGGGTTGAAGAGAATGAACTCATCCCCACCATAGCGGGCGATAAACCAGTCCCCTTTGAAGCTTTCGACAAGCAATTTGGAAAAATGGCGTAAGGTCCTGTCCCCAAGGTCGTGCCCGTGGAGATCGTTGACCTGTTTGAAGCTGTTGATGTCCATCAACAGGCCTCCCAGTTGCTTTGCAGGCTTCCTGTGGAGGATAAGATGGGACAGGTATTGCTCACTGAGGCTGCGATTGTAGAGCAAGGTAAGGTAATCCTTGTTGGCCTGCAGGTTTTGCATCTGCAGAAACGCAACCAGTAAGGTGAGGGCGAGGCTTATGCCAGCCACCTCCACTCCATAAAAATTCATCTGCAAGAGCGCTCCCACCAGGATAGGGATGGGAAAAAATACGAACAGGGAAAAATTCTTCCCCTTGAAACTACTGCGGAAGATGAGCAGATAGGCAAAGCCCATAAACATGCAGACAAGGTCAAATATGATGACAAGGAAAAAAAGCGGGCCTCTATGATAGAGGTTGTTGGCGTCTATCGAAAAGGCAAGACCGGAAAAGAGGCTCAGAAAACTCAGGACCAGGGCCAGGAATGATGGGGTAAAGGCCAGCAAACCAATACCTCGGGGAATCTTTACCCACCGCCTATGAAGCTGGTCAAGATAGAGCAGATAGAGGGCCCCAGGGATGGGGTTGACGGTGTAGAACAGAAAGGTTGCAACGGTAAGGATGGCTCGTGAACCGATGAAGGTCCTTCCAGTAAACAGGTCAACAGAGAATTCCAGCACGATGATCAAGAGGGTTGAAACCAACAGTGCAACAAACAGGGAGTCCTGGGCCTGGCGTCGCCCACCCTGCCCCAGTATATAAAAAAGCATGGTGGAGACCAGGATAATGCCTATGATCGAGTTTTGGATGTAATACATTATAGGCAAGGTTTCCTCCAAGGAGAGAATGCTGCTTCAGTATATGAGGTAAGTTGGGGTTTGCAAAAGGTATTTCCCAAAAACAAGGGAAAAATATGAGAGAATCGATACTTGTTGTACTGTTGGTAACGAAATATCAACATGTATATGAAAACTTTGGGAAAATTGTGGGTTCCTTCAGAAAAATGTAGCTATCACGATTTTTGGCATGCACTGATTAGCCAGGAAAGTGATCCCCCTGCCCTAGTTTTGCATGGTGCACTCGTTTTGCCTCGTACATCCGGCTGTCGAGCATCTTGATGAACGAAGGGGCATCCGCCGTATCCAATGTATCATAGAAACCAGTTCCCATACAGAGACTTACGGCAAAGGGCAAGAGCTTTTTGGCATTGAATTGAGCGAGCTTCTCTTCAAAGTTGGCCAGGGAGCTCTCCATTTGCAAGAAGGTGAGCCCATCACCGATAAGGAGGAACTCATCCCCTCCATATCGACCTATGAACCAATGATCCTTGAAACACGCTACCAACAGCTGAGATAAGAGCCGTAGGGCCTTGTCGCCATACTCGTGGCCATAGGTGTCGTTGACCATCTTGAAGTGATTGATATCCATCAAGATTCCACAGATGCGCTTGTCCCCCTTTCTGTGATGGATGAGGTAGTGCAGATACTGTTCGCAAAGGTTGCGATTGTACAGCAAGGTAAGGTAGTCCTTGTTTGCATGGGAATTCTGCATGTGCAAGAAGACGACCAACAGGGTAAGGACCATGCTTATCCCAGCCACCTCAAGGCCTTCAAAGAAGAGCTGCATGAGAGAACCAATGATGATGGGAAAAGGGAAGAACAGAAACAGGGAGAAGTCGTGATCGCTGAAACTCTTCCTGAAAAAAAGGGAGTAGCCAAAACCCATGGACATGGAGGCGTACGCAATGAGGGTAATCAGGTAAAAGTATGGACCCCTATGATACACACCCACCGCATCCACAGAAAAAATCTGGCCATTGGAGAGGCTAAGGAGACAAAGGACCAGACATATGAGCGTCGGTCCAAAGGCAAACAAGAGTAGCTTATGGGGAATTCTTACCCAGCGGTTACGAAGTTGGTCCAGATAGAGCAGATAGAGGGCTCCTAGGACGGGGTTGCCCATATACAGACACAACACGACGAAATAGAGCAGAATCCTGGAACCAGGGAAGAGTCTGCCTGTAAGCAAATCGATGGAAAACTCAAAGACCAGTATGGAGAAGGCGCAACACAGCAGTGCGATAAACAGGGCATCCTGGGCCTGGCGTTTACCCCCCTGCCCCAGTACATAGAAGAGCATGATTGCAATAAGAGCAATCGAGATAGTGGAATTCTGGATATAGTAGAGTAAGGGCATATCTTCTCCCCAATAGAAGCTGTTCAACAACAGTATAGTCTTTCATACAACAGGACCAAAGCAATTTATGTGGGATTCTTCTCGATTCCATGGATTTTCTGCTCTGTTCGGGACCTTCCCTACTGCAGGTCGAGACGTTGGGGAAAGCCTACCCAAGGATTGGAATCGGTTTGGTTGGTAACACCATACCCAAGGCTGAGAGCTTTCCTCCCTTCCCTACCACAGAGAAGAGCTAATCGGACAGGGAAAATGTACAATTGATATTTTTGCCCGACACGTGTATAAAACATTGTGCCAACGTGAATAGTTTTCCTGCACGAGGGGCAAAAACCTTGATTTCCTCTACCTGGCGCGATACGATCGCATATGAGTGTATGTTCATTAGGAAATGAGTTTCTTTGCAAGCACAGCATGTTCGGTGGCCTTTCTGATGAAGAGCTGCTGGTTGTCCATGACTATCTGGATGAGAACATCTATACAAAGGGGACCTGCATCCTCAAGCAGGGAGAGCCCAACAACACCGTATACTTCATTGCCGAAGGGGACATCTCCATACGCAAACACCCCCTCGATGCAGAGGATTGGGAGAGGATCATCACCACATTGCATGCAGGGGATTCCTTCGGCGAGATGGAACTGATCGACATCCAGCCCTGTGCAGCGAGTGTGATCTGTCTCACTGATGCTAAGATCATAACCCTCTCAAACAAGGACCTGTATCATCTTGCAACCCATAACCTGAAGATCTACACGATGCTGATCCTCAACCTTGCCAGGGACATAAGCAGGAGGCTGCGCTCCACCGACGAGATGCTGGCCCTCATATCAAAGAAGAGTGAGTAGGGGTTAAGTCTCATCCGTTTTTGCAGCAAAGATCTGTTCTTCTGGTTTTTTAGACTATTTCACCCTATCCAAGAAGCGTGTGAAACGCAAGTATTGGTACCAGAGAAGAAATATGTATCACCGTTGCGTGGGAAAACCCAAGTCAATGAGGGTTTCCCACAACCAACTGTGCATCCAAGAGGGATGAGATGCATATGCAAACGCTCCTACCCTAAAACTCAGCTACTATAGTGACCGGCCCTGCATCAGAGCCCTCTATGAACAAGGGCCAGGCAAAGACCCGTTTGGCCTTATTCAGCTGTTCGTCAAGAATCATATCCTCAATGATGAGTATAAACCTTCCCTCTGCACGATTGTTTCCCGTTGCAGTCGTATGGGCCTGAATTGTTTCAGGGATATGCAAGGGCGACCCCAAGGAGATGAAATCAAGGCCAATTGCCCTAACAGAGGGAAACTCTGCAAGAAGGTACTGTACAGCATCATTGCTCACATACGGTCCTTGTTTTGCATAGCGCCCTGGCTGGTCTTGCCGAAGAGCCGACCACCCGGTATTGATGCAAAGTAGGTCGCAAGAGCCTATGGCCTTTTTGTGGGGAATAAGGTCTTCAGGAAGAATCCTTTCCTCATCCTGCTTGGGAATGTCCAAAACCAACGGCTTGTGAAAGATAAACTGTTCCACCCCAAGGTCAATTGCATTTTTCCCATACCGGTTGAAGTGCATGGGGACATCAATATGGGTCCCTGAATGGGTAAACAATTGTACCTTGAACGTATTGGCGTTATCACCCTTTTCCATCGATTCATGCGCCTCAACAAGAGCTGCAGGGGGATTCCCTGGCCAGACGGGACCTGTAGAGGTCAAATCATACGAGTAGCGTTTAAACATGCCAAGGCCCTCCTCAGATTTCTGTATGCCTAAAACTAGCACAGACATACCTGTCAAGCAAGAGTGCAAATTGGGAAGCCGTGAAGAGAGTACTGAATGCCCAAGTAAGCAAGAGGCCTATGTTAGGTTGGTTGTCCCTTCTCCATCTTCCTCATCCCCAACAAGGCCAGCACCATAAGGGCTGGGTAGATCGTTCCTATCAGCATCCCACTGCGCAAGGCTGTCTCACCCTCCCCAAGGCTTCGCATCCAGGGCAGGACTTGGACCAGGGTCGGGTTGATGTCAGCTGTCAGGCCGATAAGCCACGGCCCTATGGAAGCCCCACCGTCTCCAGCGGCCGCCAGCATCGCAAACAGCGAGGCTCCAGCCAGGGGAAAGTGCTTTGCACCATTGACCACAGAACCTGGCCAGAGCAGGCTGCTTCCCAATCCTGTAAGGGTACAGGCAAACAGGGAAACCAGGGGCCAAGGTGAGGTTGCTGCCACAATATAGCAGAATATGCAGAGAATCGAGCCGAAGAACATCGCCTTCCACACCGAAAGCCTCTCCCCATACTTTCCGTAGATAGCCCTGCCAATCCCCAGGAACAGGGCAAACATGCACAGCCCAACCAGGTCCCCTACCGCCTTGGGAAGCTGGAGGGCTGACTCGACAAAGGCACTGGTCCACTGGGACATGGATACCTCCGTTGCCCCGCCAACAGCGATGCCAAACACCACCAGCAGAAAATATTTGGAATCGAATAGGGTCCTGATCTTTGTCCTATGCTCCTCGGCAATGGCCGGCGCAATAGGAACCCGGAGGAAGTTGAAGAAATTCACCAGGGGGAGGATACTCCAGACGAGGATCACAGCAGTCCAGTGCTCCATGCCGAAGACCTTGAGCATCACGGTGGTCCCCACGACCACCACGATGAAGCCCCAGGCATAGAAGGAGTGGAGCAAACTCATTGCCCTCTCCTTGGAATCGTTCGGTATGCCTTGCACGATCGCACTGAGCAACAGCTCAAAAAGCCCTCCCCCACTGCTGTAGACAACCGTTGCAACCATGAGCCCAACATAGGGATTGGTCGGGAAGAGCCTAGGGGTAAAGGCGAGCAACAACAACCCTACGAAGGCCAAACCATGCCCGAGCGTGATGAAGGGGCGTATACCCCACTTGTCCACAGGGCGGCTAAAGACCAGGTCGGCAACGATCTGGGTAAAGAAGTTGAGCAACGTCAGCCTTCCCACCTGTTCAAAGGAGAGGGAAAACTCGTGCATAAAGGTGATGTAGAGCAAGGGCGCTAGGTTGCAGATCAAGGCACCGACAAAGTTTCCCAGATAACAGGCCCGTATGGTTTTTTTGTACATACGGCGATTATACGGGTGAAAGGACTATTGGTAAAGGATTGTTCTACAACAGCAACAATAGGCTTTCCTTACTGCTCAATAGCATTGGTCAGCCACCTCTGGACTACCTCATGGTCCTCCGACCCAACGGTAAGATCTTCAAACACGACAAATAGCTCGTCAAGAATCTCTTCACTACCCATGGGTGTGTTTTCTGTAGCAAATCCGTGTTCTATCAGCCAATTGGAGAGGAACTCCTGGTTAGATTCTGAAAATCTCTGGATCTTTTTCTCCTCCACCGCCTGCAACAGCTCATTGCCGGTAATCCCCTCAGAGCCGACGACATCCTCGATCTGGCTCCAGTAGGCAGAGTTGCGCTTTAGGGCCAAGGATGGATCGTCCAGGTCCTGGATATGCAGGACCTTGCACCTTCCCTCCTGGGCGAGGGCCTGAGATCTTTTCAACAGGTCAAGGCGAAGGAGGAGTGAGGGGTCCTTGACTGCCATTGCAATCTGGCCCATGTACCTCAAGCCTTTCTGAAGATATCCGTAGAGTTGCTCACTACTGAGGAGCAGGTGCCAGGTGTGCTGGCTTTCCACAGGTTCCCACAACGAAGGGCCTGCCACCCCGAGCGCCCTGCCATACTCCAGGTACCCCTTGAGGGGGAGAGGAATCTGCTGATGGGCAAAGCGTGTTGGCAACAAGGGAAGGGATGAGACCTGGTAGCCACGCTTTTCATCTTCAAGGGCGATCACGGTTACCGCAGAGGTTGCGATCGTCTTGAGTTTTTCCACCTCGTCCCGCTGCGCAGTGAAATAGAAGACCTGCCGCTCCTCGGCAATCTTCCCAATGGCCTCTGCAATTGCAAGGGCCCGTTCATCATCGCTGTTTGCCAACAGTTCATCGAGGAAGATGGGAAGGCGCACGTCACTACTCTGCTCCTGCATCGTGATGAAGGCCATCCGAATGGAGAAGAGCAACTGTATCCTCGTTCCACTGGACAACTCGTCCAGGGTAAAGTTCTTTGCAAGGATGGAATCGTTGGCAAAGAACCCCTGGTTGTTGGCAAACAGGGCGTACCGATAGTTGGTGATCTTGGACAACCACTCGCTTGCGTGGGTAAGCACCTGTGGTTGGAAACGTTTCTCGCTCTCCTCCTTCAGGTCGTTTGCAAGCTTGGCTATCATCATGGCCATCACCTGCTCCTCCCTGAAGGCCTCCAATGCAGCAAGGGCTTCCTCTTGGGCAAACAGTGCATCCGAAAGCTCGGAGCCAGTTGTCAAAGCCTCCAAGGTACTCTTGAGCCGACCCAGGCTTACCAGCTTCTCCTCCAGATCCCCCAGGTCCTGGGCAACCCTTTCCAGCTCTGTGGCAAGCTCGGCTTTTGTGTACAGAGCAGCCAGCTCCAGGGCCTGGGGACTCCTCTGGGCTTTTTCTTCATAGCTTGTCCGCTCGTACTGCAAGCCAAGCTTCAGGGAGGCCCATGCATCATACTGGCCGACGAGTTCCTCAAGCCCAGTCTCATCGCCAACATGCAAGCCGGTAGCCTGCCAGAAATCATGCAAGGCCAGTTGAGACTCATCCAGGTGCTTTCGCGCACCAACCAATCTCTCTGCCAGTTCGTCCAGGCTCTTCTTGAGCGATCGTGCATCGCCAAGCCGTTTGACCAACCCTTCGCTTGTGACCTTGAGCAGTACAAGCTCGCTCTGATCAGTTCCAAGCTCCTTTTGCAATAGGCTGAGGGCATGGCTTGTCTTCGCCTTCGCTCTTTTCAGGTCCTCTTGGGTCTGCACAAAAGCACGGCGCAAGAGGCTCCACTGATCCAACCGTTGGGCAAAATGGAAGAATTGAGACCCTTCCAGCCGGGCCTCCCCCTCGTGCAAGGACAAGGCGCTTGCAGCATCCTGCCAGGAGTTTACCCACTCTTGCAACTTCTTCTGGGAAGCCTCGAGGTGTTGGGCTGCAAGTTTCCTCCGCTGGTTGATTTTTTCCCGCTCCTGGGCGGAGACAATCTC
Source organism: Sphaerochaeta sp. PS (assembly GCF_032144095.1). Taxonomy (NCBI): domain Bacteria; kingdom Pseudomonadati; phylum Spirochaetota; class Spirochaetia; order Spirochaetales; family Sphaerochaetaceae; genus Sphaerochaeta; species Sphaerochaeta sp. PS. Next base: position 319,736 of record NZ_JAVSNJ010000002.1, read on the forward strand.
CGATCCCAGTTCAAGGGCCAGAGCCTGGAGCGAGGCTGCTGTCCAAAGTGAGGGAGCTGGTTTCCCAAGCTGGGCAAGCACCCTTTCGGCCTCTTCCTTCGCCTTCCCTAGACTCTCTTCCGCCTGTTTGTATCCACTGCCCTCCTGTGAGGAGGGGATGAGGACAAAGGCGCTTATCAGCATCAGGACAACCCCAGAGACAAAGAAGAGGGGGTGGATGGAGGCTCCCAGAACCGAGGAGAGGAGGCCAAGACCTGCTATGATCGCAAGCAGGAGTATTTTTGTCCTTGGGCCCAACTCCTTATGCTTTGCTGTTCCTTGCACCTTCCAGAAAGCCTCGATCCAGTCAAGAAGGCGTACCTGAGCCTTTGCCAGATCCTGGATGGGGGTGGATAGTTCTTCAGGGCTACCCAATTCATCAAAGAGGCGCTTGGCTGCATCGACCTTGCACCGCAGGGGTTCACACTCCTCTGCCAGGGACCGTAGCTTCTGGATGTAGGCTTGCAGGGTCTTCTCTTCGATAGGGCCACTGGTAAGCCAACTGTGTTCAGCCTCCCATTCCTCGAGGTTTCCCCTCGCTTCTGCACTCTTTTGTTCAGCTGTAGATTGCTCACCCAATGCATCTTTGTACGCTGTGAACAGCTCTGAGACCCTTTCTGGCTTGTCCAGGTCCTTCAGCAGAGATTCCTCGATCGCACAGCGGGCAAACTCCTGTTCCAGTTTCAGTTCATTTTGCTCAAGAGCACTCAGCTCATCTTCAGCCTTCTTTTGAGAGAGGAGCAGATCCTTGAGGCGCTTAGAGGAGCTCTTGTCTATTCGTTCAATGGCAGGGGAATAGAGGGAGAGGCTCCCTTCCTTGGCCAGGATGCTCTCCTGCTTTTCCAATAAGAACTGGGCATCCTCGAGCAAAGCCTTCCTGAGGGAGATCTCCTTGCCCCGATCGACCTCCTGCTGCAGCCTCTCGATCTTGTCCTGGATATGCTGATGCTCGCTCTGGTTTCTGATGACTGTGGAGAGCTGTTCACTTGCCCTGGCGGCCTGTTTAGCCTCGGCAGCGGTCGAACGGGAGAAGGAGAGTATCCCCCCAGCCTGTTTCCAGCTTGCATCAAGGTCGACACCCCCTTGCATGCGGGTTCGGACCTGCTGCAAAAAGGTGGCGGTGTGCCTCCCATCCTCCTGCAGCAGCTCATGCAAGGGGAACCAGTAACTCTCGCTCAGTTCATCGTTGCGCCCCGGAAGTGTCAGGTCCTGGTTGTCCGAGAGGCGCACCTGCTTGAGCCTTCCTTGGGAAACCGAGAGGTCCCAAGAGCTGTCCTGTCCATCCAGGGTACCTTCTGCAACCACTTCGCCTTTGGCCCTGCCATTCCAGAGCAAAGAGCGCATCGCCCTTGCAAGGGTTGATTTCCCTACCCCGTTGGGCCCCCATACCACATTGAGGGAGGGTCCCAAGCCCTTGACCGGAGGGAAGGACCCCAAAGGGAATCCTGGGCTCTTCTGTATTTCTATCTGCTTCAACCAGAATTTCTTGCTCATCCCTGTCCCCCTTGTTCTGTAGCGATCATGGAAAAGAGCAGCTTCTTTGCTGCCTGTCGTACCAGAAATAGATACTCTGCATCACTCTTGGGGGTGTGTGAGCTGTGCAACAGGGAGAAGGCAGAGGCCGTATAGCTCTCCTTTTCCAGCTTCTTGTACGCTTCTACCATTTTTTCAAGCTCGCCTTCGTCAAGGAGTTTCTGAGCCAATAGCGCCTTTGCCCCTCCGCCTTTGGCCAACTCCTCAAGGTCGACGTCCAGCTCGGTAGCATCGGTGTAGGAGGCAAGGGTGTGGACTACCGTCTCCCCTTCCGTAAGGGAGAATACCGTCAGGTCCTCTTCTGAGAGGGCCTTGCCAACATCCAATGTCCTATCGACCCTCCCTTCCAGGGTAAGGGAGCATAGCAAGGTCCCGGCAAAGGAGAGCAGTTTTGCATGCTCCCGTAGGGTTTGGGAGAGGATTCTTCTGACATCCTCTCCATCCTTGGCACCCTCAAGGCTGACAGGGAGGGAGGCAAAGCGGTACGGACAGAGCTGAAGCAGGATGGGCTCCTTCCAGGGGCCCATCTCCTCCCTTTCCAACAGCCAGATTCCATGTGGGCCATCCTCATTGCTGTCGAGGGCGTAGGGGGAGCCACAGTAGAAGCCATTGCCCCCTTTTTGTATCCCGCCCTTGTGGATGTGGCCGAGCACCCACCAGGGGATGGAGGACCGGGTGAGGTCATGTGCAGAGACAGGGGCATAGGCTGAGCCTTGCGCCCCTCCAAAATCACAGTGCAGCAAACCAAGAAGGGGGAGGTCACTATCGGTGAGGCTTGCATCAAAGCTGGCAAAGGGGTTCTGGCGGGAACTGCGGGCGGCAAAGGACCACCCTACAAACCGAACGCCCATGTAGTCATAGTGCTGCCAGGTTTCTCCCAAGCCCAGTATCCTGATATAGGGGCTCTCCTTGGCAAGACTGGGAAATACTGAGTAGTCATGGTTTCCCCCTACCCCAATAACCTGGATACCAGCCTTGCCAAGCTTTTCCAAACCAGAAACCAGAGGGCCATAGGCCTCAAACCAGTTTTCCTCCTGGTCGACAACATCCCCGGCCAAAACAAGGACATCGGCCCTGATCTCGAGGGCCTTCTCCACTATTGCATCCCAACTTGCATGGCTTGTGAGGCCGCCTACATACGGGACCGAGGGAATCCTTCCCATGTGGATATCGGCACAACAGAGAATTTTCATACGCCCTCCAAGGCACAAACCAGAGAACTATCGCTGGTTGTGGTGAGTATCCTTACTATACCACAGAATATCCTTGTTGGTGGCAAACTTGGATCGACAGAGATCTTCCTCTGTTGACAAAAAGAGAGGCCACCCCTACTATATGCATATTGAATATAGCTTGTCTGAATATAGTAGCGGAGGCGATACGGTGCACAATGAACAACCCTTTGCAAACAAACCCCAGAAGATGGAACGGTTTTTGGAGATCTGCCTTTTGATGCTTTTGTACAAGCAGGTCGGCTATGGCTATGCCCTGATGGAAAAGCTCTCTATCTATGGGTTCACCCCGGAGGATATGAACATCGGCTCCCTCTACAGGACCTTGAGGAAGCTGGAAGACCAAGGATTGGTATCCTCTGTTTGGGAAGAGGCAACCCAAGGCCCAAAGAGACGGGTGTATGCGATCACGGAGAGGGGAAAAGAGTCGTTGCACAGCTGGATCCCCACCCTCAGGGAGAGGAAAACCAGGATTGGGCAGCTTATCGACAGCTACGAGAGGATAATCATGGAAAAATAGGGAGAGGAGGAGAGAAATGGCAACTATCGGTATCATCTATGGCATCCTGGTCATAGCTTTGGTCGCATCGTTGGCAAAGAGCAGGGAGAAGACCAAAAAGGCCTTCAAGGTAGCAGGAAAAGCCCTTCTCAAGACAGGTCCAAGCCTGTTGGTAATGCTGTGTATCGTGGGCCTTATCCTTGGGTTGTTGACAGCAGAGAAGATCAGCAGCCTGATAGGATCCGAAGCAGGACCCCTTGCCACCATAACGGCTGCCATCATCGGTGCCATCACCCTCATTCCCTCCTTGGTGGCCTTTCCCTTGGCAGGCTCGCTCCTGCGTTCAGGGGCGACTGTCATGACCATCTCAGCCTTCATCACCACGCTGGTGATGGTTGGATTTGTCACCGCCCCCATGGAGGCAAAGACCCTGGGCAAGAAGTTTACCCTCCTGCGCAATGGCCTGGGCTTTGTGGCAGCCTTGCTCATTGCCCTGGCAATGGGGGTAATCCTATGAAGAAGTTCATTCCCCCCATCCTCATCGCCTTGGTATACCTGGGTCTGTTCATCTGGCTACCAGAGGCAGCCCTCCGCTCGTCCAAGGTAACCTTGGATTATTTCAAGGAGATGGCCTTTATCCTTCCTCCGGTCTTTCTCCTTATGGGTTTGATGGAAGTATGGCTTCCCAAGGACAAGATCCAATCCTGGTTGGGCAACGACTCCGGCCTCAGGGGCAGCATTTTGTCGGTGGCACTAGGGACCTTGCCCACAGGGCCTGTCTATGTGGCCTTCCCTATCGCGGCCTCCCTGCTGAAGAAGGGGGCAAGCGTGGCTAATGTGGTACTCTTCCTTGGCTCATGGGCCGCCTTGAAGATCCCCCAACTGATGGTTGAGGTCAAGTTCCTGGGCTGGGGCTTTGCGGCCCTGCGGTTTGTCCTCACCCTTCTTGCACTGGTGCTCATGGGCACTCTCATGAAGGCAGTCCTCTCCAGGTTCCCTGACAAACAGAACCAGGAGAAGCCTGAATGATATGCTTTAGGTGCTCTAATTAATGGGTTTTTCCTGCAGGGAACCAGGTTCTGGTCTTGTTGGCTATCCTGACCAGGGCAAGCATGACAGGAACCTCAACGAGGACTCCCACTACCGTTGCCACCGCTGCTCCTGAACGCAGGCCAAAGAGTGAGATCGCCACGGCAACAGCGAGCTCAAAGAAGTTGGAGGCCCCGATCATCCCCGCTGGGGCCGCAATTTCATGGGGAAGATGCCAGGCCTTTGCCCAGAGGTATGCCACAAAGAAGATAAAGAAGGTCTGGATGGTGAGTGGGATGGCTATCAGGAGGATGTTAAGCGGATTCTCCACGATGGTCCTGCCTTGGAACGAGAAGAGGATCAACAGGGTAAGCAGCAACCCGATGATGGTGACATTGCTGAATTTGGGGATGAAGCGCTTCTCAAAATAGTCCAAACCTCGTCTTTTGGTGATGAGCTTCCTGGATGCCCAACCGGCTCCAAGGGGGATGACCACAAACAAAACAACCGAGAAAAACAGGGTTGCCCAGGGAATGGCTATGCCGCTGATGCCAAGCAGAAGTCCTACTATGGGGACAAAGGCCACGAGGATGATCAGGTCATTGGTCGCAACCTGCACCAGGGTGTAGGCAGGATTGCCTTTGGTAAGGTGGCTCCAGACAAATACCATGGCAGTACAGGGGGCTGCACCAAGCAGGACAGCTCCTGCAAGGTACTCCTTGCCCAGGGGTTCCGGAATAAGGTTCCTGTAGACTACGGCAAAGAAGAACAGGGCAATCGCATACATGCTAAAGGGCTTGATAAGCCAGTTGGTCACCCAGGTGATCACCAGGCCCTTGGGGTTCTGCCCGATAGCCTTGATGCTTGCAAAGTCAATTTTGAGCATCATCGGGTAGATCATCAGCCAGATGAGGATCGCCACAGGGATAGATACGTTCGCATACTCGAATCGTGCAAGGAATTGGGGTACCTGGGGCAGATACACCCCGACCATGACACCGAGGGCCATGCAGAGAAGGACCCAGAGGGTCAGATACCGTTCAAAAAATCCCATCGCCTTGGATGTATCACTCTTGTCCTTCATAACACTCCTCCTTGGATAGGAAAGGGGCCACTTCTGCTTCATATCCTAGGTAAACAGTAGTATTCATATAGATATCTGTCAATATACCTAGGGCATTCCCTCTTCCTTCCCCTGTTCGCCTTCGGTTCACAGAATCTTCCCTGAAGGGGCAGAAATCCCAACCGTTCAGCAAGGGCTTGCTTGCCCCATGCAATTCCGTAGGAATAGGTAAGATTTTTCAAAAAACAATCCCAAGTAAAACACTTACTTTTATCAGTAGTATATGAGGACCGAGAGAATACTTAAATGACCCTCAGTCATGTACCCCAAGTAGATGGGTCACAATTATAGGCAATAAGACACAGTATTATAATGTATTATAAAGAGTTAGTTATTTTCCTTGCCTTGATTTATCGCCATCTGGGCAGTACTATGAAAAAGGACCTGCCATAAGCAAATCCAAAGGAGCAACCACATGGATTCTCACTACCTATCGTTACTGAAAGAGAAGATGAGCGAGGAAAGCTTTGCCAAACTCATGAAACTGGAGAACACCAAAGTCAATGATTTTTTGGGGACCTTTGCAAAACACTGCAATCCCAAAAGCATCTACATTTGTGATGACAGCAAAGAGGACGAAGCATACATCAAGGCAAAGGCCCTGGAAATTGGCGAAGAGTTCCAGCTGGCAAAAAAGGGCCAGACCATCCACTGGGACGGCTATGGGGACCAGGCCAGGGATAAGGCAAACACCAGGTATATGGTCTACAAAGAGAATCTTGAGAGCATGAAGAGCCTCAACTCGGTAGAGTATGAGGCTGGAAAAGCTGAGATCATGGACATTGCCAAAAACATCATGGAGGGAAAGGATACCGTGGTGAAATTCTTCTGTGAAGGTCCTGCCTTCTCTGAATTTACCATCCCCTGTGTCCAGTTTACCGATTCCTGGTATGTCGCACACTCCGAGGCAATCCTCTATCGTCCGGCCTACGAGCATTTCAAGGAGATGAAGGACAAGGATGACTTCTTCAGGTTCATCCACTCTGCAGGGGAGCTTGACGAGAGGAACACCTCCAAGAACACCGAAAAACGCCGCATCTACATGGATACCCAGAACAACATCGTCTACTCGATGAACAACCAGTATGCAGGGAACTCCATTGGGCTGAAAAAGCACTCGATGCGCCTGGCCATCAACAAGAGCGGCAAGGAGGGATGGCTGTGTGAGCACATGTTCCTCATGGCCGCCATGAACAGGGAGAAGAACCGAAGGACCTACTTCGCCGGTGCCTACCCCTCCGCCTGCGGCAAGACATCCACTGCCATGATCCCAGGCGAAGAGATTGTCGGAGACGACATCGCATACTTTAGGAACATCAACGGGCAGTTCCGTGGTGTCAACGTCGAGCAGGGAATATTCGGCATCATCAAGGATGTAAATGCTGAGGATGACCCGGTTATCTTTGAGAACCTGATGATCGAGCAGGAGTTGATCTTCTCCGACGTCCTCAGGGGACCTGACAACAACCCCTACTGGCTGGGTTCGGGCCTCGATACCCCCAACGAAGGGGAAAACCACAGTGGAAAGGACTGGTTTGCAGGCAAGAAGGATGCCAAGGGCAATGAGATCCCTGTAGCACACGGCAATGCCCGGTATACCATGCGCCTTGACTACCTTGAGAACTTCGACAAGAAAGGCTTCGATGCCAAGCAAGGCGTTGTAGTTGAAGGTATTCTCTACGGGGGAAGGGACAGCGACACCTGCGTGCCTGTTGAAGAGTCAGCATCGTGGGAGGAAGGGATCCTCATCAAGGCCTGTACCCTGGAAAGCGAGACCACCAGTGCAACCTTGGGCAAGGAGGGAGTACGAAATCCCAGTCCCATGGCAAACATGGACTTTGTCTCCTACCCACTGGGCGAGTATACCAAGAACAACATCGATTTCGTAAAGGGCATGAAGAGCGTTCCCAAGGTGTTCTCCACCAACTACTTCCTCAGGGATGAGAAAGGCAAGTTCTGCAATGACAAGCTTGCAAAGAAGGTGTGGTTGCACTGGGCTGAAGGACGGATTCACAACGAGTATGAGGCCTACGATACCCCGACTGGAAAAATCCCCCTCTTCAAGGACCTGAAGGCCCTTTTCAAGAAGCATCTCAACTACAACTACACCGAAGCAGAGTATACCTACCAGTTTACCTTCCGCTCTACCAAATGGATCGAAAAACTGGAGAGGTCCAAGCTCTATTTCAAGAAGATGGACCACAACACCCCGCAATTCATCTTCGACCGTTGGGATAAGCAGATCAAGAAGATTGAAGAGGCGAAGGCAAAATTCGGCGACGAGATCAAGCCCGGTGCCTACAAGGCCTAACCAGTCGTAGAACTGGAGCTGAAACTAGAACTAGAACAAGAGAGAGACCGCCCAAGGTGTTTGGACGGTCTCTCTTTTTGCATGTACAGCTCATCTTCTAGGAGTGCAGACGGACAGCTGCCCCACCGCCCCCTCCCTTCCTGTCAAACACCACCAGACGCCCAAACCCAGTACAGCCATCGGCGTTGAAGGTGTCCGTGGGGCTTGCCCATTCCTGGTGGGCTATGACCACCGTATAGCTGGCCTCCCCCTTGGTAAGGGTCACAGCCTCGATCAGGGAAGAGGGAAATTCAATCCCCTTGAAATTTGAGAACACAGGGACCTTCACGGCCGTTGGGGGGGTAAACTCACCAGCCTTGTCTAGCGAGATTACCGTAAAAAGGGAGGTAAAGCCCTCACCTGCAATCTCTGTCCTGAGGGTCTGGTTGGCCTCTGCCTCATTGTAGTGCCGGGAGATCCTGGTAGGGATGATGGCACTTGTCCTCTCAGGGCCAAGGAAACTGACCCCCACATCATTGAGGCTCGATCGGTACCGGAAAGAATGGCCTTCCTGGGATACAACTCCAGCATTATTGAAATGCAGGTAGTGCTGGTAGGTGTGAGCGCCCTTGGCATAGAACTCATCACACACCAGCATAAGGTCGTCCTGCAGGAGGACAAGTTTCCTGTTCACAAAGACACCCTTGCCCTGGTAGCCCAGGTGCCCACCCTGCATAAACTGATAGCCTCCCTTCTGGCAAGCATCAAAGTTGATCGGACAGGTAAGGGTCGAACACTCCCAGCTGTCCTTGCACACGGTAAAGTTCTCGCCGTCGACTGTGGTGGTGTTGTGGGCAGTGCAATCCTTGAACTCATACCGTTCAGCCTTTGCAACATAGGTAAACCGTCCGGAGTCCACCAGGACGTCCTCCCCATGGGAGAACAGGCCGATGTGCATCTGGTCGCTGTGCCCATGCCCTGCCCCCATCGTGCCACAGTGGAAATGTAGATAGGATTGGCCCCGCCGTACATAGGCATTGCCGCTCTCCTTGAGAACCTCCAGGGGGGAGGTACTCTCCTGTATTGGCAGAAGTTCATACTCCTTTAGGGCACCAAGGCCCAGGTCCCAAACGGTATCGAAGTCAAAACGGAGAGATGCCCTGCTCTTGAGAAGGGGGTCTGCAAAGAGATAGGCACCTTTGGTCACAATATCACGCTGGTCGATATCGTCACTGTCACCCATGCATGGACTGTTCCCGTTGGGTTTTTGCCAGACAAAGGAAGCGTGGCACATCGAGCGGGTCTTTGTGGCTATGATAGGTGGCAGAGCAATGGCATTTCGCCTGGCCAGGATGAGGACATCCAGAAAATCGTGGGCCACATGGTTGTGGTACATCGGAGACTGTTCCCACTGGACGCCGTCGTCATAGACCTGTATCTCGATCTCGAGGGCAAGGCGCCTGATGGCCTCCTTCTGGTACTGGGCTGTCCTTTCGGAAGAAGGGAGGATCATCGATGCAATGAACAGGCCATGGTTTTCCAACACCCCCCAGTTGCTCATCAGGTGGTAGCTGCCCCAGACGCCCATGAGGAACTCTGCATGCTCGGTCACCGAGGCTATGAAGGTATCGACCACCTCTTCGGTAATGGAGGGACTGTGTGCAAAATAGAGCATCGCCTTGGTCCAATACTCCATGCGCATCCCTGCCTCGATCGAACGCCAGGCTTTGGCGTAGCGTGGGTCCTCTCTCCTAACGGTCCTTACCCAATGGCAGAGCTGGGAGGCAAACGCCTTGGCATATCTTTCATCACCGGTAAGGGCATAGGCTTGTCCCAAGGTGAGCCAGAAGTGCATCCGGTTGAATGCGAAAATCCATTCACTATCGTCCCCAGGCTGGTGGATCCAGTCGATATCCCCCTCGAAATGGACAGGGACAGTGGTACGTTCCATATCCCACCTGAGGACAAAGCGGAACGACTGGTCCACCACCTCGTCGGCGAGGGCAATGACAAGATCGGCCTCCTCTTTCTCGTAGGCCCGTACATAGTCTGCAATCGCTTGCCTGTCATCCAAGAAAAATTCCTTGCCCTGATCGAAGAACTGTTCTGGTTTCATTTCCGCTCCTCCTACCAATAGAGATCCCAAGGACCTCTCAGACGTGTCAGTGCTTCCATAAAGAAGTAGTCCCCCCAGGAGACACACTCATCGACACCCTCGGGGGTGCAGCTGTTATAGGGGGATTTTTTCGAATAGGTGCCGTGCAGTACCAGGCCATTGGACTGGCCAGGATCGACTACCCGATAGGAGTCGTAGATGCTCTTGAGCATCTGGCGGGCCAGGGAGCCATACTTGTCGGCTTCCTCCTTTTGGAGGAACTTTGCCATCTCCAGGAAGCCACAGGCAACGATCGAGGCGCTGGAGGAGTCCCGCTCTTCGTCCCCACTGGTAAAGATCAGGTCCCAGTAGGGAACCATGTCCTGGGGAAGACGGGACAGGTAGTAGTCCGCTGCCTTGCGAAACAGGTCGATGCACCGCTCGTCTTTGGTGTAGCGGTAGCTGAGTGCCAGGCCGTAGATGCCCCAGGCCTGGCCACGAGCCCAGGAGGAGTCGAAACGGTACCCCTGGCAGGTCTCCCCCCTGACAGGCTCCCCGCTTTCAGGATCCATGAAAAAGGTGTGGAAGGTCGATCCATCAGATCTGAAGGAGTGTGCCAGGCAGGTCTGGGTGTGTTTCATCGCTACAGCACGATAGGTTCCATCCTGGGTCTCCTCACTTGCCCAGTAGAGCAAGGGGAGGTTGAGCAGGCAATCGATGATGAACCGGTAGTTTTCCCTCGCACCCATCCTGCCCCAGGCCTGGATAAAGAACCCTACCCCCTGGAACCGGGAAATAAGCTGGTCTGCAGCAAGAAGGGCCGCCTCTCTGGCACGAGGGTTGCCGGTCAGCTTGTAGACGGAGACAGAGGAAAGGCTGTAGAGGAACCCCATGTCGTGGTGGTCCACCTCTATGTGGTTCTCTATCCTATGGAGAAAGCTCTCCATATGGATCTGTGCTGCATGGATGAGCACCTCGTTGTGGGTGTGCTCATAGGCCAGACAGATCTCCCCGGGCCAGAAGCCACAGGTCCACTGGTTGTTGTCACACGGTGGGTAGAAGTTGTTGACAGAAGAGTGGTTCTGGCACCGGTAGGTAAAATCGGGGAGGTTTCTCACAACCTGCCTGCAAGCCATTTCAAGGGCCTGGAGAACCTCACTGGGGGAAATTTCTTCTCTTTGCATATCAACCCTTCAAACCTGTGTTGGCGACTCCCTGGACAAAGAACTTCTGCAGGGAGAGAAATACCACGATGACAGGAACCAAAGCCACCACACTGGCCGCCATGATGAGCCCATAGTCGGAGGAGTACTGTCCTATGAACATCCTTAGCCCGATCTGTACCGTCTTCAATTCGGTTCGGGTCAGGTAGAGCAAAGGTCCCAGAAAATCATTCCAGGTGTTGACGAAGGTGATGATGGTCAACGAGGAGAGGGCCGGGGCGGAGAGGGGCAGCATGATCTGTGCCCAGATCCGATATTCACTCATCCCGTCTATACGGGCAGCCTCACACAGCTCGTCGGGCACCCCTTCATAGAACTGCCGCATCAAGAATACCCCGAAGGCACTGAAGGCCTGCAGGAAGATGATGGCGAGGTGGGTATTGTTCAGATGGAAAGCTCTCATCATGATGAATTGGGGAACCATGTAGACCTGCCAGGGCATGGCAATGGTGGCTATGTATCCGAGGAACAAGAGATTCCTGCCTTTGAACCGGAGCTTGGCAAAGGCGTAGGCGGCAAAGGAGGAGGTCAACAGCTGAAGGAAGGTGACGATGACCGTCAGCTTGGCAGAGTTCTTGATGAAGGTCCCTAGGGGAATCTTCGTCCAGATCTCCCTGTAGTTCTTCCATTTCGGGTCAGAGGGTATCCATCTGATCGGGAAGACAAAGACATCCTTGTCATATTTCAGCGAGGCACTGAGCATCCACAAGAAGGGGATGAGCATCAATAGTGAACAGAGTATCAGAAAGACATAGAGGAGGGTCGTGGCAGCCCGTGTACCTTTTGATTGGATTTGCATTCGTCTTCTCCCCTACTGCATCTTCTTCTCGCCCTGAAACTGCAAGAGTGTCACGGCAAGGACGAGGATGAACAGCACCATAGCTACGGCGCTGGCGGAACCAAGGTTCCAACTGATGAATGCCTTGTTGTAGATGTCATAGACCAGGACCAGCGTCGCTGTCCCCGGTCCTGCCTGGGTAAGCATGTAGACAATGTCATAGACCTTGAAACACTGGATGGTCAGCATGACCAGGACAAAGAAGGTGGTGGGCCTGAGCTGGGGGACCGTCACATAGCGGAACCGTTGCCAGGCATTGGTACCGTCGAGGTTCGCAGCCTCGTACAGCTCAGCGTTGATGCCTTGCAAGCCGGCTAGGTAGATGATCATATAGTAGCCCATGTACTTCCAGACACTGAAGAGGATGATGGTCACCATCGCCCAGTTCTTGTCAGCTGCCCAGCCTGGGACCTTCTCGAAGCCAAGCTTGAAGAGGCCCATGTTCACCGGGCCTTTTTCCGGGTTGAAAATCATATTCCAGACAGCGGCAACGGCTACCAGGGAGGCTATGTACGGAAAGAAGCTGACCGTACGGAAAAAGCCCTTCCCCCTGACACCCTGGTTCAGGATGACGGCAAGGAAGAGGGAACATACCAGGGTGAGGGGAACAGTTCCTGCTGCATAGACGATGGTATTGCGCAGGGCAGCCTTGAACTGGTCGTCGTCAAGCAGGTCCTTGAAGTTGGAGAGCCCTGCCCAGGTAATGGGATTGGAACCATCCCAGTTGAGGAAGGCCAGGGCAAATGCGAAGAGGATCGGTACCAGGGTAAAGATGGCGAAGCCGAGGAAATTCGGGGCTATGAAGCTGTATGCTACCAGTTGTTTTTGTATCTGTGCTTTTCTTGATGGCATCTTTCCATCCTTGGGATATCTGTTTGTTGCAAAAGAGATGGCAATGGGGGCAGAATCCCGCCCCCATTGGTAACGTGAACAGGAGATACTACTTGTTCAGGATCTTCTGGACCTGGGTGGACATCTTCTCAAGACCTGCATCGATGGAGATGTTGTTGGTCATGATCTCGTCATGTACCTGGTTGAGGACAACCTCGATCTCTGCAGCCTTCTCGTGCAAGGGCATCTCAAGATAGGTCTTGGTAACCTTCAAGGCTTCGGCACTGGCCTTGTCAGTCGGGAATCCCTTCTTGGAGGAGATGATGCTGATGACCTTGTCATTCTTGATGGCTGGGATGGTACCGGTCTTTGCGATGATCTCAGCACCGGCGGGTCCTGTCACAAACTTGACGAAATCAAAGGCTGCATCCTTCTTCTTGGAAGCATTGCTGACTCCCAAACTGGTGATGGTACCCAACGTGGTCCCACTGGCTGTCCCTTCTGGATGGGGGTACTTTACGATGCCCCAATCCTTGCAATCGGCCTCGCCCTTTTCGATCTTGTCGATCAGGGTGGCGATGAACCATGAGCCCATGTTCATCGTGGCGACGCTGTTGTTGTAGAATACACCGCTATAGTGGGTGGAAGAGGTCTTCAGGGTAGCATAGTTCTGGCAGATGCCATCTTTCTGTTCGTTGAGGATCATTTCGTAATAGGGCTTGAGGAAGGAGTACTCACCATCGACAATGGTGTGTTTCCCATCGAGGATACCGAAGAGCTGGACATCGGACCGCCAGGTATGGTAGTGGGCGCCATATACCTTGTTGGCTCCTACTCCGCTGGTCATCCTACGGGCAAGGGCATCGTACTGGGCAAGGGTCATGTCGTTGGAAGGATAGGCAACCCCAGCCTTGTCGAAGAGGGCCTTGTTGTAGTAGAGGATCCAGAAATCACTGCGGAACGGGATGCCATAGAGGTTTCCGCCTACGGAGATCTGGTCGGTGGTACCACCGTAGAGGGAGGTATCGACATTTTCGCTGGCGATCTTGGCGTTGAGGTTCATCAGCAGGTTCTTCTTGACCAGGTTGTTGTAGCCAGGAATGTCCTTAATGGTCACAATGTCGATCGAGGAGTCCCCTCCCGAAAGCTGGGTCTGTAGCATCGTCATGAAATCTGCCGAACCAAGGTCAAGCATCTCGATCTTGACATTTGGATGGGCCTGTTCATAGGCTTTGATCAGGGGTTCATAGTAGGTTGTGGAAGAGATATCCCACAGGGCCCATTTCAGGGTGGTCGTGCTGCTAGCAGCAGGTGTGGCTGTCTCACTTACGCCGTTGGCAAACAGAAAGCCTGTAACCAAAGCGAGAATGAGCATCAATACAATACCTTTCTTTGTAGTACGCATTCGTTTCCTCCTTAAGAATTCGAAAAGATGAATACCAGACAATCTGTGTATCATCATGGTAAGGATAGGCCAGGATAGTGGGTAACGACATGCATTTTACTTTCGAGAATATCGCTTTTTCTATCCCCGATACCAGCATACCCAAATAATCCTGTAGTATTTTCCGCAAACCTGTACTTTCTTCATCGTTCCATCAAGAGAACCTACATTATAGTTGACAAAAGGGATGGGGTAAAACACATACTTTGCTTGGGGGAGGAAAAACGTTGTTGTTCAGAAACATTAAAGCGCGGATTACCATCATAACCGTAACGTTCACCCTCATCATAACTGTCCTGGTTGCTACCTTCAGCTTTTTCGTATTCAGGACCTTTTCCCTCCAAAGCCTGATACAATCCACTGAGTTCAACCTCCAGTTCATCGGTTCGAAGGCCAGGGAAAACATCATAGCCATCGATTCGCTGATCAGGTGGTGCACGACCAACGGCCAGGTCTCCCTCTATCTGGAACAGGGGGGCAACCAGATCGCCCTTTCCACCTATGAACGGGTCAAGGAGGAGATGAACAACAACAGGGCAAATGCCTATGTCGACCGTCTTATCATAACGGACATCCATCACACCAAGCTGCTGCACATGGGTTCAACGATGAGCGAAAGCAAGCCGGTGACCAGCTCCAATGTCGACAAGGTACTCTCTGAAACATTCATGAAGGACAATGGCTGGAACCACATCGGGATCGACCCGTTCATGAGCAAAGCCTCAGCCCAGGCCCTTCCCATCAGGCGGGTTTTGACCAGGTCCTCCTCCACCGAGGTGACCGGTCAGTTGTACATGACCATCTCCTCCAGGATACTCACCGACCTTCTCTCTGACTATAGGATCTTGCCAGGAAGTGCCCTCTATCTGGGTATAGGAACCGATTTCTACCAGATAGCGGATGACAAGTTCCTTCGCATCGAACGGCCGTCCATGACAGAGGAACACTATGAGACCATTGGGGAGGAGACTCAAATCTTCAAGGCCAAACTTGATGGGCATGTGCCACAGTTGCTTGTCAGCTGCCCCCTCGGATACCAGGACCTGACGCTCTCCCAAAGCCTCCCTACGGGAAAAATCCCCTTCAAGGACTCCCTCTACTTCTCCCTCATCGGGACGATATGCATTGCGGTCATCTGTTTCGGCCTGGGCTTGCTCCTCCTGTTGAACCGTATGATCAACAAGCCGGTTGCAAAAATCAAGAAACGGGTGGAGGCAATCTCCCAGAGCGACTTCTCCAACGACCCGAGCATCGAATGGGATGATGAGATGGGTGACATTGGCAAGGGGATAAACAAGCTTTCTGCACAGATCTCCTCGCTGCTTGAGAAGCGGATAGCCGACGAGAAGAACAAGCAGGAGCTGGAATATCGGATGCTCCAAAGCCAGATCAACCCCCATTTCCTGTTTAATACCCTCAATTCGATCAAATGGATGGCTACCATCCAGAATGCAACAGGGATAGCGGAGATGACCACCTCCCTTTCGCGCCTGATGAAAAACATCAGCAAGGCAACAGGGATGATCATCTCACTGGGGGATGAGCTGGCCTTGCTGAACGATTACTTTGTCATCCAGAAATACCGGTATGGAGGAACCCTAGTGCTCCAACAGGCTATTCCCGAGGAGTTCCACGCTATCGGCATCCCCCGTTTCTCGTTGCAACCTTTGGTGGAAAATGCCATCTTTCATGGGATTGAGCCAAAGGGGGGCAGCGGCACCGTAACGGTTTCGGCAAGGAGGCGGGATGAGGATGTCATTGAGATATCCATCCTCGATGATGGGGTCGGCATGAACGCTTCCCAGATAGAGCAGATCTTCTCTGCAGACCAGGGGCCTTCCAGCGGGATGTTCAAGGAGATCGGGATCAGGAATGTACACAAACGGATACAGTATACGTTTGGAAAGGAGTACGGGCTGAGCATCGAGAGCAAGGAAGGCAGCTATACCCGGGCCACCCTGCTCTTGCCCAACAGGGAAAAGGAGGAAAGCCATCATGACAAAACTGATAATCGCGGATGACGAGCCCCTTGTTCTGATAGGGCTCCAGTCTATGCTCAAGTGGGCAGACCTCGATATCGAGATCTGCTCTGTGGTCCGCAACGGACAACAGTTGGAGGAGGCCATAGCCCGCTTCAAGCCGGACTTGGTCATCTCTGACATCAAGATGCCGATCAAGACTGGCCTGGAGGTCCTTGAGGAGTGCAGGACCCTCTATGGAAAGTTGCCTCTCTTCATCATCCTCACCAGTTTCGAGGAATTCTCCTTTGTAAAGCAAGCGATCAAGTTTCAGGCTGTCGACTATCTGGTCAAGCTGGAACTGACCCAACAGAGCCTGCTCGTCTCCGTCAACAAGGCCCTTGTCATGATAGCCGAGATACAGGAGGCCCAGAGCAAGAACCTGTTCAGCAGCGAACGAAGCGGCATGCTGCCATTTCAGGACAAGTTCTTCGTCAGGCTTTTCAATGGCCTGATAGAGACCCCTGAAGCTTTCGAGATGCAAAAGAGGGACCTTTCGCTCGACCTTTCCTTCCCTGCCTACGCTGTCGGGTATTGCCAGATCGAGGGCATTCAGGAGCAACTGACCCAGGAGCAGCAGGTCAACCTCTATTTCAGCACCACCCAGATGATCAGGGAGACGGTGGGAAGATATCTGACCTGCCATACGGTCAGCCTGGACATGCACCACCTTGCCATAACCTTCTGCCTTTCCAAGGAACAGGAACCCCACTACCTTTCCATCATCTCCCTGGCCCTCGAGAGACTGGTAAAGGTCATCTACGACTATTTTTCCGTGCACCTGTTCTGCTGTGTGGGAAAGCTTGTCCTCGATGCCTTCGACCTGAGCAACTCGTTTTTCACTGCCCGGCAGTTGTTGGCAACTGCAACCAAAGCACAGCCGGTCATCCTCTATGACAGGCTGAAAGACAAACGGGAGGCAAACCAGGCGTTCAATTTGGACAGGTACAAGGAACAGCTTACCCGGGCCTTTGAAGAACTCGATGGTCCTTCCCTGAGCCTGGTGATCAACGAAATCGCACAGGCCCTCGACCAACAGACTACTACCCGCATCCAGGCAATAGATGCGGCAAGCAACATCCTCTACATGGCAATCTCGCTGATCCCGGACGGGCAACTCCTGGTTGAGCAGATCTTCTCCGATGAGGTGCAGGGATACCGAAGCATCTACAAGATGAATACAACCACCCAATGTGCCGTATGGGTCAGGAAGCTTGGCAATGGGCTCCATGAACTGCTGTTGGCCCAACAGCAGGACTACCGTGCAAAGGTAATTGCCAAGGTACAGCAGTTCATCCTGGCAAACCTCGACAGGAAACTCCAGCTCAGCGAGGTATCATCGGTGTTTGGATTTAGCCAAAACTACTTGAGCAGCCTGTTTTCCCGGTATGGTGGGTGTAGTTTCGTCAAATACACCACCAATGCAAAGATCAACATGGCAAAAGAGATGATCGCCTCAGGCGACTACAAGATCTATGAGATATCTGAAAAGCTCGGCTTTGAAAGCTCGTTCTACTTTAGCAAGGTGTTCAAGAAGGCCGTAGGGTGTTCGCCCCGGGAGTACATGCAACGACAGCCTCAGAAAAGGGAGAAGCGATGATAGAGGAACTACTATCCAACCTCCCCGACCGCATCGGGTCTTTCTCTCCCTTCCCTGCTGCATCGCAGAGGCAACGGTGGCAAGCCTTGTCGGAAAGAGCAAGACAGAGGATCCTGGCAACCGCTGGGCGGAGTGCCAACCAGAGCTACCCCTTCCTTTCGGCATCGGCATATATGGAGTTCTCGAAAAGTGGGAACAGGACCCAGTTCGAGGCCCTGTATTTTGAGAAGCGGAGGAAACTCAATGCCGCGGTATTGGCAGAGTGCATTACAGGCGACGGCAGTCGCCTAGGCGAGATCATCGATGGAATCTATTCGATCTGTGAAGAGAGTGGGTGGCAGCTTCCTGCACACAACAGCTATGTCCGGGACACTCCCCAAGAGTTGCTCCCTGACCCCACAAGGCCGGTTCTCGACCTGTTCGCCTGCGAGACTGGGGCCCTGCTTGCTACGCTCAGAACGTTGTTGAAAGCCGAGCTGGATGGTATTTCCCCCTTGATAGTCCAAAGGATCGACGAGAGCATAGGGCAGAGGATCATCACACCCTACCTTACCTCACACTTCTGGTGGATGGGGAATGGGGATGAGCCGATGTGCAACTGGACACCCTGGTGTACCCAGAATGTCCTGATCGCCCTACTCTGCCTGCCCACCGACCAATCCATAAGGAAGCAGGGGATAGCACAGGCGGCCTACAGCCTTGACTGTTTTCTGAAGGATTACGGTGAGGATGGGAGTTGCAATGAAGGTGCCCAGTACTATCGCCATGCTGCCCTCTGTCTGTTTGGGTCGCTGGAAATACTGAACACGGTTACCGACAATGCTTTTGTGCAACTCTACCAGGAGAGCAAGATCCGCAATATGGCTACCTTTATCATGAAGGTCCATGCCCAGGGTCCCTACTCCCTCAATTTTGGCGACTGCTCCCCATTGGCCGGGCTTTGCACTGCAAGGGAATACCTCTTTGCCAAACGGATCGCCGACAAGTCTTTCCAGAACTTTGCCCTCTGCCAGTACCATCTGGAGGAAGCTGAAAAGCGGGACCTCCCACAGGAAATAAACCTGGCCTACCGCCTGCTCTCATTGTTCCTGGAAATAGAGATGGAAGAGTCCCAACCAGAACCTCCCAAAGAGGGGGATTGCTACTTTCCCAGTACAGGCCTGTTGGTCAGCCGGGACACCACCTACGTAGTGGCTGTCAAGGCAGGGGGCAACGGGGAAAGCCACAACCACAACGATACCGGAAGCATCACCGTGTACAAGGATGGCAAACCGTTGCTCATCGATGTGGGGGTGGAAAGCTATGCAAGGAAGACCTTCTCCCCTGAGCGGTATGAGATCTGGACCATGCAATCGGCCTATCATAACGTAACCAATTTCCCTCCCTACATGCAGGGTGCAGGAGAAGAGTTCTGTGCAACAGAGACAGATGTCCAGATGGAAAGGAACCCTTCAATTAGGATGGAACTGAAGGGTGCATATCCACGAGAAGCCAAGATTCACACCTATACCCGCAAGGTTATCCATAGGAAGCATGTATGCATCGAGGTCACCGACACTGTCGAGTCCACCTCGTTGCCTACCCTCACCCTCATGAGTGTCGAGCTTCCTTCTGTCGAAGACAACACCATCTTCCTGGGAGAGCTGGGAACCATACAGATAGGGGCAAACTCAAATCCCCTGGACATCACCATAGAAGAGATCCCCATTACCGATGCAAGGCTATCCCTGGCTTGGCCAGAGAGGATCTACAGGATCCTGATAAGGTATAGGGACCGTATTTCATTGCAGATAAGGTAGGGAGAGCTATAGGGCAATACAGGAAATATTATGAAGGAACCCTGTAAAGTTCTAACGGGATTCACCATATCACTGTAAATGTATTGCTGAGTCAGTTTTTCATTGCCTTCAATTGCTTTCAAGACAAGTATTGCACTCTCAGAAAGTTCATTTACCCCGCCACTTATCCCGCCATTTATCCCGCCATGATGTGTCTCCATAAGGAGACTGAGATACTGAGAAAGTGTCTCATAAATGGCTACTGTTCCTCTTAAAGGTGTAAACCAGGAAGGGATCATATCATAATCAATTGGCGATGTCGTGAAAGAAACTTGCCTGACTACTGGTGGAAAAATTTGACCAGACGCATACACCATTGGTCGAATCCTTTTCCCCACCCTACCCCATTCCCTTTTAATGCTCAAACACCTTGTACTGCCCCCTCTTGGTATAGGTGGTGTGTAGAAGATGGTGGCTCTTCTCACCCAACGGCTCGATGAGGAAATTCTTGTAGAGGGCAAGTACCTCACTGTTCTCATGGGATTTGCGCACTTCAAGATTCCTGTCCTCAAGGTAGATGGACTCAGCTCTCTTCTTGCGGATCTCGGCATTGGTGGGGATGGGTTGGCCTCCACCACCCAGGCAACCTCCAGGGCAGCTCATTACCTCAATGAAGGCGTAGGGGGACTCCTTGCGAGAGATCTGGTCCATAAGGATACGTGCATTTCCTAGGGTGTGGGCTACGGCAACCTTCAGGGGCATGTCGTTGATCATGACCGTTGCCTCCTTGATGCCATCCATCCCCCTGACCTGTGCAAACTCCACCGAAGGAAGGGTCTCTTTCGTCAGCACCTCATAGGCTGTACGCAAGGCAGCCTCCATCACCCCTCCGGTTGCCCCAAAGATGACAGCAGCCCCAGTGGAGATGCCCAGAGGGTTGTCGAACGCCTCATCAGGAAGTGAGGCAAACTGGATGCCTACACGGCGGAACATGGAAGCAAGCTCCCGTGTGGTGAGGGCGTAGTCGACATCGGCGAACCGATCCCTTTCCTCAAGGTGCATCTCTTCTTTCCAGTAATCGAAGGCACCGTCCATCTCGCTCCTGCCTGCCTCATACTTCTTTGCCGTACAAGGCATGATGGAGACAACCCGGATGTTCCTGGGATCGAGGCCGGCCTGCTTTGCATAGTAGGTCTTGGCTATCGCACCAAACATCTGTTGGGGCGACTTGCAGGTTGAGAGGTTATCCAGCTGTTCAGGATAGAAATGCTCGATGAACTTGATCCACCCCGGGGAACAGGAGGTTATCATGGGAAGCGTCCCACCCTCCACGATCCGCCTGATAAGTTCATGACCCTCCTCCATGATGGTAAGGTCAGCAGCAAACTGGGTGTCGAACACCTTGTCAAATCCAAGCCGTCTGAGCCCTGCTACCATCTGCCCGGTTACCAAGGCACCCCAAGGCATGCCCATCGCCTCCCCTATGCCTACTCTTATGGCAGGGGCGGTCTGGACGATGGTGGTAAGATTCGGGTCGGAGAGGGCCCTGAAGACCTCCTCGATGTTCGACCGTTCAGTTATGGCTCCGGTAGGGCATACCAGTGAACACTGGCCACAGTTCGTACAGACCGAACTGCCTAGCCCCCTGTCCAGGAAGGTTGCAACCTTGCTGCCCAACCCCCTGCCGACAATATCAATGGCATGGACACTCTGCGTTTGTGAGCAGACCTCCACACAACGGTTACAGAGGATACACTTGTTCGGGTCCCTCACTAGCGATGAAGAGGACCAGTCCAGGGGAATCAGTCGCGCTCTTGTACGCTGGAACCTGCTTTCCCTCACCCCAAGCTGTTGGGCGAGGCTCTGCAGCTCACAGTTGAGGTTCCTTTCACAGGTAAGGCATTCCAAAGGGTGGTTTGCCAAGATCAGCTCGAGGTTCAGTTTTCTCGATGCCCTAATCCTCTCACTGTTGGTCTGTACCTCCATCCCTGCAAGGGCCTGGGACATACAGGAGCGTACCAGGCGCTTGGAGTTCTTCACCTCCACAGCACAGATACCACACGAACCATGGGAAGAGACTCCATCCAGATGGCAGAGGGTGGGAACCTTGATGCCCACCTGGAGGCAAGCATCAAGGATGGTTGTCCCTCTTTCGACGCTCACACTCTGTCCATCAATAGTGAGCTGTATCATCTCCTTAGCCATGTGCTACCTCCTTGGTCTCCGTGTAGCGGATATCACAACGCAGACACCGGGAAGCCTCCAGACGTGCCTGTTCCCCCAAATACCCACGGTTCACCTCGGCAAAGTTACCTTTCCTCTCGGTGATTTTCAGATGTCTGGGTGCGATGCTCCTGCCTGCCGGTGTCTCTAGCGGAGGTTCATTGCTGTAGGAGAAGCTGGCAAACAGGGAGGAGAACCTCCTCTTGCCTGTCAGGTCGAAGTCAATGACCTGGGAGGCATCCTTTGCATACCCCATCGCCTCTGCTGCTGTTGACGGTCCTGTTACCAGATCACCTATTGCATAGACCTTCTCAAGGTTGGTCTTGTAGGAGTAGCGCTCGATACAGGCATTTTCATGCGAATCGGTGGCAATGCCTTCACGGACAAGCAGACCCGTATCGACCTGCTCCCCTATCGCCACGATTACCGTATCACAGGGGATGCGCCTGGTATTGCCACTTTCCTGGGGCCTACGCCTGCCGGAAAGGTCATAGGAACCCGCTCGCATCTCCATGACCTCAAAGGCCTGGACTGCATGCCCTTCATCACCTATCACCTGGATGGGGGCGCTCATGAAGGAGAACACTACCCCTTCCTTGATGGCCTCATCGATCTCGCTCTTGTTCGCAGGCATGTCTTCCTTGGCCCTACGGTAGGCTACGGTTACTTCACAACCCCGTCTCCAGAGGGTACGGGCAGCATCGATGGCTACGTTCCCGCCGCCAACGATGACAACCCTCTTGCCAATGGCCACGGGTTGCTCCTTCTCCAGCCTTTCCAGCAGATCGGTTCCCTGCAACACCCCTTCCAGCTCGATGCCAGGGATGTCCAGCTCCATATGTCGGTATGCCCCAATGGCCAGGATTACCGCAGAGTTCTCCCTCTGCAACTCTTTCAGGCTGAGGGTTTTTCCCAACTCCCTATTGAACACGAACTTCACCCCAAGTTCATCGAAGAGTTCCAGCTCCTTGTCCAGGACCTCCTTGGGCAGGCGGTAGGAAGGGATGCCATAGCGAAGGACTCCCCCAGCCTTCTCATTGGAGTCATACACCGTCACCTGATGGCCCAGCCTTACCAGGTAAAAGGCAGCTGCCAATCCTGCCGGGCCGGCTCCAACGATGGCGATCGAGTTGCCGGTTGCTAAAAGCATGGTATCGACGAGCTTCTGGTAGATGGCGCTCTCCCGCCCGATCGTATACATGGTATCGGCCAGGTAGCGGTGGATCTCCCCCTGGTGGACTGGCTCGTCGATGGAGTCACGACGGCAACGCATCTGGCAGTGGAAGTGACAGATCCTTCCGATGGTACCCGGCAGTGGGTTGTCCTGGATGGTAGAGGCAAAGGCCTCTTCCAGCCGGTTCTCCTTCAAAAGCTGCAGGTATGCAGGTATGTCCATATGCATCGGACAGGAGTTCGAACAGAGGGCTGTGATAAGCTCTTCACAGGTTCCACTGGCGCAGTGGTTGCGTTGGATGTGGTCCTCGTACTCGTCCTTGAAGTACCTGAGGGTAGTCAGGACCGGGTTTGGTGCTGACTGACCAAGGCCGCAAACTGCGGTGTCGCAGATATTCAGTCCCAGTTCCTCCATCTTGGTGAGGTCGCTCTCCTTTCCCCTGCCTTGGACGATGCCATTGAGCAGGGCCAGTTCCTGGGCAAGGCCCTCCCTACAGGGAACACACTTGCCGCAGGACTCCTTGTGGGTAAACTCGATGAAGTAACGGGCGACATCGACCATACAGTTGTCCTGGTCCATGACGACCATGCCCCCCGAACCCATGATGGCTCCCAGGCTTTGCAGGGATTCGTAGTCGATGGGGGTATCGAATTTCGAGGCGGGGATGCATCCCCCGGAAGGGCCTCCCGACTGAACCGCCTTGATCTTCTTGTTGGGCGATGACGATCCTCCACCCACCTCGTAGATGAGGGTGGAGAGGCTCTCCCCCAGAGGCAGTTCCACAAGGCCGGTATTCTTTACCTTGCCGACCAGGGAGAACACTTTCGTCCCTGGGCTGCCTACTGTGCCACTCTGGCGGAACCAGGAGCTTCCCATGGCGATGATGGCAGGGACATTGCACCAGGTCTCCAGGTTGTTGATGGTTGTAGGATAGCCAAGGTACCCCTTCTGGGCGGGGAATGGGGGTTTCATGGTGGGTCTTCCTGCCTTGCCTTCCATCGAGGCGATGAGGGCTGTCTCCTCCCCGCATACAAAGGCTCCGGCCCCTTCCACGATTTCAATGTCAAACTGAAAGAGGGTATTGGGTATCTGCTTACCCAGCAACCCGATGGCCCTTGCTTGCTTGACGGCAAGCTTCAGCCGCTCTACCGCCAGGGGATATTCGGCCCGTACGTAGACGATGCCTTCGGAGGTATGCATGGCATAGGCTCCTATAAGCATCCCCTCTATGAGCATATGGGGGTCGCTTTCCATCTCGTTGCGGTTCATGTAGGCCCCGGGGTCCCCTTCATCAGCGTTGCAGATGATGAACTTCCTCTCAGCTTCGTTCTTGTTCATCAGCTCCCATTTCAGGCCGGTGGGAAAGCCTGCCCCACCGCGGCCACGGAGCTTGGAGTTCTTCACCTCCTGGAGGACTTCATCCCTGTCCATCTCCCACACGGCCTTGAAGAAGGCCGAGTAGCCGCCGACTGCAAGGTACTCCTCGATGGAGGTTGGGTCGATGAGGCCGGCGTGGCGCAGGACAATCTTCTTCTGGGGACGGAAATAGGAGATGGCATTCCACTCGGGGATCTCCTCAAAACCGCTTCCGAAGGTTGCAGATGCTCCTAGGTAGTCCCATTCCGATATTTTGCAGAGCACACGGTCCTTGGGAAACAAGCCGTTCTCTAGTGAGGCAAAAATCCAAGGGAGGTCCTCGATCTGGACCTTGTCCAGAATGAGCAAGGGTTTGCCCGGGATGTGGATATTGACCAAAGGTTCATTGGCACAGAAGCCGAAGCATCCGACACTGCGGACCTGGATAGGCAGCTGTTTGGAAGCGACCTCTTCCTTGATGGCCTTCAACAACTCCCCTGCCCCATTGCCCAGGCCACAGGTACCAACACCTACTGCAATGTCAACACAACCTGGGTTGAGCAGAAGCTCCCCTTTGGCCCTCAGTTCTTCTATATGATTTTTCATGCTTTTTCCCTCTTTGCCATCAGCTGTTTGAGTAGCGAGGCAAGCTTGTCGCTGGTCATCCTGCTGTAGATGACCTCATCGACAGCAATGACAGGGGCAAGGGCACACTGGCCAAAGCAGGCAACCGTGCGAACGGTAAAGCGCATATCGGAGGTGGTAAAATAGGATTCCTCCCCCCCTTCATGCAGGTCCAGCATCGCCATTACATCATCAAGCAGAGGCTTCGATCCTCGAGTATGGCAGGCAGTCCCCCGGCAGACGGTTATGGTGTGCTCCCCTTGGGGCTTGAGGTTGAAGAAGGAGAAGAATGACACCACAGAGTAGACTTGGGAGAGAGGGACCTCCATCTGTTGTGCTATGTAGAGCAGTGCTTGCTCATTGAGGTAGGTGTGATCAGTTTTGCGTTGCACTTCCTCAAGAACCGAGAGAAGTGCGCCTGGCTTGCCTTTGTAGGTCGCTATGACTGAATCATAGAGATCATGCATACGAGACCTCCTTTAAAAAACGAATAGACTAAAACCCGATATCTCTAGCTGTTGTTTGGACAGGGTTGTTCTTCTTTTTGTAAGGCTGGTCTACTACATAGTACGGGGTTATGTCTAACAATGCAATTATTTTTTTCTTTCTTGTTAAGACTTTAGGTTTTAAGCTCTCTTTGTTGTGACTACAAGAATATTAACTAGCATCAGGCAATTGGACAGGAACACAAAAAGACCTTGGATTTGACAAAACCCTCAGCTTTCCGTATCTTCTTGGAAAAGGAGAACCTATGAAAACCTACAGAAAAGAGCTCTTCTTCAACATCCCCAAACGGAGGGGTTTGGTAAACATTACCCAAGATGTAGCCCAAGCAATTTCAGAGAGCAAGGTGCAGGAGGGTCTGGTCCTGGTCAATGCCATGCATATTACTGCAAGCGTCTTCATCAACGATGATGAGGCGGGCCTTCACCAGGATTATGAAACATGGCTTGAGAAGCTCGCACCAGAGAAGCCCTATGGCCAATACAAGCACAATGGGTACGAGGACAATGCTGATGCACACCTCAAGAGAACCATCATGGGCAGAGAGGTTGTCTGTGCCATAACGGATGGCAAGCTCGACTTCGGCCCTTGGGAGCAGATCTTCTACTATGAACTGGATGGGAAGAGGGAGAAACGAGCTTTGATCAAGATTATTGGTGAGTGATCAAGGGTGAGGAGCTTTTGGAATAATAATTGAAATGAGCATCTACCTTTCTGTTCTTGGTTTGTTAAAGGATACTCCCTTCCAATTCCAACTGGAGGAGGATCTTGGATTACCTAGCGGGAAATACAGACGGGTTGTTTTCGCTAAAAGGTACAAGGCGGTCTTTTCTGTTTTTGAAAATAGAGTCTTTATTGATGCCATCATTGCTTGCAGACAATCAAAGGGAACATGACATACAGAAGAGTCTGCTGATAGTTTCCCTGAAATCGACATTCTCGTAACAACTGCAATACTAGCGCTATCAGTACTGTATTTTCGAGGCAGAAGCGACCATAGGAATTATACACGATCTTTGTTGATCTTGTCGTACATATGTGACTGATGGATGCCCTGATATGTAGTTGTATTGGAGTAATCACTAAAAAGCTCTACGGCCAATACAAGCACAACGGGTTTGAGAATAGCGCGGATGCACAGGTAAGACGGACCATTGTGGGCAGATCCTCTATTATGAACTGGATGGGAAGAGAGAAGCAGGCTTTGATCAAGAATATTGATGAATTGGGGTTTCGTTGGTTTTGAAAAGCCTTTTGTCCTACCAAGAAACCCTCTGAGGGCTTTGCCCTCAGAGGTATCCTTGTTGCCTTGTACAGATTTTTCGGTATCACCAACAGAGTGTCATGGCTCTATCAGTAGGGTCCCCTGATATGTTGGGCAACCTTCTCCAGATAGAATTTTTCCAGCTTCTTGTGCAGTTCTGGCGATAAGGGCGGAAGGTCTGATATCGCCACATTGTCCAGAACCTGGCTTGGGCGGCTTGCTCCTGGAATGACGACAGAGACAGCTTCATAGTCCAAAATCCAGCGAAGTGCCATCTGGGCAAGGGTCATGCCTTCAGGTTTGAGTTTGGCGAGTTCATCTGTAAGCTCTACCCCTTTCTCGAAGGGAATGCCAGCAAAGGTCTCCCCTACATTGAATGCAGAACCGTTACGGTTGAAGTTCCTGTGGTCGGTTACATCGAAGGTGGTACTCTTCTTCATTTTCCCGGACAGAAGACCACTTGCCAAAGGAACACGGGCGATAATGGAGACACCCTGCTCCTGTGCCTTACCAAAGAGCTCGGTGATGAGCTTCTGGCGGTACAAGTTGAAGATGACTTGCAAGGAAGCTATCCCCTCTTGCTTGAGGCATAGCAACCCCTCTTCCACAGATTCGACACTGGCTCCGAAGTTTGCGATCTTCCCCTGCTTTTTCAGCTCCCTCAGGACATCGAACACGGCACCGTCAGCCAAGACCTTTTGGGGGATGCAATGCAGCTGGATAAGGTCAATCTGTTCCAGGCCCAGCCGTGCTAGGGAATTGTTTGTATGTTGGATCATCGCCTCTGGGGTAAAGTTATCGGGCCAACCAGGATCGGAGCCACGACCCAATTTGGTCGCAACAAACACCTTTCCAGCATGCTGTGTCAGGAATTTTCCGATGAGTCTTTCACTTCTTCCATCACCGTACACATCAGCAGTATCAAAGAAGGTTATTCCAGCCTCAGTCGCAGTTTGGAGAATTTCCATGGCTGTCTTGTCTTCAACCACTCCCCATGAACCTCCGATCTGCCAGGTTCCAAGGCCTACTTCTGAAACCATTGTCTTGTCTACACCAAAAGGTCTCTTGTGCATTACATATCCTCCATGCAGCTCTTGATAATCTATCTTATGAAGGGACTCTTCCCAAAGTCAAGGTTTTTCCCCTGACTAGCTTCACCGACCCAACCTAGCAACGGTGTGGGGCATAGCAGTGGCTTACCAAAGAACTGGCCCGCCCTGAATAACCAGTAGCATTGCATATGGTCTATCTTCCCTGAAATTATGTAAAGCACGCTTTACATAAATCTATAGTTGTGCTACTATGAAATGGAAAGCAAGCTTTACATATTTACGTTGCGGGGAACCCTATGAAGAACACATTAGAAGAATTACGGAAGGTGCGTGGAATTAGCCAGGAGGAATTGGGTGAGGCTCTGGAGGTTTCTCGGCAAACCATCAATTCGCTTGAGAACGGACGGTATAACCCTTCGATACTACTGGCCTTCAGGATAGCTCACTATTTTGGAATGAAGATTGAAGAAATATTTCTGTATGAGGAGAAATGAAGATGAAGAAAGCGTTGAAGATCAAAAGTATTTGGGCAATTCTGAGTATGTTGGCAGGTATCTACTTGCTTAGTCTGAGTATGGTTCTGCATGCAGGCAGCATCGTAACAACCAGTTTTGCGTTTGCCATGATAGGTGTCTCTGTTGCGCGGCTCATCTCAATCTACCGTATGCACAAGAATCCCAAGGCATTACAAGCATATGAGATTGGGCAAAAGGAAGAACGGTTCCTTGCCATTTCAGAGAAAAGTGGCCGCTTCGTATTTCTGCTCACCATCATGGCTGAGTTTGTCGCTATCTTTACCCTGATCCTTCAAGGCAAGGAAGGGGCGGCAACGATCGTATCCTTTGTTGCAGGGGCCCAGGCAGTTGTATATCTGGCTACCTACTTCTACCTCTGCAAAAAGTATTGAATAGGGAGGTATCCAGTGCTGTGATGGCAGTCTTTTCTTTCGCTTGAGAAGTGAAATGGCTATCGAGCGCCAAGTCCTCTAGTCAGACCATCCTCTGTTTCGTCATTTTCTGCACCACGAAAGTCAAGATGGCTGAAATGAATAACATGAGGCTGCTGAGCATAAGTGCATAGCCGAGGTTGTTTGCCTCGGCTATTCTTGTAACCAACCAAGGGAATATCATCTTCCCGATGGTTCCGCTCAAGATGTAGGAAAGGGAGATGAATGCCGTATTCTTGGGGTACCAGGTTGCGGTAATGACAATAAACAGAGGGATGGTTGTTCCTGCAAAGAACCCACACAGTGCAACAAGGGAGAGGACAACAACAATATTGGCAGAAAAAGTCAAGGCAAGCAGGGAGCATCCTGCTAGCGAAAGGCCGACTATCGAGAGCACAAAGGGGTCTCCCCCCTTGCTCATGATCGGGGCCATGATCAGGCGGGAAATGGCAATGCCGATCCAAAATACCGTAAGGGTCATCGCTGTTACCGTCGGGGGCTGGAACAGCTCAGTCTCCACATAGACTGGAATCCAAGTGGCACAGATGATCTGGCTTCCCATGTACAACATGAGGGCCAAGGTATAGATGATGAATGCCCCGTCCTTCACGATTGGCATGATCGGACCAACCTGGGCCTTAGGCGGGGCCTCTTTGGCAAGGCCTTGGCCCTTCTTGTGCTTTCTGCGCTGCTCTCTCCATGCCAGAAGGAGAATGATTGCGACAAGCAGACCCACCGTGCCATAGGCTAAACGCCACAAGGGTCCTTTGAAGGGGAGGATCACAAACCCTGTTATGATGGCACCTGTGCTGTAGCAGAAATGCAGGAGGGGAATATAGACACCCCGTTTCTCATAGTAGTCACTGGATAGGACAGCATTGGAACCACTATCGATGAGGAAGGCGGAAAACCCAATGACGGCATACATGGCAAACAACAAGAGGCTCCCGGTAGTGAAGGAAATCGCAACGAGGGCAAGCACAAGAAGAAAGTATCCGATCTTGATGACGGTACTTTGGAGCAGGCGCTTCATCACAAGCAGGGAGCCTATGATCGCGATAAGGGAACCTAGCTGCAAAAAACTGATCAACGAACCCGATTGGGAGAGGCTCAGGCCGGTGGAGGCCATGATGTTGGTGGCCAAGGGCCCTAGCATATTGTTCGCTATTGCAAACAGGAAAAAACCAGCAAATATAAACATTGGATGCATATCTACAGACCTTTATGACTAGCTGAACTATCCATACAGTACCATCAAAACCGTAGGATAACAACGTAAATCAAGGGTTTCACGCTCTCTCCACGGGTTTGACAAACCTGAGGAATCGAGCCTTTCCTCACTACCAATGGTAGTTCTATCGCTCTTATTTTCCTCTTTTTGGATTCATCCATCAATTGCTCCTAGGCCCTGGGAAGGAATCGTTGACCCTTAGCTTCGGGTAAGGCGGGAGAGCAGGAGGAAGACCTGCTCGCCTATGAATGCCAAGAGGGTAATGACAATGGTACCGGAGAGGACGAGGGCGGAGTTTCGTAGGGTAAGGCCACTGATGATGATGGTACCCAGCCCTCCCCCTCCGATAACAGCAGCTATGGCAGCTGTCCCCAGGTTAAGGATATAGCTGTGCCTGATTCCCGTGAGGATCATGGGCCAGGCTTGGGGAAACTCAGCTATCCAGAGCTGCTGCAGGGGTTTCATACCCATGCCCTTTGCAGAGTCCTTGATCCCTGGGTCCACCGACTCAAAGCCCACAACCGTATTGCCAAGGATGGGAAAGAGCGAGTAGAGGAAGAGGGCAAGCAGAGCGGGTTTCCAGCCGAATCCCAGAGCCGGGTAAGCAAGGATGATGACAGCCGAGGGTGGAAAGGTCTGGATGAAGGAATTCAACCTCAATACCAGTACCTGGAAGTCCCTACCCTCCTCCCTGGTCACCCCAATACCCAACAGGACCCCTGCGAAGGTAGCAAGCAGGGAGGCTAGCAGTGTCAGGGCAATATGCTCACCTGTCATCGCCAACAGGGTCTTTCTGGAATGGGTCAACTGCTGTATGGAGGGAAACAGCAATGAGAGCAGGCCGGTCTGAACCTTCACTGAGCAGATGTAGAGCAATAGCAGGGCGATGAGGAGGATGAGGGCAGGGGTATTTCCGGCCTTCCTGTTGGTCTGGGCAGCAAGATTTTGGTCAAAGGATGCTGATCTGCTGGATTGCTTCAAACCGCACCTCCCCGCATAGGCGTCCCCTCTCGTCAACCACAGCAGCTGCCGATAGCCCCGAATTGAGGATCTTTGCCATGCAATCCTTCAAGGATGAGTAGATCTGGACCGTATGTATGGCAGAGGTGATGGGCTTTTGTATGATGGACCCTTCACTTCTCGTATAGCCACAAACAGGAGCCCCGTCCTCATCTACCTGCCAGTAGGTGAGGTTCGAGCAGTCAGGAAGATGGGCTGAGGCATCGCTATCAAGACCTGAAAGGGCCTTTTCCATGCAACGGTCGGCGGTGACGAGGGTCAGCCTCTGCAAGGACCTCTCAGGGCCGAGGAACCGCTCGACAAACTCCCCTTTGGGGGAGGAGAGGATCTGCTCGGGCGTATCGGCCTGCACTATCTTGCCATCCTTCATGATGACCAGATAGTCTGCAAGCCGAACCGCCTCCTCAAGGTCATGGGTAACAAAGACAACGCTCTTCTTCAGCTGTCGCTGGATTCGGATGAACTCATCCTGAAGCAGGATACGGTTAAGCGGGTCTACAGCCCCAAAGGGTTCATCCATAAGCAGAACAGGGGGGTCAGAACCCAAAGCACGTGCAAACCCAATCCTCTGGGCCTCCCCGCCGGAAAGCTCATTGGGGTATTTCTTGCGATAGATCTCAGGGTCGAGGCGAACGAGGGCGAGCAGCTTGTCGACACGCTCCTTCCGTTTGGATCGGTCCCATCCCAAAAGCCTAGGCACCAGGTCGACGTTCTCTTCCACGGTAAGGTGGGGCATCAGGCCGACCGACTGGATGGCGTAGCCCATGCTCCTACGCAAGTCGGTCTGACTCAGACCTTGTACCGATGCATCCAGATAGGTAATAGTTCCCCTTTCGATCCCAACCAAGCCGTTGAGGCATCGTAGGGTCGTGGACTTGCCGCAACCACTGGGCCCGATAAGTACGGTGACCCTGTTCGCCGGAATTTCCAGGCTCACATCATCCAAAGCGACTATTGTCCCATATTGCACTACCAGATGCTCTACCTTGAGAAAGGTGTGGGTATCGGTCAGGATTGGATGGGCCTGGTTTACTTGCATGGTTTTTCCTTGTGTTTTCTCAGCCATTGCCCACCCCCTTGGCCCGTAAGGAACGTGGGGTGGTAAGGGTAATGAGGATCTGGAACAGCCGGTCGGAGATGACGGTCAAGCCGATGATAAGCCCCATGCCAAGGAGGACCATGTCCACCGAAGCCTGTCCAAGGCCCTCAAACACCAGGACACCTAGGCCATCACCGCCGATGAGCTTGGCTAGGGTTGCATTGCCTATGGTC
Source organism: Sphaerochaeta sp. PS (assembly GCF_032144095.1). NCBI lineage: Bacteria > Pseudomonadati > Spirochaetota > Spirochaetia > Spirochaetales > Sphaerochaetaceae > Sphaerochaeta > Sphaerochaeta sp. PS. Next base: position 351,974 of record NZ_JAVSNJ010000002.1, read on the forward strand.
TGCACCAGGGCCACCCTCATGCCCTGCAGGACTCCAGGTGTTGCCAAAGGGAAGCGAACAAGCTTCCAGACCTGGGATGGGCTCATCCCCATGCCACGGGCCGCCTGAATCACCGACTGGTCGATGGAGGAGAAAGCGGTAAAGCTGTACCTGATTATCGGGTAGAGGGCATAGGTGGTGAGGGCTATGATGGCCGGGGTATTCCCTATGCCCTTGATACCCAGCTCCCTCAGGAGGGGGAAGGTCCTGGAAAGGGTCGAAAGCGGTGTTATCAGGAGGCCCAGGAGAGCTATGCCGGGTATGGTCTGCAGGATGTTCAGAAAGGGGAAGATGATCTTCTCTGCCCTCCTGCTCTGATAACTCACCAAGGCAAGGGGAAGCCCGATTGCGATGCTGATGGCGAGGCTGATGAGGGTAAGCCTGATGTGGGCCACCAGCTCCTGGTTCAGCCGGGTGCCGAAGTTCCTGGCCTCCAAAAGGAGGCCCAGACGATCATACGAACCTCTGTACCCAGCAACTAGGACAGAACCGATGACCAGGGCGATGCCAATGAGGTCATAGGCCTTAACCTTGGGTTTCATCATAAAGATGACCAATACGGCGGTAAGGTAGACATACATGCCGGAGGCAGGACCGTAGCGGGAGGGGGAAGATGCATCCCCTGACAGGCGCCCCCCTACAATGGCCAGGACCATCATGGGGAAAAACAGGCCAAGGGTCCCTGCAAGGCTGAGCAACATATCTGATAGCCAATCGCCCTTTACAGAGGCGTAGAGAGCGACCAGCAAGAAAGGAAGCAGCAAGAAGATCCTGCATCGCAGGTCCAAGGCCCCCATCCCATTGGCAATTTCAGGGGAAATCCTATTTTCACGAAGAAGGAAGAAAGGCAAGAAATAACTTACGAGGAAGAGCAGCAGGACGATAGAGGCAAGCTTCAGCTTGAATGGGTCTGTTGCATCTCTCTGTCTCAAGGTACCTCCGTCTCGGCTTGAGGTATGCCAAACTTCTCATCCTCAAGGCTCTTGCTTCCTTACGATAGCAAAAGCGTTGGGCATAATCAAGGGAAGATGCATGAAAGCATAGGTGCAGTCAAAACACCGCAAGGCCAAGGCATACCGATATACCGAAAGAGATGTTTCTGTGGCATCTGCAAGGCAGGACTGCGGGAAAACACCCTCCATTCGGGAGGTATTCCCTACTACTTTCCAATATATCTTCCTATTGGTCTTGCTTTTAGGCTATAGCCACCTATATTGTAGGGTATAGGGACACCTTAGGCGCTCTCCTGTGACGGCACCCTTGTTCCTGGACCTGTTTCCCCACTGCCCAGGCATAGCCTGTACAGAGGGAATTTTGCCCTGCCTTGCATCGTTTGCATCCCCACCTATGCTTCAGGAGTTTGTAGGGGAGATTTTTGCACCCATTTCTGACATCGGAATCCAGTCGGAAATATCAAGCCAACTCAGTACGGAGGTACACCAATGAAACACTATAGGACGATCAGCCTACTCATACTCATCATGCTTACACTTATAGCAATGCCCTTGGCAGCTGGGGGAAAAACGGAGAAGCCGGAGAAGAAGGCGGAGATTACCGTTGGCTCAAAGATAGATACAGAGGGAGCCCTACTTGGCAACATGATAGTCCTCCTGTTGAGAAATGCTGGCTTTACCGTCATCGACAAGACCCAGACAGGGACGTCTGAGATCGTACGCTCGGCAATTCTTGCTGGGGAGATCGACATCTACCCTGAATATACCGGCAGCGGGTACTATTTCTTCCCGGACCAGACCGATTTCGACTTGTGGAAGGATTTGCGCAAGGGGTACGAGAAAGTTGCCCAGCTCGATGCAGAGGCGAATGACATCATCTGGCTGGAACCATCGCCAGCAAACAATACCTGGGCAATTGCGGTACGAAGTGACCTTGCCAAATCGGAAGCCCTTGCAACGCTTGAGGACCTCGCTGCCTACATAAACCGGGGTGGGAAGTTCAAGATTGCAGCAAGTGAGGAGTTTGTCTCTGACGAACCAGCACTGCCCAGCTTTGAGGCTGGCTATGGCTTTACCCTGAAAAAGGAGCAGATGCTGGTATTCGCAGGGGGAAACACCACCCTGACCGAACAGGCTGCTGCATCAGGGCAGGAGGGGGTAAACGCTGCCATGGCCTACGGGACTGACGGAGAGCTCGCCACCCTTGGGCTGAAGGTACTCACCGACACCAAACAGGTTCAGCCGGTATATGCCCCTGCACCCAATATCCGCAAAGAGGTGCTCGACAAGAGCCCTTCGATCAGAGCCATCATCGACCCAGTCTTCATGAGCCTGGACCTTGAGACCCTACAGACCCTGAATAGCCGCATCTCCGTTGAAGGGCTCTCACCAAAGAGTGTTGCCCAGGCATATCTGGAGGAGAAGGGATTCCTGTAGAAGGCAATGCTGCTTGAGAACCAGAAAAGTACAAGCGTATCTTAGTTTACAGAGAGGACATTGCAAGAGGTACCAGATAAAGGGGTAGAGACCCCTGATGTGGTACCTCTATTTTGTCTGAGAATCCTTACCTCCCCGTATATCTTCCTTTACCCTCAGCCATGAATTAGGTTGCTTCTTCGAAGAGGCAGCCCTACACTGAAGGGTGTAATGAGGAAGGAATGTATGAGACCAGATCTTGAGTTTGTTGATTCCCAGCTCACAAGGCTGGAGGCATTGCAAGGAACAGACCCTGCAATCTTCGCCCTTGCCGTCCATGCATTTATCGAAGGGACACTTAGGCTTCGGTATGACCTTTCGACCATAGAGATTGGCTTCAATGAACTGGTCTCTCAGTTCATCGAGGAGTGTATCCATGATGCCCAGTCCTACATCCCTGAGATAGCTACCATGAAAGAACTGAAACACACCCATATAGAGACCAATGAGGTACGGCACCGCTTCTCCCCTGCAGGGAATTCCACCGCCCAAGTGGCCACATGTGAGCTTGAGTGCTTTTGCAAGCTTGCAGAACTGGGAACTACGGAAAGACTTTCAAGGATACGCCAGTATCTTGATGCCTGGGATCAGCGAATTCCCTTGGGTTCCCTCTGCCAGGAATTTGACCGGATGAAAACCCTCTACGCTTACGAGAAAAAAACCAATCTCCTCCTGGCAAGCCAAGTGGAAGAACTTACCAAGAGCAAACAGGCCCTATGGGAACTTACCACAACACTGAAAACCAATGAAGCAGAACTTGCAAGGTTGGAACAGAGCAATGTCTTGCGTACAAAAAAGATAGAAAAACTGCGCACTGAACGCTTTGAAACCCAAACCCATATCAAGGAGATGCAAGAAAAGCTAAAGGACCTACGCAAAGCCCAGGAGTATGTTGACACGATGAGGCGCATGACCGTCTTCACCAGAACCCGTGGCTCCTATGAGAAGCTCATGCTGCGCCTAACGGCAGAGCAGGCATCAATCCTGGACCAGATCCATCTGGATGGTGACTTCCTCATCAGGGGAAGTGCCGGGACTGGCAAATCCCTTGTGTTGATCAAGGCGATGGAAAAGGCAATGCTCAAACATCGTGAGGACAAGAAGAGTACCAAGGTAGCCCTTCTTACCTTTACCAATACCTTGGTGAAGTTCAACCGGTATATGGTTTCCATCCTTTCAGGTTTTGAGGAAAAGCCCCAGATAACCACGGTTGATGCCTTCCTGCTCGAACGCCTTCAGCAATACTCTCCTTGCTGCACCCCTAGCACAGAGATCCTCAAGGCCCTCTGCCAAAGCCATGCATATGAAGGGATGAGTGCCGAAGATCTTGAGAAGGAGATCGACTGCTTCCTTCTGAAACAGGACGTTTCCTACCAGGAATATGTCGAGCAGCTCATACATAGGACGGGAATGAAGAAGCCCCTGAAGAGAGCACAACGGCAGCGGGTCTGGGAGGTACGCGATGGTGTAGTGCAGTCGATGGAAGAGCAGAACATCTTCTGCTTTACCTACATTCCGCTCCTGCTACAGAAAATGGTTCTCGAACGGGGTATTGAGGAGAGCCAGCAATATGACCAACTCTTCATCGATGAGGCCCAGGATCTGGGAGCCGGGGCGCTTCGTGCCTTGAAACAGCTGAGCAGAGGGTGTGTGGTCCTCTGTGGCGATGAAAAGCAGTCCATCTACCAGGTTGGGTCCTCTTTTGCACGATCGGGCCTGGACGTGGTTGGAAGGGCCAAGGTACTGAGGACAAATTTCAGGAATTCGGTGCAGATCCATAGCTTTGCCCAAGCCTTCAGGCTCAAGGATGAGCCTACAAGCCCACATGCCATGGCATTGGCCTTCAGGGATGGCCCCATGCCAGAGCTCTTCCGTTTCACCAACAAAAAGGAACAGATGCACCTACTGGCAGAAAGGGTCTCATTCTTTACATCCTTGTTGGAGTATGAGGCTGAGAACATCTGCATACTGACCCCATCAAAGGGGGACTTTCCTGCAATAGAAGAAGCTTTGGCAAAAGAAGGGAGGAGGGTTTCTGAGGTCCTGGACAAGGATTTCAGGTTTGAGGATAGAGGTGCCATTCGGCTGAGCACCATGCATTCGGCCAAGGGCCTGGATTTCCCTGTGGTATTGCTCTGTTTGGGTTCTGAACCAAGACAGCAGAGCCAGTATGATGCCAAAGCAAATGAGCAGATCCTCAGGAATCTGATCTATGTGTCAATAACCCGTGCACTCGACCATCTCAACCTGTTCATCCCAGCCAAGAGTGAGATACAGGCTTTCAACGATCTGATAGCGTGTTTTGAACACAGTTGCAGCTAGATGGCAGTCCACCCTCCGTCAACAAGCAACAGGGTTCCTGTGACCATGTCTGCACCATCGGAGGCGAGGTAGAGGACCGATGAGGCAACATCCTCAATGGTGGCAACCCTCCCTCGAGGTATCTTGGAAAGGACCCCTGCCAGGAAGGCGGGGTCATCAAGCCGCTCGGCTGTCCCTGGGGTTCGGATGAAGGTGGGTCCTACAGCATTGACCGTCACCCCCCTACCCGACCACTCGACGGCTAGGGTCTTGGTAAGCATGTTGAGCCCACCCTTGGAAGCACAGTAGACAGCCTCTTCAGGGATGGCGACTACCGAAGCCTGGCTGCTGATGTTGATGATCCTGCCCTTTTGGCGCTTGAGCATCTCCCTTCCAACCGCTTGGCAGCAGAAGAATGTGCCCTTGAGATTGAGGTCCATCATCCAGTCCCAATCCTCTTCGGTGATCAGCTCTGCGGGGATGGGGTTGCCCATTCCTGCATTGTTGACCAACACCTCGATGGGGCCCATCTGCTTTTCCACTTCGGCAACACAGCTGTAGATGGAAGCGACATCCCTCAGGTCGAGCGAAAAGGTTGCACAGACGCCCCCATCATTGCGGATCTCCAGGGCAAGGCTCTCCAGTTGCTTTTCGTCACGGCTGGCGATGGCAACCCGCGCTCCTTCCTGGGCAAGTATCTTTGCAAGCCCACGGCCAAGACCTTTGCTGGCGCCTGTAACCAGTACCACTTTTCCCTGTAGGTCAGAACCAAACTTCTTCTGCATAGGAGCCTCCTGTCGTTGGGTATACCCTACGACAGGAAGCCCCCATGGTCAAGATTTACCCTCTAGAGGTAACTCTCTATCTTTTTCAACGCTGATTGTATGATCGTCCGCTTCTCGTCGGTAAGCCTGTCAAAGGGCTTCTTGCAGGGCCCTATCTCAAGACCCTGAAGCTCCATGCAGTACTTGGTTGCCGAAAAGATACCCTGGGCTACCAAGGCCTCGATGAAGTCATTGACCTTGTGCTGCAAAGCCTGGGCCTTGGGCATGTCACCAGCAAGGAATGCCTTCCTGATCTCGATGAACAGCTTGGGGCAGACGTTGACGGTGGTGCCGATCGTGGCGGTGGCACCCGCTGCCATACTGAAGAGCCATATCTCATCAAACCCATTGTAGAGCGTCTTCTCAGGGAATGCCTGGGAGAGCCGCTCTAGGTCGTAGAGATTGACCGAGGTATGCTTGATGCCGACGATCTTCGGATTCTGCATCAAGGGATTCTTCTTCGAGAACGAGATGCCGGTAAACTGGGGGATGTTGTACACGATCACTCCCAGATCCACCGCATTGGCCACATCCTCATAGTAGTGCTGTACCTCGGCCTCAGAGTAGTGGTAGTAGATGGGTGGGATGAGGGAGACCGCCTGGGCACCGCTACCTTGGGCATGCAGGGAGAGCTCGATAGCCTCCCCTGTGCTCAAGGAGCCTGTATGGACGATAAAGGGGACCTTTCCCCCGATTTCCTGGGCAAGGGTATCGACGATAGCCTTCCGTTCGGAGGTATCGAGGAGCAACCCCTCACCGGAGGACCCACAGCAGTAGAACCCCTCCACTCCATGGGCAACCTCATGGCGTACCAACGCCTTGAGGGCAGGCAGGTTCAGCTTCCCACTCTCATGCATGGGGGTGATGAGGGCGGAAAATATTTCGCTTTTCTTGCTTACCATGCTGTCCATCCCCCGTCAACCACAAGGTTGGAACCGGTCATGTACTTGGAGGCATCGGAAGCAAGGAAGATCATGGAACCGTTGAACTCATCTGCCTGTGCCATCCTTCCCATCGGCATCCTGGCATGATAGTTTGCATGGAAGTGCTCGTCCTGGGTCTCTCTCCAGACACCGGAGGGGGTGAAGGTGTTGACGCGGATGCCTTTCTTGGCCCAGTAGGTTGCACAGTACCTGGTCAGGTTGTAGATACCCGATTTGGCAGCACAGTAGGCCACAGGCTTGATGAAGGGGATACCGGTCATCTCTTCCTTGTAGGCATAGATATCCTGCACGGGGCTGACCATCCCGTAGATCGAGCCTATGTTGATGATGGAGCCAGGTTTCTTGGCCTTCACCAAACGGTCCCCTACAGCCTGGGTCATCAGGAAGGTCCCGGTAAGGTTGGTCTCAACCACCTCCCGGAATACCTCCAGGGGAAACTGCTCAAAGGGGCCGGATACCTCCGGCGGGGCACTGGGTTGGGTATCGATGCCCGCGTTGTTGATCAACACGTCAGCTACACCCCAGACCTTCTCTATGGAATCGAGGGCCTCGTTGATGGATTCCTTCTTGGTTATATCCACGGCATAGAAGCCTAGCCGGTTACTGCTTGCAAGCTCCTTTCCCAGGATCTGCTCTGCCTTCTGGGCATTTGCACTACGGGAGAATACTGCAACATGGGAGCCTCGTTTGTGGAACTCCTTGACGAACTCGGCACCTATCTGCCCAAGGCCGCCGGTAATGACCACTATCTTTTCCGAAACATCAAACAACATATCTTTCATAACTCTATCCTTATCAAAAAATATCTTAGCCTAGGGTCAACCATGCAACAGCATGTTGGGTAACCAGGTTACTAACTGGGGAACATAGGTACATAAGGCCAGTACGATCAAGAGAGGGATCAGGAAAGGGAGGATTCCCCTGTACAGTCGGTTAAGGGGAACCTCGCCTACGTCACTGACGATGAACAGGCAGACACCAAAGGGAGGGGTAACCTGCCCTATCATGAGGTTAAGCACCATCACGACGCCGAAATGGACGAGGTCGATACCCAGGACCTTCACGATGGGAAGCAGGACTGGAAGCATAAGAGTCAGGATGGCACCTGGCTCCATGAACATTCCCAAGGCCAACAACAAGACGTTGATGACCAAGAGGATCAGGTAGGGGTTGTCGCTGATACCCAATATGAAATTGGCAATCTGCAGGGAGACCCCCTCCTTGATCAGGACATAGGAGAACAGCATGGAGGTCCCGATGATGAAGAGCGTATTGGCCGAGGTGATGGCCGATTCCAACAGGCACTTCTTGAAGGTCTTCCAATCGAGGGTGCGGTAGACGAATACGGCGATGACCAGGGCATAGGCAACAGCAACACTGGATGCTTCGGTTGGAGTAAACCAGCCGAACACAAAGCCGCTGAGGATGATCAGGGGGGTAATGATGGAGAGGATAGACTGGAGAAACTGGGTCCAAAGCAGACGGAGGCTAAAGGGGAAACGGGGATACTTTCTCTTTACGGCAAATATCAGGACAAGGACCATCAACGCCACTGCCATGAGGAGGCCGGGAAGGACACCACCCATAAAGAGCTGCGAAACACTTACGCTCGCCACAGAGCCGTAGATGATCAAGGGGATGCTCGGTGGGAAAATGGGCCCTATCACTGTCGATGCCGCAGTGACCGATGCGGAGAACTCCTTGTCATAGCCGTTGGTGGTCATCGCTTCCATCTCGATGGTGCCAAGACCACCAGCATCGGCGGCAGCGCTGCCGCTCATTCCTGCAAAGATGAGGCTTGCCACGATGTTTGCATGCCCTAGCCCGCCAGGGATCCAACCAACAAGCCGTTTGGCAAAATCGAAGATCTTTTCGGTAATCTTGCCTGCATTCATCAGGTTCCCTGCAAGGATGAACAGGGGAATTGCGATCAGAAGGAAGGAGTCAATGCCACTGACCATCTTCTGGCCGATGACCATGATGGGATAGCCCAGATTGATACAACCCAGTACTGCGCTTGCCCCAATGGAGATGCTTATGGGAGCCCCGATGAGCAGCAATACGATAAAACTCACAAAAAAAATGATCATGTGGACTCCTTTGCAAGCAGATCTGATCTCGAAAGCAACCGTTCAACAATGTCATAGATTGCCTTGATGGTAAGATATACCCCAGCAATGGCCATGGGCAGGTACTGCCAGGCTTTGGCAAACTTTGGCATGGAAGAGTAGAATTCTGTACTTACATAGGGGTAGAGCCCGGCAAATGCCACGACCATGCCGACTCCAAGGCAAGCAGCGACTATCTTGTGGACAAACCAGAGGCCCGTTCGGGCTTTGCCCTTGGTTTGCAGATAGAATATGTCCAGGGCGATGAGACGGCCCTGGTCATCGAGGACGATGATTCCAAGGAACGCCATCCAAAGGAACATGAATCCTGCAAGTTCGGTCATACCCCTAAACGACTTGTTCAAGATATTTCTGAGAAACAGCTCATTGAGCATCAACAGGACTATTCCTGCGACCAGACACATAAGAAGAACGGATATCAGGGAAACAAATGCATCCAGCAACTTTTTGGTAAATTTCATGGGGAGTATCCTTTCAACAAATACATTCCTAGGGTTATAGGCAGACAGACGGGATGGCTAGCCATCCCGTCCTGCACAACACACGTTATTTTGCGAGAATTGCATCCACGATAGACTGGTTGTACCACTTTTCTGAAGCATACTGCTTGTAGTACTGGGCACCACCGAGCTTGTTCTTGAAGCTCTGGATATCGGGTGTCTCATTGAAGATGATTCCAGCCTTCTTCAGTACTGCGGTTGCCGAGATATTGTCCTCTTCAATGGTGTCGAAGGAGTACTTGGCAGCAACAATGGCCTGTTCCTTCAGGATCTTCTGCTGGTCGGCTGTCAGCTTGTTCCATGACTTTTCGTTCATGGCCATGGTGCATCCCATCCACATGTAGTTGATGAAGCTGTAATGCTTGATGTCATCATAGGTTGCATTGGCCACCAGGTGGTAGGTCGCATTGTCCTGAGCCTCGGCAGTGCCGTTGGCAAGGGCGATGGCAAGCTCGTTGAGGGAGAGGGCAACAGGGGTTGCACCAAGGGCACTCCAGACATCAAGGTACATCTTGCTGGTCGGGACACGGATCTTCAGGCCTTTTACGTCCTCAACGGAAGCGATAGCTTTCTTTGTGGTCGCGATATGGCGCATGCCATTGTCACCTTCCGAAAGATAGACAAGTCCGACAGAGGGCATGTCAGCAAAGATCTGCTCGCCAATTGCACTGTTTACGATCTGGTATGCACTGTGTGCATCCTTGAAGAGGAAAGGCAGGTCAAGGATCTTTGCATTGTCATAGAAGCTGGTAAACCCGGAGGTTCCTGCAAAGATGATGTCGATGGTGCCCATGCGGGTAGACTGCAGGGCCTCAGCGTCGTTTCCAAGCTCGCCAGAATGGTTGACGGTAAGCTTGATGGCCCCATTCGAAGCAGCCTCAACCAGCTCCTTGTATTTCAGGATGGTTTTGGTCGGGACGGAATTGACGTTACCAGGCGAGTAGATGGTCAGGGTAACAGGCTTGTCCCCTGCTACGGCCTTCTCGGATGAACCTTGGGCAAAGGCGCAAGCCACCCCTAGGATAAGCACGACTAACAACAGAATGGTCTTTTTCATATAGCCTCCAAATATTGTACGATGTAGGATTGTCTGACATCGCTCAATATTGAGCATACCACGTATATTTTTGTTGTCAACCTCTATTTTACCAGGTAGTTGGAAAATTATACTTTGACTCTCCCCCTCTCTTGTGGTAGTCTGTCATCAGACAACCATGAAAGAGATAAAACGTATCCCCGTAACCACCCAGGTGATGGACTCCATCAAGGAATCCATCATCGAAGGGAAATACCCCATCGGCACAAAACTTCCTACAGAAGTCAAATTGTGCGAAATGCTCAATGTAAGCCGCTCCACTGTACGGGAGGCGATGCGCTCCCTTCAGTCGGAAGGGTTCATTGAACTTGTTGCAGGCAAAGGAGCTTTTGTGCTCGACAACCAGGGCCACGACTACGACACCATCCGGACCTGGTTCATAGAGTCTGCACCAAACCTCAAGGACTCGACCGAAGTGAGGGAGGCCCTGGAGTCGCTGCAGGTCTCCATGGCTGTCAAACGGGGAACTGAAGAGGAATTGGAGGCGCTGAAGGAGATCCACCGCCAGTTTGTTGAGGAGAACAAGACCAACAACGTTTCGGCCCTGGCAAACCTTGATGAACAGTTCCACACCCAGATCTGTGCAATGGCACACAACCCCCTACTGAACAAGATCAACGTGCTGACAGCCCGGGACCTTCGCAAGTATCGCTACAAGTCCATTTCCGTGAAGAAGAACTCCGACAATACCATTCGCGAGCATGCTCTCATAATCCAGGCCATTGAAGAGAGGAATCCCAACAAGGCGTCGACATACATGTTGGCTCACCTGGAAAGTTCCCTTGCAGACATCAACAAGGTACTGGAAGGTCAGAAATAAAGAACCTACCGACGGTTGGTCTCTCCTACATAACCAAGAACAATTGACATTACAACCAAATTACTTGCATAGTCGGTGCTAGCGTTGCATAGCATGCTATCCACGCTTTTCTGTCTGCCTACCCCACCCAGCAAGGACGAGAACAATGCAAGCAAAAAAACCCTCCATCTACCGCCCGGAACTCAAGGTACGCTCATTCCTGCTGGTAATCCTCTTCTCCGGCCTGGCCTACGGCTTCTATCGGGGCATTCAGGACAACTACCTTGCAGAGATCATCAAGATCACCAAGTTCGAACGGGGAATCGTGGAATTCTTCAGGGAACTGCCAGGGCTGATGCTGATCTTCATCCTAGCTGCCATGTATCGGTTCAGCGAGACCAAGGTCTTCAAGATAGGGACGGCCATCATGCTTGCCGGTGTCGTTGGCCTGCTGCTTTTGGGGACCTCCAAGGTCATGGTCATCCTGTGCATGGTCATCTTCAGTTCTGGCGAGCATATCGTCATGCCGATGAAAAGCTCCCTCTCCATGAAACATGCAAAGCCGGGCAAAGGTGGGGCCTCGCTGGGCATCACCTCAGCCATCAGCCACGGGGGCAACATCGTAGGCTACCTTATCGTAACCGCCCTCTTCCTCGTGTTTGCTTCCCTGGGGGTTCCCAGAGGATCGCTGGTGGGGTTCAGGACCGTCTTCATCATAGCCGCGGTCCTGCTTTTCCTCTCGTTCCTCATCGCCCTTTCCATGAAGGACCAGGGCAAGACGGTGAAGAGGAACAGGATCTACTTCAACAAGAAATTCACGAAATATTATATGCTGGAGGTGTTCTACGGAGCCCGAAAGCAGATATTCCTTACCTTCGCCCCCTATGTGCTCATCCTCTACTATGGCGCCGATACCTCGGTCATAGCCCTACTGCTGGCCATCTGTGCGGGCTTTGGCATGGTATTCTCCCCTCTGATCGGGCGCTTGATCGACCATCTGGGGTACAAGACCATCATGGTAGGGGATACGCTGATCCTCATGGTGGTCTGCTTCTTCTATGGCTTTGCCCACCGCATCTTTCCCAAGGATATCGCCTTCATCGTAGTTTGCGTAAACTTTGTGCTCGACTCGATCATCTCGCTGGCGAGCATGGCTTCCAACGTCTACGTGCAGGACCTCTCCACATCCCCTGAGGAGACCACAGCTACCCTCACCACAGGAATTTCGGTCAACCACCTCATCAGTGTCATCATTGCCCTGCTTGGGGGCCTGATCTGGGAGAAGCTTGGCATCGAGGTCCTCTTTACCCTCTCCGGCTTCCTGGGCCTGATGAACACCTTCTACGCCATGACCATCAAGAAGCCGATACGGCAAGAAGAAGCTTTAGCCTAGCAGGTGGGTCACAAGCAGTCCCAGGGAAAAACAGAGACAGAAGACCAGGTAGATCTTCCCTATCGATGCCATCTGTACCTGTTTTGTCTGTAAGGCGAACCCTCGCTTCACCATGGTCCTGAACTCAACTGCAGCAAAGATGGCAGAGAGAGCAAGGAAGGGAAGCTGCAACAGGGGGTAGACTCCAAGAAAAGAGAGCAGAAGGACAAGGCCGAAAGCCAACAGGATCTCTATTGCCAACAGGGGAACTACCCCATACCTGCCAAGCACGATGGTCAGGGTCTTCCTTCCTGCTGCCTTGTCCCGGATGAGATCGCAGCAGTTGTTTACCGAAAGGATCATTCCCACCAGGATGAGGAAAGGCAGTGATGCAAGGAGAGCTTCCACCACTACACTCTTCGCCTGCACATAGAACGATAGGACAAACAGGGTGGTACCCAGGAAAAACCCTGCAAACACCTCTCCGAATGGGGTCCTGGAGATAGGCAAGGGACCGCCGGTATAGGCAAAGCCCACCAGCATGCAGACCCCTCCGACGACGATGAGCTTCCAGCTGGTCAGGTAGGCAAGCACAAGGCCCAGCACCCCTGCCATGCCGAACAGCATCAGGCTGACCAGGAGGGCCCAGAGGGGAGAGACCCCCTGATGGACCAGCACCTTGTCGTCCTCACACTCGATCTCATGGTTGTCCGTCCCGTTGCGGTAATCAAAATAGCTGTTGAAACCGGTGGTCCCCATGTCCACAAACAGGGTGGCGAACCCCATCAGGACCATAACCAGGTAGTTGAGGTTTCCCATCACATATAGGGCATAGAGAGTCCCTGCGGCGAAGGTACCCATGCTGATAATCTTGGTACGAATCTCTACAATTCGTAAAAATTGGTTGAATGTCATACCCAACACTACCACTTTTAGACAGTATTTTTCTATATAGCTGCGCAAATTGTGTGAATTTTCCTAAACTTCCCTATAATCGACTTATTGCATATTGATGCAACCTGTATGCATCCTCTATACTACCCCGAAAGGGATTGGGCATACATGCTTATGGTATGCTTGAAAAACCAGAGAACAAGTAAGCAGAACTTTCCTCACTGCAATTATCTACATACAGGAGAACACAGAACTATGCGTAAAAACACACTCTTGCTCGCTCTCATATTGCTCATTACCATGACTACCCTATTTGCTGGGGCACAGGCAGAGACTTCCCAAAGTACCGGGCTTGACCGAAGCAAACATTTCATAACAGTGGCTACCGGACCTACCAGCGGCCTCTACTACCCCATCGGAGGAGCCTTCTCCTCACTCTTCCAGAACAAGCTTGGCTACAAGTCATCAGCCCAGGCCACAGGAGCATCGGCCGAGAACATCACCCTCATCCGTGAGGGCGGGGCTGAGATGGCCATTGCCATGAGTGACGCGGTTGCCCAGGCCTATACCGGCACCGGTGCCTATGAGGGCAAGGCCCCCGCATCAGAGCTCAGGGCCCTTACAGGACTCTACCCCAACTATGTACAGCTGATAACCACCACCAAGACCGGAATCACCAAGTTCACCGACCTGAAAGGCAAGCGTGTTGGTGTCGGAGCCCCGAACTCAGGGGTGGAACTCAATGCACGCATGATGTATGAGGCCCATAACATGAAGTACGAGGACAGCAAGATCGACTACCTCAACTATGGTGAGGCCATCGGGCAGCTGAAGAACAACCTTGTGGATGCAGTCTTCGTAACCAGCGGCATCCCCAACGCAACCATCATGGAGTTGGGAACCTCAGCCCAGATCGTCATCATCCCCATCGAAGGGGAGGGGCTTGCCAACCTGATCAGGAAGTATCCCTACTTCGTACAGGCCACCATCCCTGCCGATGTCTACAATACCAAGACTGATGTCTCCACCGCGACTGTCATGAACATCATGATCGTCAATGCAAACCTCCCTTCTGACGTTGCCTACGACCTTACCAAAGGAATCTTCGAGAACATCGGGGATATCCAGGCCTCCCACGCAACGGCCAAGCAACATATCTCGTTGGCCAACTCCCATCTTGGGGTAGACATCCCCATGCATGAAGGTGCTGCAAAGTACTATAAGGAAGCAGGCATCAAATAAGCGGTATGGCAAACCGTACCCGTATAATCCTAGGTATCGTCCTCACCATCGTGGTGGGGACGATATGTCTCTTCTGCCTCTCTGCTGTTGTCGACACAAAGGTCCTTGTCCTCTCACACCAGGACAGTGGTGTCATCTATCTGGAAAAGGAAGTCAAGGCCCATGACAGGCTGACCTTCAACTGGATCCACTCCTTTGAACATATTCCCTGGATCGAGGAGTACACCATAGAGGATGACAACACCGTTATCCTGCATACCATCAGGGTCGCGGGGTTCGGGGCAGGAATCCCAGAGGACAAAGGAACAGTATCCTTTGAGGACGGAATGGTGGTAATGAGCGACATCGGCGAGAAATTCGAGAAGTTCTCCTGGATCCATTCGCAGACAGCCCTCGTCTCCATCACCCTTAATGACAGCATTCTTATCCGGGGCCCAGAGCTCCCCCATCACGAGAAACTAGAACTTACCATACAAGGAAAACGCGCACTATGTCCAAGATTTCCCCTGACCAGATGACGAGCCAGTTAACCACTCACCAACAGGAGCTGTTGGAAAAATTTGACAGGGACTCAAAGGTAAAAAAATTCGACCTGCCATACCTGCAGCAAGGCATCTACTATGCTGCCATTGGCATAGCCCTCTACCATTTCATCACCTCCTTCATCGGATATCCGGCTACCCACCTCCATCGTTCCCTCCATGTGGCAATGATGCTGTTCATGACCTTCTTCCTCTACCCCTCCCACAAGAGCGCAAGCAGGAGCAAGATGGTATGGTACGATGTGGTCTTTGCCCTGCTCTCCCTGGCTGTCGCAGCCTACGTCTGGACCGACTACATCCATTTCCTCGGCCGCATGGGCAGTCCCAACCGTATGGATGTCATCATGGGCACCCTTCTCATCATCCTGGTGCTTGAGGCCTCACGAAGGATCTCGGGATGGCCACTGGTCATCCTGAGCTTGCTCTTCATCCTCTACGGGCTCATCGGAAGAAGCCTTCCGGGAATCCTGATGCACAGAGGCTACAACTGGAGCAAGCTGGTCAACCACATCTTCATCAACACAGAGGGTATCTACGGCACCTCTGTCGATGTGGCCGCCTCGTACATATTCCTCTTCATCCTCTTCGGCAGCGTCATGAACAAGTCCGGCATGGGAAAGTTCTTCAACGACCTGGCCCTGGCTTTTGCCGGAAGCAGCAAGGGCGGCCCTGCAAAGGTCGCCGTCATCGCCTCCGGTTTTTTGGGGTCCATCAACGGCTCAGCTGTGGCCAATGTGGTTACCACCGGAGCCTTTACGATACCCCTTATGAAAAAGACCGGTTACAGCAAGGAATTTGCCGGTTCGGTCGAGGCCTCTGCATCTGTCGGAGGGCAGCTTCTGCCCCCCATCATGGGAGCGGCCGCCTTCATCATGGCTGAGATGCTCGGCATCAAGTACGGGGTCATTGTCATCAGCGCTGCCATCCCTGCCCTTCTCTACTACCTTGGCATCATTGTCCAGGTCCAGCTTCGTGCCTCCAAGAACAACCTCCAGGGCATCCCCAAAGAGGAGTTGCCGAAGGTGCGGCAGGTCATGAAGGAGAGGGGCCATCTCTTGCTGCCCATCCTGTTCCTGCTCTATATGCTGCTCTTCAGTGGCAACACCGTCATATTCTCGGCCTTCTGGGCGATAGTGGCAACCATCGTAGTCAGCATGTTCCGCAAGACCACCCGCATGAGCTTCAGGGATATCCTCGATGCATTTGCAGAAGGCACCCGTTCGGTGATCTCCGTTGCCGTGGCCTGTGCTGTGGTGGGTATCATCATAGGGGTGGTAAGCCTTACTGGCTTTGGCCTGAACATGGCCAATGCCATCATCCAGCTTGGCAGGGCAAACCTCATGCTGACGCTGATCTTGACGATGGTTACCTGCATGGTGCTGGGTATGGGACTTCCCTCCATCCCTGCCTACCTCATAACCGCCACCATGGCAGCTCCTGCCCTGGTCAAGTTGGGGATACCCCCCCTTGCTGCCCACATGTTTGTCTTCTACTTTGCCATGTTTGCCAACATAACCCCACCGGTTGCCCTTGCGTCCTTTGCTGCGGCAGGCATCAGTGGAGGGGACCCGATGAAGACAGGCCTGCAATCGGTGAAGCTGTCGCTTGCTGGCTTCATCGTCCCGTACATGTTCATCTATAGCCCCGCCCTCCTCTTGATCGACACCACATGGCCGGTTGCCCTCAGGGTCACCATCACTGCCATCATAGGTGTCTGCATGATCGGGATGGCGACAGAGGGCTACATGTTCACCAGGATGCACAACGCCCTAAGGGCCATCTGCCTGGCAGGGGCACTGCTACTCATCACGGCAAATGTCTACCAGGACCTGATGGGCATAGCCATTCTGGTCGCAATCCTTGCGATCCAGAAGGTCCTTTCAAAAAGAAAGGTGGAATACCTGCAGTAACATTGCCCCTGTTCTAGCTTGGACAGGGAAATAAAAGCATAGCGTGCAATCCTCAGGTGTCGGATTGCACGCTTTTTTTGTTTTCCTTGTTCGAGCTCCCTATCAGCTCTTCCTGCCTTCCAGTATTGATGCTGCCAGGGTATCGGCCATGGCGGTGATCTCTGCCAAGTCATCCTCCTTGAGGCTCGACCTGATGTCCATCGAAGCCAAGACCTCTCCCCCCTTCACAGAGGAGAGGGTCTCCTCCATGGATTTCTTGGCAGCACTTGCCCAGGTGTGGTTGCCTATGATGGCAAACTTCCTGTTTTTCAGTCCAAGGGCCACCAGGTCATCGAGCAGGTTGGCCATGCCCGAGTAGAGGTGCATGTTGTATGTGGGGGAAGCAACCACCAGGTGGCTGTTCTTCCACACCTCCGAGACAATGTAGGAGAGATGGGTCCTGGATACATCGAACATCCGTATATCGTGGATGCCCCGTTCGGAAAGCAGCTTGGCCAGGTATTGCACTGCTGACTCGGTGTTGCCGTACATCGAGGCGTAGGCTATCACCAGGCCTTGCCTCTCGGGTGTGTAGGTGGACCACCTCTCGTATTTCTCCAGGATATAGGGGATATCCTTTCTCCAGATGGGTCCATGCAAGGGACAGATCATGGAGATGGAGGAGAGGGGGAGTTTGGAAAAGGCAGCCTGTACCTGGGCGCCGAACTTGCCGATGATGTTGGCATAGTAACGGCGCGTCTCATCGAGGAAATACCGATCAAAATCCAGCTCGTCAGCAAAGATGTTCCCCCCCAAGGCCCCAAAGGTGCCGAAGGCATCAGCAGAAAACAATATCTGCTCTGTTTTCTCATAGGTCAGCATAACCTCAGGCCAATGGACCATAGGGGCAAAGAAAAACTGCAGCTTGTGGTTCCCTATGTCAAGGATATCGCATTCATTGACCAGATACTGGTTTTTCTCGATGTCCAGGGTGTAGAACTGCCTGAAGAACTGGAAGGTTTTCTTGTTGCCGACAAGAAGGACCTCTGGATACCGCCTGACCAGTTCCTCAATGTTGGCACAGTGGTCGGGCTCCATATGGTTTATCACCAGGTAGTCCAGCTTTCGTCCACCAAGTGCATGGGTCACATTCTCAAGATACTGCTGGCTTACCGACGAATCGACGGTGTCAAGCAGTGCTGTCTTGGTATCGAGAAACAGGTAGGAGTTGAAGGAGACACCCTGTGGTATGGGAAATAGGTTCTCAAACCGCTCGAGGCGCCGGTCACTTGATCCAACCCAGTAGAGTTGCTCTGTTATTGATTGAATGGTATGCAAAATGGTTCCCTCCTTGCTAAATCTTAGTACTTCACTTTACTATCTACAGTATAGCGAACATCTCAGAACATGGAAAGGGTTGTGCACTACTCTATTTTGTTGCTGAGAGGCCGTACCTCCCTGTTGAGAAATGCAATGAAGGCCTCGGCTTCGGTGAACACCCCGTTATGGCCAGAGTTCTCAAGCCATACCATCTGTTTGAGAGGAGCCTCCACCTTGAGGAACCAACGCTCGCTGATGGATGCAACACAACTCATATCATAGCGAGCATTGATGAGGAACAGGGGGCAGTCGAGGCTTTTCACTTCTGCTTCCATATCAAGGAACGCAAGTTGTGGATAGACGAGTTTTACACCTCTCAACAACCCTCTTGCCAGGTTGATCCTTGAGCCAAGGGAGTGCTCAGAGGCAAGAAACATCTTTGTTGAACTGAAAGAGCCGTCTGAGGGGGCTGCTGGGCTGTAATGGTAGAGTCTTTTCAGCACCTGGTAGTAGGAATCCCCATCAGGAACCACAGAGCCATCCTTCAACTGCTTCGTATAGGGAGGGGGCCCCAGTTTCTCCATCCTACCTACTGTTTTCAAATCACCTTCTCGCCTTGCACCGTCAAGTATCATTTGCCACCCAATACCATCATTCTCAATTGAATTGACATGCTGAGCCGCTGCAATGTATGCGTAGAAGAGATCGGGCCTTCTCTGTGCTGCAAGTAGCCCGATCACAGAGCCCCATGAGTGCCCAACTAGATAGATCTTCTCTTGCCCAAACTCCCTTGCCAGCATCTCAGAGAGAGCGATAACATCAAGAACATATTGCTCTACTGTTAAGGATGCCGTATTTGCATGGAAACTCCCAGCAGTCCCCCGCTGGTCCCAACAGACGATGGTGAAACTTTTGTGCAAAGGGCCAAGGTATGTGCGGACCCAGGAGAGTTCCGAACCTCCTGGACCTCCGTCAAGCCAAAGAATGACAGGATTATCCTCATCCACTCCCGCGGCGTAAATCCATTGTTTGCACCCGTTTAGTTCAAGCTTCCTGCGCATGTCCACTTCCAATGCGAGAGGCTTTCCATCGAAATCCTTGATGGGTGAGGTATGTGTGCACGAGACAAATAGGAATGCAAATGAAATACAGAGGGAAACAATCAGACGATAGATACCATTGTGCATGTGAAACTCCTTACGATGAGGAGAGTGTGACAGGGAATATCGTCAGGCCCAATCGGAAACCTATCGTAGTTTGCTCAGTATCTTTTCGTAGAATTCAGTCATGCAGCAGATTCAGCAGTTCTATCCTGCTTGATGCCCCGACTTTTTGGAAAAGGTTGTAGATGTGGGTCCGTACCGTCGCCTCCGAGATTCCGAGGCAAGAGGCTATCTCCTTGTTGGTCTTTCCTTGGGCGATGAGGTTTGCCATCTCTACCTCACGTTTGGTGAGGGAGAATCGCTTTCCCTGGTTCTCTGTATAGATGCCAAAGGAATCCTGGGAAGAGGGAGATTTTTTCAGGGCCTTGAGGGAAGCCAACACAATCACCACATTGCACCCCAAATAGAAAAGGTACTCCAAGGAGAGTGGGTGGAAACTCTTGGTACCAGTGAGCATAATCAGGTATTCCACCAAGCTCAAGGGGACAAAGCTGAGGGTACACCACCCTATGCCATATACCAACAACCTGTATGAGGCATGGAAGTTTGCAAGTGGAGTTCTGATGAGAGCAAGGCCCAGGCAGACCATGGTCCATGCAACAGAGAGGTAGATGGCTTGGCGCAACAACAACGGGGAAGAAAGGCCAAAGGGAATCTGCACAAGCATGGAAAGAAACATAAGCGCCATCGTCACCTCTGATCCGATTTTTGCAAAAACCTGTGGCTTGCTCTTTTTCAATTCCGGCACTCCAAGCAAAAATATGATGCTGCCGTAGAGGGCTATGTTCAATAGTGAGGCCACCAGGGAGAACCCTAAGCCAAGGGATGAAGAAGGACCTACCAGGTCAAGGACCTGTTCAAGATAGTAGTAGAGGGCAACAAGGCCAAGGTTTCCGACAAAGAGGGACTGAAGGATAAGCAACCTTCTGGAAAAGTTACCCACCACCCTCACCGACAAAACCACAAGGCCAATGATGGCAGCAAACCCTGTTGAGAATATGAGTATGTAGGCTAGAAGGATGAAGTGTTTCACTCGTTGATTTTATCATCCTCAAGCTCATGCAAGCAAGAATTCTTTCGTATTTTTATCCTCTACGAACTCTGTCGTATAGCTCCAACCCGTACGATGCAATACGTTGGGCCTACACCATACACCAAGTACGGGAAGGAGAGAAAAATTGATGAAGAACAGAGGAAGGGCCTATATAGTGGCTTTTGCATTTCTGACCATGATGTCATGTTCGCTGAACATCTGTGGCTACAGGCAAGGCTATGAGAGAGAACAACTCAACGATACCCAGTGGATAACTCAGGCAGGAGACAGCTATACCTTCAGCAGGAGGGAGGGAACTGTGTTGCCCAACAGTGCAACGCTTCGCTTTTCCCGTTTCTTTGGCAAGGAGACCTTATGGACTGTCAAAGTACAACAGGCAGGCTCCTTGCATATTGGACTGTCGATCATCAGCCCCCAAGGGCCATTTGAGGTGGTGATGGTAGAGACGGAAACCAAGCGGCTCATACGCATTGCACAGCATCTGGGATCATCGGAAAACACCTACCATCTGGAAAAAGGGATCTATTGTATCAAAATCCTTGGCTATGATGCCTCAGGCACCGTGGCAATTAGCCTGAGGGCTCCTCATGGAATGGTCTGTGAAGTCAGCACCATGAGATTCTGAATCAGGAAGGATGGAAAAAGGAAAGGAACCATGTTGTTGGTTCCTTTCACCTATCATAAGCTCCGTAGTGAGTCACATCCTACTCTTCATCAAGCAGCCAAATGGCAGAATGCCCTTTCTTGTCACCGCGGCAGGGAGGGAATCGCTTCCCTTCTTCCATTGTCGCTGTCCTATGGGGGTGTTTGCTGCAGTGGTACTGGCCAGGCTCCATGCATACCGCTCCTGTCTTGGTTGCGATGTCGGTAACAGGTTCCTTCTCTGTCTTATGGGTTTTTGTCTCTGCCTTAGGCTCTTCCTTTGTCTTGGCAAGGGGAGGGTTCTCGACCTTAGGAGGAGTTTGTTCCGCAACAGCAACCTTCTCCCCTGTTTTTCTCCATTGCAGGAAAATAAGGGCAGCAAAGAGTACGACAGTAGCGATGAGTGCAACTGTTTTTAGGCCTGCACTTCGTACCCCGATGAGGACAACGACGAAAACAACAACCATCGCTATGAGATAGGCAATGGTGTATTTCTGCAATTTCTCTTTCTCTTGACGCGTGTTCATCACTACTCCTTATTACAGATTACATTTTTGAAAAACCATATAACCATGGGGAGGCGCTGGGTAGCCTCTCTTCGTCAAATGATACTCCATCCCCATCCATTCCACAATCATTTTGTTTTACAAGAACAATATGGATTCCCACCACAGATGTAAAAAACAGCAGAAAGATTGCACAGGAGGTAACCATACTCCATACTTTTTTTGTCTAGAACAGGGAAAGACCTGCACAGAGCCCAAACATTGGCTCACCCTGCAAAATTGGGGTATATTCTCAGGAAGGAGATTTCCTGTGGACAAGCAACAGATACAGAGACGCAACTATGCAGCCTTCCTGGTGCACGCCTTCTTCCTTGCCCTGACGATGAACTTTATCGACATCAACACCGTTGTCCCCAACATGCTCGCTGAAAGTGGGGCAACAGCCCTGCATATGGGCATTCTCTCCTCAATCATGATCGGCGGGGCAAGTTTCATGCAGCTGCTCTTTGCAGGGATCATCTTCCCCCTCAAAAGAAAGAAGCCAGCCTTGCTTGCCGGAATCTATCTGAGGGTCGCCGCCCTCATGGCCCTGGGCATCTTTGTACGGACACTCTCCGGTACTGGCCTTTGGAAGGTGTGGACCATCCTCGCCCTGATGACACTCTTCTCCTTCAGCGGGGCCTTTGCCAACATCTCCTATACCGATATCTTGGGACGGACCATCGAAGCCACACGCAGAAAGAGGCTCTTGACCGTAAAGCAGCTTATTGCAAGCGTGGGTGTCATTGCCTCCGCCCTACTCGTAAAGGTCATCCTCTCCTCTCTCTCCTACCCACGAAACTACGCCACCCTCTTTTTGCTGGCAGGGGGCTTGCTCATGCTGGCCACCATTGGATTCTGGATGATCAGGGAGGAGGATGCCCCCATGGGGGAGCAGCTCTCCCTGAGTCAGAGGTTTGCTGCCTTTGGCAAGGTCATCAAGGAGGACAGGAACATGCGCCTCTACCTGCTGCTCATAAACACCAGTGGGGTGATACTCTCCACCATCCCCTTCCTCATCCTCTATGCCAGGACCAGATTCCCCATCGATGGCAGCCTTACCGGGACCTTCCTGCTGGTCCAGATGGCGGGATCCCTCCTTGCCAACACCCTTCTGACCTTCTTTTCACAAGGGCAAAGGTACAGGAGACTGCTCTACCTATTTGTGGCCTTGGCTTTCGCCACCCCCCTCATAGCCCTCCTTTCCTCAGCCTCACCACTCTCCTTCTCCCTGGTATTCCTGCTTACAGGAAGCACCTCGGCCCTCTACCAGATCGTCGCTCCAGGGGTGTTGCTGGAAATTTCTACCGATGAGAACCGGCCCCTCTATGCAGGCCTTGCTGGGGCCGGGTCGCTGATGAACATCCTCTACCCCATCCTGGCAGGATTTTTGGTACCGGTCCTGGGCTTTGGCATGGTATTCGCCCTCACCAGCATCTACATCCTTCTTGGCATCTATGCGGCCTTTGCGATACGGTGCGAAAGAATTAGCTAATAGGAACAGGTCTTACTAGTTGACTATTTAAGTAGCTTCAAATATAGTTGATAGCAATACAACTATTTGGAGCATACATGAAACATCCTCTTCTTTCCATCCTCCTTGCCATGACCCTCGCAACCTCCCCTCTCTTTGCAGGACCTTCCTTCAGGCCCTTCGTCGAGACAGAACAGGGGACCATCGGCATTCTGAGCCACAACTACCAGAATGGAAACTCAAAGGGTGAGAACCCTACCTTTGACTTTGTCACACAGGGCGGGCAGGATACCCTCTCCCCATTCGGCAGATACTCTGTAGGGGCAACCATTGCAGATGTCCATAGAATCTGGTTTACCTACCAGCCCTTGAACCTGGTAACGAACGTCGTGTTCCAGTCAGATGTGGAGATCGGGCCTACCAAATTCCTGGCTGGTTCCCCCATGGAACTCACCTACAGCTTCCCCTTCTACCGGGCCACCTACACCTACGACCTGCTGAGCAAGTATGACAATGCATACCTGGGCATCGGCCTTGCAATGCAGATCCGTAATGTCTCCATCCGGTTCAACAAGCTTGACGGAACCCAGCTCTATGTTGCCCAGAATGTTGGCCTGGTACCCGCCCTCGCCCTCTACAGCGAGTACCGTTTCCCCTTTGGCCTAACCTTCAGTGCCGATATTGCAGGTTCGTACGCCAACTCCTCCTTCTTCAACGGGGCAACCTATGACTTCAGCGGCTCAATCCTCGATGCATCCCTGAGCATGGCCTACGACCTACCTGAAGGCTTTGCACTCTTTGGGACGCTGCGCTACTTTGGGGGAACCTCAGACGGCAAGAGCGGCAAACCTGCAAAGACCTGGACCGAGAGTGCCGAGCGGTACTCCTCCAACAACATCGCAACCTTCACGGCATCAGCTGGGCTCTCCTGGACTGGAATGTAGAAAACCCTTCCCTTGTGAATAGTGCGTAGAGGTGTGGCCGATTTGTTTAGAGAACAAATCTGCCATACCTTGTTTCTGTAATCATAGAAGTTAGAGCTTTGTTTCTTTTGTCAGTGTGGTAGACTGGTCCCATGAAACACATTCTGATGACCGGTGCTGCTGGGGGGCTCGGAAAGGCTGCCCTGGTTGAGCTTGCAGCAAGGGGCTATAGGATATTTGCCCTTGATATTGCCATTGAGAACCTTATGGGATGCTCCTCTGCTACCATTATCCCCATCCAGTGTGACATCACCGACGCTCACTCCCTTCTTTGTGCAAAGGAGAAGGTCCAGGGCCTGACTGACAGGCTCGATGCCATCATCAATGTGGCAGGTATCTTTGCCATGCACTCCCTTTCCGAGGTTGACCCGACAGAGGTTGAACACCTCATTGCCGTCAACTGCATGGGCAGTGTGAGGGTCAACCAGACCTTCCTTGACCTGCTCGTCCCCGGCCAGGGGAGGATCATCAACTGCAGCTCGGAGGTGGGGCGCTTTGCCGCCATCCCCTTCAACGGCCCCTATACCATCAGCAAGAAGGCCCTGGAGGCGTACAACGACACGCTACGAAGGGAGCTTGGCTTTCTTGGGTACAGGATCATCAAGATCCAGGGCGGGTCATTCCGGACCGCGATGCATGCAAGGACAGAAGAGCAGTTTGCCCATTTCAAGGAGACAACCAAGCTCTATGGCCCTACCCTCAAGCTATTGGAGCCCATCCTGAAATGGGAACTTAGGCACGTCCACGACCCAAGACACTTCACCAACGCCCTCATCAAGGCCTTGGAAGCAAAGCGACCTAAGAGTGCCTATCGGGTTAAGAACAGTCCCCTGCTGAAGCTTCTCACCATGTTTGGCCAGAGGTTTACTGACCTAATCTTTCTGGTTCTGGGAAGGATGGCTAGATAGAGGAAAAATCCTCATCTACAGTTCGATCCCACTCCCCTCAAGGTCCAGGGCTATCAGGCAGAGCTGCCGTAGGGTCTGTAGGACGGTGAAGGCAGCCTTGAAGCGGTCAAGCTCCTTGATCCGGATAGTACTCTCATTGGCAAGGCCAACAGAGGAGCGGATACGCTCCACCTCCACAGCGTTCTCCTTGAGCTGGTAGTCGTTCAGGGCGACGGTGAGGGAGAGCAGCAAGCCCTGGACATCCCTCTGGGTCTGCTCTACCTGGGTTTCCAAAGTTTGCCTGGCCTTCTCCACTTCAGCCTTTGCCTGCAACAGGCCTTCATCAGCTAGCGTTGAGGAGAGCTTTGTCGTGCTTCTGAACAGGTCCGATGCAGAAAACCCTACGGAGAGGGAGAAGGTAGGTTCAGAGCCCGTAAACAGTTCGCCAATTGAGGAGAAGAAGCCGGTTCCATCCCCTGGAGCGTAGTAGGGAGAGTACTGCAGGGAAAGGGTGAGCATAGGAGCGTCAGAGGGACTCTTCATCATCCTATCCAACTCTGCTGAACGAAGCTTGCCCAAGGCCTGGGCGTATGCAGGGTCCTTCTCCAATAGGTGGGAAAGCAATAGCTGCGAATCGAAAAGGATATCGGGGACAGAGGAGAGCATCTTTGGGTCGAGAGAGATTTGGGTAGGATACGCTTCATCTCCCCACAGCTGAGCCAAAGAGGAGCGAACACCCTCTATCTGCCGGTCGATCTCGGAAAGGGAGTAGCCCAGCTGGTTGAGCACAAGGGTTTTTGCCTCATAGGCATTTCGGCTTATCCTCCCCTTCTCCAGATCGAGCTGGGCATCCTTGAGGGTTGCCTGCTCGAGCAACAGCTGTTCCCCCAACAAAAAACGACTCTCAAGCAAGCTCTGCAGCAGGACAAGGAGGCCATTTCCCTGCGAGACAAGGCCACTTTTCAGCTGGTCGACAGAGAGCTTAGCCTTCAGTACCTCAATGCCCTGTTTCTCCAGCTTCTTCGAGCCATACCCGGTATCCAGAAAGCCATCACCTATCCACAGGGGCTGGTTTACTGTCAAGCCTACAGAAGGGGTATGTGTCCAGCTCCATTTCGTGCTTGCACTGCTGTTCAGCACATAGGTTGAACTCTCCTTTACATTGAGGACAGCAGTTCCTCCCGTTCCCAGTTTCTTCGTGACACTCCCCCCAACGGCCAGGGTGTGCTTGGTATCGAAGGTGGTTGAGGGAGGGGTGGTAGCCGTGAAGTTGGGAGTCCGGCTCAGGGAGTAGAGCGGACTTGAGGAGAGAGCGACGATGAAGCCCTGGTCCCTCACCTGGAAGGCGAGCTGCTCAGACTGCATCCTATAGAGGCCCTGAAGCTGCTCAAGGCTCAAGTTTTCTTTTTCAAGGGCTTCTTTCAGGCGTTGGTCAGCATGGGTGAGGGTTGGCAGCGATGGGTCCTGCCACTCTGCAAGAAAGGAGAGCAAGGCATCCAGTTGCAAGGGAACAATCTCACTCGCCTTCAGGTCATAGCTACCTGTCAGCGTTGGATAGGAGGAGGCGGCAAGAGGAAGAGAGGCCAGCAGCACGATCACTGTATATCGAAGAACAAACTTTCTCATGGGGTTTTCCTTTTCTTCTTGTCGTAGATGGTTCCGTACAGCATCGGGATGATGAACAACGCGGTCAGGGTCGAGAAGAGCAAGCCAAAGATGATGGTGCTTGCCATAGGTGACCATACCACCGACAGACCCCCGATTCCAATTGCGGTAGGAAGCAGGCCACCAATGGTAGTGAGCGAGGTAAGCAGGATGGGCCGCAGCCGTGTGCCTGCCGCCTCTGCTATGGCATCCCACTCACCCTTTCCACTTGCACGAAGCTCGTTGATGAAGCTGATCAGGACGATGGCATCATTGACGGCGATACCGGCAAGGGCAACGCCCGAGTAGATGACCGTCGTCGACAGGGGTGTCCCGGAGAAGAAGAGGTAGAGCACAACCCCAACAAAGGCAAACGGGACGGAAACCAGGATCAGGAGAGGCTGGCTATAGCTGTTGAACTGGGTTCCCAAAATGAGGTACATAAGGAAAATGCCGAGGATAAACACCCTGAGGATGTCGAAGATGAGGTTTCCGAAGTCACTGAACTCCCCACCCACGGAAAAAGCGACATCAGGGTAGCGGGAACTCAGGCTCTGCTGCCAGAGTTGGGAAACCTGGGCATTGATCTGTTTGAGGTCAAGATTTTCCGTGGCATTTGCCGTTACCGTAATCTCCCGCTTGCCTTCCACCCGCCTGATGGTTCCCAACGAGTTGTCCATCTCGATGGTTGCAATGCTGGAAAGGGGTATCAGCCTACCATCATCGGTGGGGATGAGCAGCTGCTCAAGGTCCTCGTACCGTTTGGAATCGGCGAGGTCGAACCTCACCACGATATCGATCTGTTCATTCTTTTCAAAGAACGTACCGGCGGGGATACTGTCAAACCGGGCCCGGAGGTAGGAGCCCACGGTTGCAACCTTCACACCCAATGCACTTGCGCGTTCCTGGTTGAGCCTCACCCGAAGTTCTGGGCTTCCTGGGACAAAATCGCTCTCTACGTTGGAAACACCATCGATGGAGGAGAGCAGGTTGATGATGGCATTGGAGGAGTCGATGATCTGCTTGTACTCGTCGCCCGAGAACCTGAAACTCAGGGGAGCAGAGGTAGGAGGCCCGTTCTGGGCCTTGCGGAAGAAGATCTGCTCAGAGCCGCTGACATAGTAGGTCTCGTCCTGCACCTCCTTGATTACCTCATCGATGCTTCGTTTCCTCCCTTCATCCATCTCAGCGAGGTCAACGGTTATCTGGGCCTTGGTGGAGTTTGCCTCTCCACTACCCAAGGTCCCGATCTTCGTGCTGATGGAAAGGATCTCCCCATTGCCAATCTTGGCCAACAACACGGCCTCATACTGGGAGACTATTTTGTCGGTCTGCTCAAGGGATGTACCCCTGGGGGTGTAGATCTCTATGTCGAAATAGCTGAAGTCCTCGGCGGAGAAAAGGTCCTGCCTGAGCATGCCGACCAAGGAGAATACCGCAACGGTCAGTACCAGGGCAAGGATGAGGATAAGGCCCTTGAACCGGTAGAGTTTTTTCAGCAGGCGAGCATATCCACCTTGGAGAGGGCCAAACCAGGCCCCTGGTTCCTTGGCCTTCTTCTTAGCCCCTTCCCTTGGCCCCCACTCTGCGTAGTGGCTGGGCAGGAAGAAGAGTGCCTCCCCGGTGCTTACCATCAAAGCTATGGTTACCGTAAGGGGAATTACCCTGAGGAACTTGCCGATGGTACCGGGAAGGAGCATCAAGGGCAGGAAGGCAGCAACGGTGGTTGCAGTAGCTGCAACTACCGGCCAGATTACCTGGTTGGATCCCTCGATGGCAGCATCGTGGCGGAGCATCCCATTGGCCTGTAGCCTGTAGGAGTTCTCGATGATGACGATGGCATGGTCAACGATGAGCCCCAGCACCAATACCAGGCCGAACAAGGTATTGGTGTTGATGGTCTCCCCCAACAGGTCCAGGATCAGGAAGGTCACGGCAAAGGTCACAGGAATGCCCAAGGCTGTTATGAGTGCATTGCGCAGCCCGATAAACAACCAGAGAATCAGAACCAGGAGGACCAGACCCATCAGAAAGTTGGTGGAGAGCACAGAGAGGCTTGAAGCGATCTGGATTGTTGAGTCATTGAACAGGGTGAGCTTGGCTCCGGTTGTACTGTTCAGGCGCGCCTCGTCAACAATCTTGGTGACACCCTCTACCACAGCCACCGAGCTGCCCTTGACAACCTTGGTGACCCTCAGGTTGACCGAAGGGCTCCCATTGAACCGTGCAAGGCTTGAGTCAGGGTCGAACCCGTCGACAACCTGGGCAACATCGCTGACCCTCACTACCCCCTCGGTGGTTGCCGAACGGCGTACGATGACCGACCCAAAGTCTGAGATCTCCTTGATGGAGCCCAAGGTCCTGAGCAAATACTCCCGGGAATCGGTACTCAGGGTACCGCTAGGGATGACGCTGTTCTGGTCCCCTATCGCCCTGACCACCTCATTTACCGTAAGGCCAAGGGCAATGAGACGGCTGTTGTCAAGGTTCACCATGATCTGCCGGTCAGGAAGCCCCATCAGCTCTACATCTGAGACATCCTGCACCTTCAGTATCTTGTTCCGCAGGGAAACGGCCTGCTGCCTCAGCTGCTCGTAGGGTAGGTTTCCGCTTATGACCACCTCAATGACCGGCAAGAAGTCGGCGGAGGAAAAGTCATCGACGATCGGCTGAAGAACCCCATCAGGAAGGGAGACCTGGCTAAAGCGTGTCTGCGCATCCTGGAAGAGGGACTTGAACTCCTGCTTGGAAATTCCATCATCAAACTCAACCCTGACGACAGAGAGCCCCTCGCTGGTGGTGCTGCTGATCTTCTTGAGCTTGTCCATGCCCTGGAACGCATTCTCCACCGGTATCGTCACTGAGGACTCCATGTCCTCTGCTCCGACCCCTGGGTAGGGGACGATGACATTTACCCAGAAGAACGGCACCTCTGCAAACTGCTCCTGGGGCAGGCGTACAAGACTCAGCAGCCCGAGGATGAGCAGTGTGAGCATCAAGATATTTACCAGGACAGGCCTCGTTACCGAGAACCTTCCTATGCTGAATCGGGAGCGTTCGTCCATGGTGTCCCCTTATAAGGTTTCTTGCGTTACGACTGAGCTGCCGTCAAGAATTCGCGAAAGAGCACTTACCAGGACGCTCTTTCCAGTAAGAAGGACGTCATCCTCAAGGCTTTCTACAGCACTCTGGTCGCCATACTGGTCAACAACCTTGACCAGGACTTTCCTGGCAGTGGTACCCTCTACCATGTAGACCGAGGTGGTCCCTTCACGAAAGACCAGGGCAGAATTGGGAACGAGGGTGTAGGTTGGCGCATCATCGTTGAATATGGTTACCTGGGCAGAAAGCCCTGCCTTGATGAGATTGGGCCTGGGATTGGTAAAATCCACAAGGACTGACCAGCTCCCTGTACGGAGGTCACTGCCGGCACTGATGGCACTGACAATGCCTTCGGCCTCAATGATTTCTGTCGGGGTGCGGAGGGTAATGATGGCCCTTGCCCCCTCCTTGATGAGGAAGAGCTGGTTCTGCCCTACTGGCAGGGTAAGGCGAAGCTGGTCGAGGTCAACGACCCTTACTACCTGCTGGCCTGCCTGGATAAGGTCACCAACCACCAGGCTGGTCTTCTCAGCGACACGGCCAGCTATCGGAGTGGAGATCATCATGTTCTTCAGGTTGTTCCTGGCCTGCTGCAGTTGGGCTGCAAGGCCATCGACACTGGACTGGGTCTGGGTAAGCTGGACAAGAGCGATGGCTCCCCGCTCATAGAGCTGTTCGTTGGCCTTCAGTTCCTTGAGGCTGTTGGTATATTGGTTTTCAAGCTGGCTTACGTTGAGAAGTGGGATGGTATCGTCAAGGACCAAAATCACCTGGTCTTTCTCCAGCTTTGCCCCAAGATTGAAATTGATGGATTTGATGACACCGGCACTTCGGGCCTTTACACTCACCTCTTCGCGCCCCTGGATGGTACCACTGCCTATGACCCGGTCCCTCAAGGGTGCAATCTTCACCTCCACAGCCGAGGAGACTACCTGGGTGTAGTCGGTAGCAGCCGCTACTCCATCAAGGACTAGGGGCTCTGCTGTTTTCTTTGTACAGGAGAAGAGTACCATCGAAGAGAGAAGAACTACGAGAAGACCCAGAGTCTTACCAGTTTGTTTCATGCGATACCTCATTATGGGGAGAAGCGTGTATGGCTATAGGAAAGAGAGAGGTGGAAAATTGGATAGTCATTATCAATAACGATACGGTATTTACAGATGTCTTACAAGATTCAGGGGACCACCCTCCCTCTATTTTATGAGGAATTTTCCAGCAAAAAATAGGGTATCAGGCTTCAAAGGAAGTCTTTCAGACCATTTATATGTACTTGCACTTATATTTGCATCTATGGTATGCTAGGGCCATACGAAATGCTGCATAGTGTTGAAATAGGTACACCTCTTGTGTACATGCCCTATACGTAGGACAGAAACGGCACTCATCAGGGCGGATTAACGCCATGCATCCATACAAGCAGGATATGAGCAACAAACAGACCGAACTTCTTCTCTTACGGGTAACTACCGCAGTGTGCCTAGCCTTTGGCATACTCAGCGTCGTTGCATCACGCAAAGCAAACTCCAATTCGATGCTGTTCGATGGACTTTACTCCTTGATCCAGAGCCTTTTCATTCTCGGATCAGGACGGATAGTGAACCTCCTGTTCCGCAAGGAAAACAGGAAATTCCAGTTTGGATACAGTGCCTTCGAACCCTTCTTCATCGCCATACGATCGACAGTGATGTTGCTTATGACCTTTGCCATTGCCGTAGGAGCCGTACACGCTCTCTTTACCGGTGGCTATACCATCGATGTGGGGATAGCATTCAGGATCTCACTTCTTTCGCTGGTCGTCTGCGTTATCGTCTATGCCGTACTTGCAATCCAGGCTAAAAGGCTGCTCTCCCCCGTTCTTCGTGTTGAGGCACGTTCCTGGCTTATCGATGCAGCCATCAGCCTGGCCTCAGTGCTGGCCATGGTGCTCATACACTTTGCCAACAAGGCTGGCCATGCCCAGCTTGCCCTCTATATTGACCCCATTGTCACCATCTTCTTCATCGTGGGACTTTCGCCCATGCTCTTTCGGCAGCTGCTGCAGAGTAGCCGGGAACTTTTGGGTGCAGCGCCTTCCACAACAGTGCAGAAAGACCTCGAACAGCTTGCAAAGCGACATGTAAAGATGGAAGGGTTCAAGAAATCTTCTGTCTTTGCCATCAAGCAGGGGCGAAGCTTGTCGGTAACCCTCTATTTCTACCTGCATGAGGAGAGAGGGCTGAGGGAACTCGATGCCATCAGGAAGCGGATTTTGCTCGATTTGCGCACCTACTCATCCTGGTGTGAGGCAGACGTTGTCTTTACCCTCGACCCAAGCTGGGTGCCGTTAGCTATGCCTTTGGCAGTAGCAAACGTGTAGGAACAATGAAAAAATACTGGATACATCTTTTGAAATGCCGGTAAAACAAAGATAGGCAAGAAGTTGCTAACCATCTCTTACCCTTTATTCTGGTTAGCTCTCTCCCGTAACAATTGATATGCAGCAATCTGATAGTGTTTTTCCTTTCCATTCGACAAGAGAAATGCTGTTTTGGTTGTACGGTTAGCGATCGCTTCTAGCTCTGGGGTGGTTTTACCTTGTAGTTCCTTTTTACAGGCAGTTAGCTTGGATTGTTCAGAATTGAAGATACTCATTCGGTTCATCCTTTTCATGTAGGCTTACCCTGCCCTGAATGTTCAATTATTCTTATCGAAAGCAATAGCATCGGCAAGGACTGCCTGCACTTCATAGATGTTGACATCCTTGTTGAAGGTCTTCTTGATTGCAAAAGGTGTTGAGGCAACCCATATGCTCAACTCTGCATTAAGGTCGAGGACACCAGCGGTCTCCACAGAAAATGCCACGATGCTTCTGAAGGGAACGGATTTGATTTCAATTTTTTTCCCTGTGATGCCCTGTACATCTATAAGGATAAGCCGGTTTTTTGTAAAGATGATATAATCCCTCACAAGTTTATAAGCAACCTCGATCTTTTCGTCTTTTGCGAGTATACTACCCCACTCTCTTGTCACATCTTCTACAGAAACGGAACTTGCATTTCCCACGAGCGATTGTAAAAATCCCATATTCACTCCTTCAAACTTTGCTACAGGTAAATTTTGTACAGCCAATAGCCATGCCTTCACAATAGCATAGATATGTCCTATGTCAACGAACACTTTTGTGTATTTCAGTTGTAGCAGTGAAGGTCAAAGCCTGGATTACAAGGTCCCTGATGCGCCATAACGGCCATCTACCCGAGAAAGAGGTTTAGGAACAAGGGGTATTTCTTCCTTGCAAAGGATGAGATGTGCAAAACTGTGCATTGAACTTCAGTGCTGTTCTCCAAGAATGGGCAGCCAGTCCAGCACCCTCTGGATGTTCCTGTCCCAGTAGTCCCAGGTATGGCTTCCCGGCTCCTCATGGTAGGTGATGGATAGCTTTTCTGAGAATGAAGAGCAGAAACGTACGTTCCCTGCATAGAGAAAATCCTCGGTCCCACAGCTCATGAACAGCTCTGGCTTTTGGCAGGTGAGGTTGCCTGCCAAGGCGAACAGATCATGCTCACCTCCTGCAACCTGTGAAAGGTCCCCAAAGGTGTTCTCCATCTCGCCGGCAAACGGGGAGTCCTCCTGTTGGTCCCTCAACCCTACAAGGTCCAGTGCCCCCGAAAGGCTTGCTGCATAGCCATACTGCTCGGGCCTTGATAGGGCGAGCTTGAATGCGCCATATCCCCCCATGGAGAGCCCTGCCACAAAGGTGTCCTCCCGCCTGTCGGAGATGTTGAACATCGCCTTCATCACAGAGGGAAGCTCATCGGCTACATAGCTATAATAGGGGTATCCCCGCTTTTGGTCGGTATAGAAGGAGCGGTGTACCGATGGCATCACCACAACCAGGGGGAGATTGCTCACATACCTCTCGATCGAGGACATCCTGTACCAGCTCGTCTCATTCTGCTTGAGGCCGTGCAGTAGGTAGAGTACCTTGTACGGGCCCTTGAAAAGGGGTTTACGGTCCTCAGGAGTACGTTGGCTTGCCTGAGGAAATATGATGGCCACTGAGCTGTCCATCATCAGGGTATCAGAAAACAGGGAGAGGTGTATCAAGGCCATGCGATCCTCCAGCCAGGGATGATCCTTCCATCCTACAAAGGTAGCTGGCCAGATGCAAGAGGAAGTGAGGGATGCTCGGAGGTGGAACTCTTGTAGCTTTGTTGTCAAGTACCCTATACTCATTGTAATTAATCGGCAGTTGGTGGGTTATACTGTCAAGGTGGGAAGCAGGTATGGGCATACACAAGAATATGGCAAAACAATCTTTCAAACTGTGGTCTACCCTCAGCCTCATGCTGCTGGGCCTGCTTTTTCTTTCTGGTTGTGGGGTATACAGCAAAGTACCCCCAGTCAATCCAAAGGATATGCCTACATGGTCAGGTCCCTTGGTGGAAAATGCCGACCTTGACAACGTAAAGATCTACATCAAACCCAACCAGAGAACCATAGTGCTCAACATGGAAGAGCTTGACGGGGACCTGCGGATTCTCCTCTCCGACTACGAGCTATCCAAGGGAGAGGGAGAGGCGATACCGCAAGATACCTTTGTCGAGGAACTCTCAGTAAACGTCCCCCAGAATGGAAGCTACGTCCTGGTGATCAAGAAAACCAAGCCTTAGGAAACCTGAGGTAGATTGTATAGGAATAGGGGCAGCCAGTAGGCTGCCTCCTGTATTGGAACTAGCATCGAGGCTCCGTTCAACCCTGGGAAGAAATCCATTTCACAGCTGTTTCACCAGGAGAAGCAACTCCTCACAATACCCTTCCCGATAACGAAACCCACAGGGGATGGCGCCAACCTGCCGAAATCCAAATTTCTCATAGAGCTTGGTCGCTCGGGTATTGCTGGCCACCACCTCCAGTTCCATCTGGCTGAATCCTGTTTGCTTTGCACTATCGAGCAGGCTGGCCAGCATCAGGGAACCTATACCCTTTCCCTGTTGCCCATGGGAAACAGAAATCCCCATCTGGCATCGATGGGCGACCTTGTAGGAAGAACCAACAGGGGAGAAATCACAGAGGGCGACCAGTTCCTGGCCGAGGAACCCACCCAACAACAGGTTGTTCTCAGACTTTTCTGCGCCTTCAAGAAAGGCCGCCTCATCCTCAATGGCCATCTGCCATTCATCACCATAGCGTGCCAGGAACGGTGAATTGGCATACATGGCGCCCATATAGGGAACCACTTGGGAAGCATCCGCTTTTTCAAGCGAACGTATGACCAGTTCGTTACACTCTCCGAGTAGGTATGTTTGTTCTCTCTTGTGCATGGGCCAAGCATACCGTAGGTCCCAGAGGCAACTCAAGCCTATGCGGGTCAGCTGATCACATGGGCGCTTATGGGTTCAAAGGTAAGGCCTACCTCATCGCCAACCTTATAGAAGCCTTCAAGGACCGGGTTGTAGGATATGGCGACAACAGGCTCACTCCTGCCCTTCACCTCTATCTCATACTCCATGGTCGCCCCGAGGTAGACCGCTTCCTTGACCGTCCCATTGAAAAAGGCCTCTGGGCTCTGGCGGGTTATGTGCAGCCCCTCAGGCCTGATGACGATGGTGGCACGCTTGCCCATCTTGATGTCCTTGTTGAAGGTGGGAAAGGTAAACTCCCGTTTGTTGATCGCGATGGTTACCTGTTCGTTGAGGCTGGTTACCGTCCCGGTGAAGAAGTTTGCCCGGCCTATGAAGTCTGCAACAAAGTGGTTGACAGGCCTGCTGTAGATCTCAAAGGGTGTACCCAGCTGCTGGATGACCCCTTTATCCATCACCATGATCCTGTCACTTACAGTCATCGCCTCATTCTGGTCATGGGTCACATAGATGCTGGTGATGCCGAATTTCTGCTGGATACGCCTGATTTCGGTGCGCATCTGGTCCCTCAGCTTGGCATCGAGGTTGGAAAGCGGCTCATCGAAGAGCAGCACCCTCGGCTTGTTGACGATTGCCCGTGCAAGGGCAACCCGTTGCTGCTGGCCTCCCGAAAGCTGGCTGGGCTGGCGGTTGCCTAGGGCAGAGAGGCCCATGGTCTGCATGATCTTGTCGACCTCGACCTTGATCTCAGATTTCTTGAACCCCTTCAGCTCAAGGCCGAAACCGATGTTCTGGGCAACGGTCAGGTGGGGGAAGATCGCATAGGACTGAAAGACCATCGAGGAGTTGCGTTTGTTGGCCGGAAGGTCGTTGACCAGCTGCCCATCAATGTAGACATCCCCCTTGGTCTGCTGCTCGAAGCCGCTGATGATGCGCAGCGTGGTGGTCTTTCCACACCCTGAAGGTCCCAGGAAGGTGACCATCTCCCCTTCCCGAATCTCTATGTTCACATTGTTGACCGCAGTGAACTCCTTGCTCTTATCGTCCTGGTCGGTGAATATCTTTGTTACGTTTACCAGTGTTACACTCATGTCTCTGCTCCTAGCGGGTAAGTATGGAACTGTTCGTATGGTATTTGAGGCGCAAGAACAGTTTGATGGCAGCCATAGCTACCAAGATGATGGCGACCAATATGAGGCTGAAGGCTGCTGCAGAGCCAATCCTTCCACTCTCCACCTGGCTCATGATCTGCACCGTCATGAGCTTCCATCGTGCCGATACCAAAAAGATGGCCGCGCTGATGGCTGTCATGCTTCGGACAAAGGAGTAGATGAGGGCACTGAAGAAGGCGGGGATCATAAGCGGCAGGGTTACCTTCCTGAAGGTTGTGGTGCTGCCTGCTCCCAGGTCGATGGCGGCCTCCTCAATGGAGGGGTCGATCTGGCTGAGGACAGCCACCCCGCCCTGCACCCCTACGGGAAGATAGCGGAAGATGAAGTTGAACATCAGGATGGCAAGGGTGCCGGTAAGGTAGAAAGGCGAATGGTTGAAGGCAAGGATATAGCCGATACCCACAACAGTTCCGGGGACAGCGAAGCTCAACATGCTTGAGAACTCCATGAACCGTCTTCCAAAAAACTTCTTTCTCACTACCAGGAAGGCGATGACCATGCCAAGGACCCCGGCGATCGGGGTGGAGAGGCCAGCTATGACCATCGTGTCGAGCACCGACTCGAAGCCCACCCTGAAGACATACCTGAAGTTGTCCAGGGTAAGGAGAGCGCTGTTTCCCCAAGATTTGGCGAAGGCACCCCACACGATGCTTGCATAGACGAGGATGATGAGCGATGCGATGAGGCAACAGAGGGCAAACAGGGCCCAACGGGCACGGTTGCTTACCATGGTGTTGGATGACTGGGTAGGTTTTCCTGTAACGGTGACATACTGCTTCTTGCTAACCCAGTACTTTTGCAGCATATAGGCAGAGACCGAGGGGACCAGCAGGATGAAGGCCAAGGCCGAACCCCTGGCAAAGTTCCCCATGCCGGTAATTTCAAGGTAGGCCTGCACCGAAAGGATGGGGAACTGGGCCCCTGCAAGCACCAGGGGGTTTCCGAAATCAGCAAGGGACTCCACAAACAACACCAGGACAGAACTGGCTATGCCTGGGATGGAGAGAGGCAGGGTAACCTTCCTGAAGATGGTGAAGCGGCTACCCCCAAGGTCCATCGCAGCATCTTCCAACGTGGGACTGATGGACTCCAGCACCCCGCGCAGGGTGATGTAGGCCACAGGAAAGAAGGTAAGGATCTGGGCAAAGAGCAACCCTTTTGGCCCATATGCATTGGCATTGTCCATCCCCAGGATGGTGGAGCTGACAAAGCCGTTTCGCCCAAACAACATGACTACAGCAAGCGCTCCGATAAACGGGGGGCTGATGATGGGTATGGTAGCAATGAGGTTGAAGAACTTCTGCCCGCGTATGTTTGCGCGTGTCAGCGAGAAGGCAAAGATGTAGGCGATGAAGGTTCCGATGACAGCGGTGGCCGCACCCATCCAGAGGGAGTTCCACAGCGCCTTCATATAGTAGCCGTTGCTGTAGGTCATCACCGAGGTGAAGTTCTTCACGGAAAACCGTCCATCTACCTGAAAGCTGACGATACAGACCTTTAGCAAGGGATAGATGATAAAAAGGATGAGGGCAAGGGTAAGCACAACAATGACACTGAGCAGCAAGGGGTCCTTGCTCAGCTTTATCAGGCCATGCCACTTGCGTTGCACAAAGGATTTGTTCATTGGTACCTCAACAGACAAGGGAAGAAAGCGGTGGTGAGCCTTTGGCGCACCACCGAATTACACGATACAAACCGTCGTTATTTCTTTGCTGAAAGAACCTGGCTAACCCACCGTTCGACCAATTCGGTCTTGCGTGAGCTATAGTAGGCAAGGTCTACGCCAACCACATCCAAGGTGGAGAAGGCAGGCATGACAGGGTCGATCTCAGCATCGGCGATGACAGGGTAGAAATAGGTCCCGGTTGCCTTCAGGACATCCTGGCCCCTCTTGCTTACCAGCCAATCCATGAAGATCTTGGCAGCTTCGTAGTTCTTGGCTCCCTTGAGGATGGAGGCAGCAGGGAACTCAAAGCCAAACCCTTCGGTTGGGAATACGATCTCGACTGGCTGGCCGTTGGCCTTCATCTGGAAGAATGCCGGGGAGAACTGGATGCCAATTGCTGCGTCCCCGACGTTTACTCCCTTGGATGGGCCGGTGCCTGAAGAGGTGTAGGTCTGGACGTTTGCATTGAGCTTGGCCATGTAGGTAAAGGCTTCATCTTCACCCATGATCTCGATCAGGGAGTAGATCATCGTGGTGGCTGTCCCCGATGCCTGTGGGGTCGGCACCTGGATCAGGCCCTTATACTCTGGCTTCAGGAGGTCAGCCCAGCTCTTGGGAACTGCGGCTCCCCGTTTTGCAAGGGAGGTGGTGTTGACACCAAAACAGAGGGGGTTCATGTAGAAACCTCTCCAGTAGCCATCGGGATCCTTGAACTCGGCACCAAGGGCTTCGAAGGCAGCACCCTTGTAGGGGACTGTCAGGCCATCGACCTTGGCTGTGACATGGTTGTCACTTGGGGCCCCGAGCCAGACATCGGCCTGAGGGCGGCCACTCTCGGCCTGGATCCTTGTAAGGGCAGGTCCTGAGGAGAGCTGGACAAAACTTGTCTTGATCCCGGAATCCTTGGTAAAGGCGTCAAGGATCTTCACGGCATTTGCTTCATCGACACTTGCATAGACCACCAATTCCTTGGCAGCAGAGCCATCTTCCTTCGAGCCTTGGGCAACAAGTGGAGCGAGAACCATGAGGACAACAAGCAACAGCAACAGAGTCTTTTTCATTCTTACCTCCAAATAGCATAATGAATATACTATTCTACCATTGATTTGGGGGTTAGCAAGACAACGTATTCGATATCTGCAAGCAATTCCGTTGCTAGGTAGGGAAATACGCAAAAGGTGAACCAGAAATTGAAGTATGGGGAAATTGACCTATGCCCCTATTCGGCAAGGGTGATGGAGACCAAGGTATAGACACCCTCAGAGACCTCAATCCAGACAAAGCTCCCATACTTCATGTCCGGGCCAAAGCGTAGGGGGACCTCTATCACATCATTGCCCCTGATCGCCTTGCCTACGGAGATGGAGGACTGGGGGAGCAGTTTGGCAAGAACCTGGTCATAGGTGCGGGTAAAGGCAAACCGGAGGTCTTCTGATACATACCGTTCTATCCACTCCTTCGAGTAGGCCATTGATAGGGCCTGAGAGGAGAGTGCCTCAACACTACCCTCCTCAGGCTCTATCAGAAGGCCAATGGAAGGATCCTGGGCAAGGGTCGGTGTGCCATAGGCAAAGGAGAGCTGGGTGCCCAGAGGTAGGGCCGAAAGGGGTATCGCCATGCATAGCAGGGCAAGACCGAGGATGCATCTTCTCTGTATTCTCATATCCCTAGGTGTAGACGATGGGGCCCGATTTGTCAAACCTTTGTGGTTGCCGTGATACAGAAGCTGTGGGCAAAGGGCAACCCAATCCCCCATTGCTATACTTTACACAAGAAGAAGCGTCGCTTACTATGCAGGTATGAATACCGCTACTGCAAAAGCCCTCTCAAGCCTCTATGCCCACTATGATGTAACCATCCGCGACCCCCTATGGAAGGATATCCACCTCAGCGAGCCACTGAAGCGTATCTATCTCTCTCCTGCCGTTCAGAAATTGGGGAGGATCAAGCAATTGGGGCCGACCTTCCACCTCTATCCAGGGGCTGTGCATACACGACTAGACCATAGCCTGGGGGTCTACCATATCAGCTACACCATCCTCACCAACCTGCTCAGGCAGGCCTTGAGCACAGGGGAGGAGACCCTGCTCACCGAAGAGGGGATGCGGACCTTCCTCTGCGCTGCCCTCCTGCACGATATCGGCCATTTCCCCTTTGCCCATTCGCTGAAAGAGTTGCCCTTACGGTCCCACGAGGCCATTGCAGCCTCCCTGATCGAAGAGGATTCCCAACTGCATGATGCAATCCTGGACTCAGGGTGCTCGCCCGCCCTGGTTGCGGCGATCATCGACGAAGGGCGGTTATGCGAGGACCCGGAGCTCCTCTTTTACCGAAGCCTGCTCTCAGGCGCCCTTGACCCCGACAAGCTGGACTACCTGAACCGGGATGCATTTTTCTGCGGAGTTCCCTATGGCATGCAGGATGTCTCCTACATTACCAGCAAGCTTATGATCTACCAGGGAAAGCCCGCCTTGCCTCTCCATGCCGAAGGGTCGGTCGAGCATCTGCTTTTCAGCAAGTATCTGATGTACAAGAATGTATATTGGCACAAGAGTGTCCGTAGCGCTACAGCGATGATCAAGAAGGCCTTGCTGTGTGCCCTCACTGAAGGGGTGCTCACCGCTGAAGACCTCTATGTGCTGGACGACGAGCAGTTCTTTACCCTACCGGACAAACTCAACTACAGGCCGATGGAGCTTTTCTCCCAGGTCAGGAACAATATCTTCCTCAGTTGCCGTCACGAACAGGATTTTGACGGGACCAGGGCCCTCGACCGGCGCTGCACCTCCCTTTCCGAACGGATGGGCCTGGAGGAGTCCCTCTGCCAGAGACTTAGGTCTGACTTCGGTTACAAGGGCCTTGAGAGCCATCAGGTGGTCATCGACATCCCCGAGCCGATCCTCTTCGAGTCGGATATTCCCCTTATCCAAAACGACGGGACTGCAATTCCCTTTGACAGGGCCAATACGGTTTTCTCACAAGATGTGGGAAAGGTATTTACAAAAAATCTAAGAAAAACCAGAATCTTCACACCCCCCTATGTATCGAAAGAGGCTGTAGAGAGGGCATTGGAGTTCTGCTGACATGAATGAGGTTCTAGAAAAACGTTCGTACACCACGCTCATCGACGGGGACATACCCCCTTGGGTGATGCGTTTCATAAAACATACAGGCAAGGCCATCAACACCTATTCCATGATTAAGGAAGGCGAGAAGGTCCTGCTCTCCGTTTCAGGGGGGAAGGATTCGCTCTCCCTCGCCCTCGCCCTCTCCCTCAGAAGGAAGTGGATGCCCATCAAGTATGAGCTACAGGCTGTGATGATCAACTGGATCGAACACCCCATCCCGGAGGAGTTCCGTCCAAGGCTTGCCAAGTATTTTGCAGACCTCGACATTGAGTTCACCATCAAGGACGAGAACCAGTACCCGGCCTCCTTCAAAGGGGAGTTTAACTGCTACCTCTGTTCCAGAAACCGAAGACGGATCCTGTTCGAAGAGTGTGAAAAGAGGGGCATCTACCTCATAGCCATGGGCCATCACCTCGATGATCTGGTGGAGACGACGATGATGAACCTCTGCTTCAGGGCCAGCTTCACCACCATGCAACCTGTCCAGCCCTTCTTCGACGGCAAGATCCAGATGATACGGCCCATGATCGAAATCCACGAAAACAGCCTGAAACAGCTTGCACTCTCCTATGACCTGCCTGTTGTCAAACCGGTATGTCCCTACGACCAGTCAAACATCAGAGCCCAACTCAAACCCCTTATCAAGGAATTGTCACACATGGACAAGTATGCAAGGGAACACATCTACAACGCCCATAGCTTTGAAGGCCGACTGTAACCTCTTTACCCTGTGCGAGGTTTACATGTGTGACCCTTATGTGTAATCTTAGTGGTAGGGAGGAGAAAAAGCCTGTGAGCAAACGAATTTCAGTTTTTCTGGTAATTTTGCTCGTTGTGCTTTCGCTCCTTAGTGCAGAAGAGAGCCAACCTGCACAAGGGACCATACAGACACCCCCTGTAAACCTGGGGCAAGCTCAATTGGAGGACACCGTAGGGAGCCTTCTTGAAGGAACCGCCACATCGGATGGTTTTTTCAGCCTCTCCTTTGCCCCTGACTTTACCTTTGGCAAACTCTCCTTCCAGCTTGCCCTCAAGCTCCAGGGTCAGGCAACAAATAACCCGGTAGATCTCTCCTTTGATTTCTCCGATTGGGCCCTGAGACCCAAAACAGCTGAGGAAACAACAGCCGATTACCTATTTGCTGCGTTGGCGCAGTACAGCTCCTTCATTCGGTACATCCAGTGGGGCGAAAGGTACGAGGACATCTACATCCGCTATGGGAAGCTGGCAGGAATCACCCTGGGTGACGGGGCAATCCTCAATGGATTCTTTGACTGGGGCGTCGATAGCCACGCTACCCGCCCAGGCCTGGATGTTGCCATCGACGGAAACCTCCTGCACATCCCCAATGCGGGCTTTGAGTTTGTTACCAACGACCTGTTTGAGCCGACCCTCTCTGCCTGGAGGGTCTATGCCCGCCCCTTCTACCCCTATGAGAACTCCTTCTTTGCAAACATGGAGGTTGGGGTCAGCTATGCTGAGAACCCTTCTGCATCCTTTGCTGAGGGATCTGATGACAGCCACCATACACGAAAGCTCATCGCCATTGACCTAGGCATCCCCCTGCTCAAGCGGGAGTTCTTCAACCTTGCCTTCTTCTCAGACCTGTTGGTACAGACCCCAGGGGCAAACACACCAGCTCCTGGCATCGCCACCCGGTATGGCATATGGGGGCACTCCAAGAGCTTCTTCATCTTCAACACCAGCCTGACCATCCCCTCCTTCGGGACCTAT
The DNA here is from genome assembly GCF_032144095.1 of Sphaerochaeta sp. PS. NCBI lineage: Bacteria > Pseudomonadati > Spirochaetota > Spirochaetia > Spirochaetales > Sphaerochaetaceae > Sphaerochaeta > Sphaerochaeta sp. PS. Next base: position 394,830 of record NZ_JAVSNJ010000002.1, read on the forward strand.
TACCCCGACTATTTCGATTCTGGCTTTGAAGCGTTGACGGCAGAGGATCGAGAAAACTCGGTCCTCGAAATAGGATCGATGAGAATCGATGCGTTGGCTGGGCTGAACTTTACCCGCCTGGGTGCCTATCTTCGGGCAAACATCCGTAGCGATTATAGCGACGGGAACTTCTTTAACTACAAATTCCTTGCAAATGCAAGAATTGACAAACGGTTATTCAATATCGTTTCACTGGACTTGAGCTATGAAAAGCTTTATCCTACCAGTACGGATGAAGCTTTCTTCGAAGGTCTCTCTACGTTGCGCAATGTGGACATTGAGGCTTCGGCCATCATAAAAGTCAAACCTTATTCGTTTACCATTGGCCTTAGTATGATCTTTGATGAACAAGCTAAATCGACGTTGGTAGTAGATACCGCAGTCAGGATTGCAATCCTATAACTTCAGGTGAGGGAGAATATATGAGTCGGGTGCTAAAAAGAGTATGTCTTGCCTTGGTGGCCATGTTGGTATTGTTCCCCATTGCCGCTGAGGATTCTGTATTCATTGGTGATGGTGACATCGGCGGGATTCGCCTGTTTGACAGCCAAGGTACCAGACTGGAATCGACAGCAGAAGTTGCCTCCAATATCGGGCAGGGATGGATAATCCACAACCCCGATACCCCAATCCTCATCATAACCCCAAAAGGCTCCATCAACCTGTATGAGGACTCCATCCTCATAACAGGAGATCTCATAAGCAGGAACCCAAGCCTCTACCTCGTGAAAGGAAAGGCCACCTTCACTACCTATGACATGGAAGGGGGAACCCTTTCGGTTGCAACCCCCGTCTCCCTGTTCAAGCTCACAGGAGATGGGGAGATGTTTGTCATCACCGATGACAACGAAGAGTCGGTGACATCCTTCAGTGGGGAGGTCACCTCCTTCAACTCGATAACCAAGGCCACGAAGCACATCGCTTCCTTCCAGAAGCTTCTCATGCAGGAGAGTCTTGCAACAGCAAAGCAGATTCCTGCAGGCTACTACCTGACCTATGCAACCTACCCCGACCTGATGCTTGCAAAACAGCTGATCAGTGAGATGGCCAAACCGGTCATAGCTCCGACACCAAGAGCTCCCAAGGTCTCTTCAGTGCTCCTGAGGCCTGCCAAACCCTCCACCCCAGCCACACCAGGGGTCATCATCATGCCTTCAACAGCACCAACCTTCACCTCGGTTGAAGAAAAGATGCTTACCCTCCCTCCAGAGCCCTCCTATCTCTCAGTCAGGACAGAACCGGTCAAGGTTCCCCAGGCCCCAACAACCCTCACCTCCACCTGGATCCCCAAACCAAAGGCCCGTATCGTAGTAACGGTCAGACCCATGGCACCACAAATGCCTACCACCCCCACCAGCAAGGTCGTGGCTACCGCAGAACTAGCTATTCAGGAAGAACCGGCACTACTTCCAGAGGCAACTCCTTCAGTATATGAAGAGCCTCAGGTAACAATCGATAGGGCAGAGGTTGCAGTACAGGAGCCAGTGGTTGAGAGTGCACCAATTGCCATTGAGGAACCTGTGACTGTTGAGAGTGAAACAATGGCCACTCAAGAGCAAGCACCCACGGTAGCTGAGGAAAAGGTTCCCCTGAAAGAGAAACCCCAGGGGATCCTCTCCACAGTGGAACAGAAGACAAAACCAGGCTCCTTTGGTTTGGAGGCCGCCTATAGCTTTGTCTTTGACGGCACCGACAACGACAGCATGAGCCACGCACTCTCCCTCAAGCCCTATTTCACCTACAAGAATGTTTCCCTGATCTTGCAAGCTTCGGTAACCACCGAGGACTTTTCGACCTATAGTTCCAACGTGACAGACATCCCGACAGGCACCCTCCCCCTGATCTCCTACGGCTTTGGCTTCATCGATACCCTGCGCATCGGGTACAGCTCCTCGCCGTTCTTCCTGGCCTTGGACAAGAGCCATCACCAGTCATCCTTGCTCGACCTCTTCTACGCCCCTGCATTTGGAGAGAGCAACAAGCTCAGCCTCTACAACAAGATTGAGGTGGGAGATTTTTCCTCCACCATCTATTTTGATGACCTCTACCTTACCCGGCTTCTGGCAAACAAGAGCCAATACGGATCCTTTGCCCTGACCTACGCAAAAAGCGAAGGCTATCGCTTTGCCTTCTCCCTGGGAGCCTTGGCCAAGATTACCCCTTCATGGACGGTTGACCTCTATCCCAACATCAACTTCCTCTTCCCGATCATTGATGTCCGTACGACCCAGCTCAACGCACTGGTGATGGCCAGCGGGTACCTGCCAACCTACCCTACTGTTGATTTCTCACAGTTTGTTGACGCTACCCTCTCTTCCTTCTTTCCAAACTATCTGCTCAGCGGAGGGCTCTCCCTCAAGCAGGGCCCGTTCTTTGCCAAAATCCTGGCCTCCATCAGCGACGGTGAGAACAGGAACCTCTTGATCAGCGACCTCTCCTACGCTTTCGACACCTCCTACAGCTCAAGTTTCGATATCCTGGCACAGGCAACCTATGAGGGGGAACACTTCAAGGCAGACCTCCTACTGAATCTTCCCTTTGACAACAACCTGCGCATAGTCACCGGCAACCTCCCCTACAAGGCAGATTTCAGCCAACTTACCCTCTCCTACAAGCAGAAGGGAGTCACCATCTCCCTCGGCCTTCAGGAGATGGGCGTCTCCGAGACCCTCACGGGCATCCTCGATGGAAGCAAGGCGATAACCACACTCTTCGGTGGGCAGACAGCAACCTCGTTCCTCTCTGTTGCATATTCGACAGGGGATCTGACCTTGAAGGTCAAGGCAGACTACCCACCTGACACAACGCTCTTTACCACGCCAAGGGTTACCGTTTCGGCACTCTACAAGGTAGGGATGCAGTTCTGAGGATGAGGGCCTTCGGGCCCTTTCCTTTTGCCCTTCGTTGAGAAACATGCTACATTGTGTGCATGAACATCAAACTGCTTGACCCCTTGGTAGCACAGCGGATAGCTGCCGGAGAAGTGATAGAGAGACCCGCCTCCGTGATGAGGGAACTGATAGACAATGCCCTCGATGCATCCTCAACGACCATAGTGGCAAGCGTGGTTGAGGGTGGGCTTCAGGAGATTACCGTCATTGACGATGGATCGGGCATAGCAGAGGAGGACCTTCCCCTGCTGTGCGAAAGCCACGCAACCAGCAAGGTTGCAGTCCTGGACGACCTGTATCACCTCAGCACCATGGGCTTCAGGGGCGAGGCTCTCTACAGCATTGCCTCGGTGTCGAAGATCACCATCAGCAGCAGCTACCAGGGAGAGCCGGCAAGGAACATCTCCATTGACAACGGGCAAAAGAGCGACGTTCTGCCTGGTGGTCCTGATGTGGGGACAAAGGTTACCGTTGAAGGGCTCTTCAAGGAGATCCCTGCCAGGAGGCAGTTCCTCAAGCGCCCCTCGACAGAGGCCACCATGTGCAAGAACATCCTCCTGGAAAAGGCCCTGGCATTTCCCCAGCGTTCCTTCAAGTTCTTCAGCGACGGGAAGCTGAGGCTCGACCTTCCTGCCACAACGAGGAAGAAAAGGATCCTCGATGCACTAACGACAAGCCAGAACATCGTCCCATCCGAGATGCTCGAGCTACAGGAGAGTGCAGCACGGTTCAGCCTCTATGCGGTAAGCTCCTCCCCGGCAATCTTCAGAAGCGATCGTTCCCATATAAAGATCTACATCAACGACAGGCCGATCGAGGACTTTGCCCTGGTCCAGGCAGTCACCTATGGCTACGGGGAGCTCTTGCCAGGGGGATCCTTTCCCTACTGCTATCTCTTCATAACCGTCGATCCAACCCTGGTGGACTTCAACATACACCCTACCAAGCGAGAGGCAAAACTGAGGAACAAGGCTGAGATTCACCACCAGATAGTCTCCATGATCGCAAGCCAGGTAAAGCGCACACTGCCCCGACTGATCAAGGAGGTGCAGGCCAACCTGGAAGAAAATGAGCAGAGGGAGTACACCTCCCCCTCCTACACCCCAAACCATTCGGGCTTTTCAGGCCCCTCCTTCCCCTCCTCTTCCCATGAGGCAAGAAGGCCCTACACCCCAAGTGAGAGACCTAGTGACCCACTCTGGTTTGAAAAGGCCAAGGAAGCCCTGAAAGAGAACAGGATGGAGGCCTCCCGCACCACAGAAGAGTCGGACATCTGGCAAGAACAAGCCACAGATGAAGATTTCACCTATCTTGGGCAGGCCTTCAACCTCTTTCTCATCGCGCAAAAAGGCAATGACCTCTTTTTGGTCGACCAGCACGCCGCCCATGAGAGGATTCTCTTCGATGCGGTTCGATCACGTCAGGATGTACAGACCCTGATGATACCGGTGGAATTTGAAGTGGATAATGATGTGGACATCTATCTTCAGCAGCAGTTGGACATATACCTCAACCTAGGCATCAAACTGGAGAAGGTCGGGCATCTGCAATGGAATCTGCTGGCAATTCCTGCAATGTACAAATCCATAGAAAGCGAGATCATCACCTTCATCCAGCGTCATGCCGGGGATGGGAAGGAAATCGAAAAAGGGCTCTATGCCATCGTAGCCTGCCACTCTGCGATCAAGGGCGGAGACACTCTTGACCGGACCACGGCGACCGAGTTGCTGAAGAAGGTATTTGCCCTGGAGGAGCCCTGCTGTCCCCATGGGAGGACCTTTGTGGTGAGGCTCAACAAGGATGAGCTAGCACAGGCGGTAGGAAGGACCTAGAGAAGATACCAGACAATCTGGCTCTCTTTTGCACGCTCGTCATACCAGGCAAGGCCGAGGGTGTGGACGTTCTCCCATTTCTTGTAGAGCTGCTGCAGATTGACCTGCCTATCCCCTGTTGTCTTGGAAAAGAGCAGCCGCCCTTTCTCATCCAACAGCTGAAGACCATACTCCCCTATCCCATCCCCGACGGCAAGGGTCCAGCTCTCCCTGTCCACCTCAGGCAACGGCCGTGGGGAAGCCGTGCCCTTCTCTACCATAAAAGAGTCTGAGAGGGTACGCCCATCATCCTTGAGCACCCGAAGGCTCCACTGCCCTTCTGCAATCGGCACCAGGGGCCCAAGGGAGAGGTTTGCACTTCCATAGTAGGGGATTCCGTCAACGACCTTCTTTTCGGCCTTGAACAGCCAGGTGTTGAGGCCATCGGGGGAGGTTACCTCCAGCTGAAGCGATGGCTGCTCCTCCTCGGTCTGGAGGAACACACCCAAGCTCTCATACTGGGTAATGAGTTGCTGGGCTCTGTCATAGAGGCGCACGGTGCTCACTTCACTGTGAACCTCTATGAGGGTAAATGGGGAACGGGAGCAGGAGAAGAGCAGGGAAAAGGCAAAACCAACGCATACAAGGATGGGTAGTCTTGCCTTCATGCTACCTGGCCTGTGCGGAAAGGAAGGACCGGACGGGATTTGCATAGGAGTTGAGAGCGAACAGCCTCACATCCTCTTTCTGGCCTCTGAACCGATCGAGGAAGGCCTCTGTATCGAACGAAGCATACTCCTCCTTGAACCTATCGGAGTTTTCCAGATAGTCGTAGGCAAAGCAGTTGGTCGGCCAAAGCTTGTAGGAGAGATGGATCTGTCTGTCTACTTCAGCAGCTACCTGGTCGGAGTTATGGAACTCCCCATGGATAGGCTCACCGAAGGCAATGTGGATCCTTCCCTTGTACCCTTTCAGCCCTCGGGAGATGCTGATGAGGTCCTCATACTTTTTCTTGGGTTGTTCGCCCCTCTTCTTGCGGGCAATCTCTTCTGTGGCCTTGATGATGTCACAGGGGTCGTATTCATAGCTCACAGCAACAGGGACGATGTTGCAGCTGTTGATGACCTCGTTGAAGGTTATCCCTTTCCGCTTCTGGGAAAGATGGAGCATCTTGATGATGGCAGGGGTGGTCACATCAAGACCATCCTTTGCACGGCCGCTCTTCTGGGCAACCCATATGGACTTGTTCATCTCGGTGATGATCTCCACAAAGTAGGAGCTGAGCCTGATGGATTCCAGATACTTCTCGCGCATCGGAAGGGTACGCTTTACCGTCACCCCACCATTGAGCTTGAACAGGTCTGTGATGAACTGGTTGGTCAGAAGGTTATCACCGATGGCCATCTCACAGATCATCCTGTCCTTTTGGATGAGGGCATAGTCGATGAGGGCACAATCGAGGACGATATCGCGATGGTTGCTCATGTAGAGATAGGCTTTTTCCTTGCAATTTCCTTCCAACCCGCTGGATGAGAAGGCGTCGACACTCTTTTGCAGGATTGCAGGCAGGAAGACACCAGCGGTGATGTGCCGCTGGAAGTCATCATAGGTATCGACCTTCTGCAATGCATGCATGATGTGGTTTGCGAACTTGTCGTTGATCGCCCGTTGCTCTGCTGTCTCGGAAGGCATGAACCCTGCAAGAATCTTCAGAAGGGCATCCTTGTCGGCCAACACCCTTCCTACCGCCTCATGAACATCCGCTCCCCGATAGGGAGAGATGTCTCTATAGCTTGTCAAATCCATGTTCAGTCCTTTTTGCCACCCATGATAGTCCGCATGTACTGGGTTCTCTCCCACCGTGAGGGATCGGCGATCCTCTCCTGGGCCAGCTGCCCGTTAAAGTCGGAAATCTGGGTGAATTCATGTGCATCCATCCAAGAACTAACCTCAGCGGTGATCTTGGAAACTCTAGTGAGCCCATGTTTCATAAGTGCTGAACAGAGTTGGACAGCCTTTGCTCCTGCAAGCAGCTGCTTTACCACAGTCTCCCCTGTGTATATCCCTGTCGAGGCACAAATGTCATAGCGCAGTTCTTCGCTCATCAAGGCAGTCCACCGCAGAGATTGTGCATACTCATCTTCCGAGCTCAGCATGTGGGCAGAGGTAAACGAGAGGTTCTTCGTATCGATATCAGGGCTATAGAACCGGTTGAAGAGGACCACACCATCGATGGACAGCTGGTCAAACTTCAACAGGAGATTGGAGAGGGAGGAGAAGGAGGAGCCCATCTTCAGGCTCAAGGGGATGGAGACCTTCTTGCGGGCAGCCTTTACCAGGGAGAGATAGTTTTTCTCGATGGCAGAGCCATCGACATCCCTATCTGCGGCAACTATGTAATGGTTCAGTTCAATGGCATCGGCTCCACAGGCAATGAACCGATTGATATACTCGATCCAGGAGCCGTTTTCCCGGCAGTTGATGGATGCGATTACAGGAATTTGCAAAGATTTCTTGGCATTCTCAAGCAGGGTCAGATGCTCGTCGATGGCCCGCTCCTTACTGGAGTTTTTCATAAAGCCGTAGGCATCGGCATGGACAAGGTACTCTTGGCTATCATCAACAGCAGCATCGCTCTCACCCTCGATCTGTTCTTCAAAAATCGACTTAAGAACTACAGCACCTACTCCTGCGTCTTCACATTTCTTCAGGGAATCCAGCGTTGCGGTAAGGGGGCTGCTACCAACTATGATAGGATTTTTCAGGTTCAGACCAAGATATTTTGTTGACAAATCTGCCATAACACACTCCTCAAAAACTCTTATGCCGGACATAACTACACGGCTGAGGCAAAGTATAGCATGAATATAAGGGTTTCTCCATATGCCTTGCGTAAGTTCATGCAGAGAATGTATGCAAAAAGGTGCCGTTTTCACGGCACCTTTTGACTCTGGTAAGGGAGGTTTTAGAGGATATAGGGAATCCTGAAGTTGTGGGACTGGTAGACGACAAAGGTCTCGACCTCAGAAATATCGTCAATCTTATCCAACTCCCTCTTGAAGAAATCCAACAGGGTAAGGCCCTCGTCCTCTGCCAGCACAAGCTGCACGATCAGATCATAGCGACCGGTGACCACGGCAGCAGAGATGACGCCCCGGAGCTCTGCGAACTCCTTTGCCTTCTTCTCCAAGTCCAAGGTCTTGAGCTTGACCCCCATCATCACCACCTGCAGGCCAGGAATGGTTTCAGGGTTCACCAGCCCGGATATTTGCAGAACCCCCTCATCAATGAGCTTGTTCACCCGTGCACGTACGGTATTCTCAGTGATGTTCAGTTCTTCTGCAATCGCACTGAAGGGCTTTCGCCCGTCATGCAGTTGCTTGATTATCGCTTTGTTCGTCTCGTCCATCTTTAGCTTCATCATCGCTTACCCGTTCTTCCTCTCAAATTCTTTCATGAATTGGGCAAGATAGAGCACATCTTCCTTCGGAAGGGCATTGTACACGCTAGCCCTAAGCCCACCAACAGAACGATGGCCCTTCAGGCCCAGCATGCCTTGCTTGGTAGCCTCAGTCACGAACTGCTTCTCAAGATCCTCATTGGGAAGGCGGAATACAATGTTCATTTTCGACCTGTATGCAGGATCTACAGGACTGCGGAAGAAGGAGGAACTGTCGATCAGGTCATAGAGGATCGCACTCTTCTCGGTGGCACGCTTCTGCATGCCGACAGCGCCGCCATTCTTCTTGATCCAGTCAAGGACCAGCTTCACTCCCCAGATGGAGAATACTGGAGGGGTATTGTACAGGCCCTTCTCCTTGCTGTGCTTGGAGTAGTCCATGTATGCAGGAAGCTTGGGGTTCTGTTTTTCAAGCAGGGACTTCTTCATGATGATGAAGGTGGCACCGGCAGGTCCCAGATTCTTCTGCACACCACCGTAGATCATGGAGAATTTTTCTACTGGAACGGGTCGGGAGAGAATATCGCTGGACATGTCTCCGATGAGGGGGACATCCCCTGTATCGGGGAAATCCTGCCACTCGATACCCCCGATGGTCTCGTTGGAGCAGAGGTAGAGGTAGCTGCTGTTTGCACTGGGGTGTACCTCAGAAGCCTTGGGAAGGGAGGAAAACTTGTTGGCTGTTCCATCGTAGTAGTAGTTGACCTTGCCAAACAGCTCGGCATCCTCTGCAGCCTTGTTGGCCCAGGTACCGCTCTTGATGTAGTCGGCAACGGTATTGGGTCGGAGGAAGTTCATGGGGATCATGGCAAACTGCAAGGTGGCTCCGCCGCCAAGGAAGTAGAGCTCATACTCCTCTGGAACATTGAGCAGCTCCTTGAACAGGGCAACACACTCGTCGTACATATCTTCAAAAAGACCGCCACGATGACTTGCCTCAACCATGGAAATACCCTGGTTGTTGTATTCGACCATCTGGTCACGCATCTGTTCAAGCACTTCAACAGGAAGTACCGAAGGGCCTGCAAAAAAATTCTTCTTTCGTTCCATTATAGTTTTCCTCCTTGCACCAGCTCATTGATAATGTCATAGGTCTCGTCCACGATACGGCCCAGGTTCTCATCACTGTTTGCCCCGACATGGGGGGTAAGGGTGACATGCTCAGCCTTAAGGATAGGATAGTCCTCTGCTGGAGGGTCGGTAGGATAGACATCTGTTGCATACCAGGCAACAGTTCCCGCTTCCAGGGCAGCGACCATATCAGAGGCGTCAACACAGAGGGCTCGGCCGGTGTTGATGATTACAGGAGCCTTCTTGCAATGGGAGATAAGGCTCTTGTTGACCATGGATCGGGTCTCATCGGTAAGGGGCAGATGCATGGAGATGTAGTCGGCATCTGCCACTGCCAGTTCAGGGGTTGCCTTCATCTGGGCAAGGGGTGAAGAACTCACATACTTGTCGTATGCGACAACCTTCATGCCAAAGGCGAGGGCGCGTTCAGCAACACGACTTGCGATGTTGCCGATGCCAAGCAAACAGAGAGTCTTGCCGTAGAGTTCAGTGCGGGTGGTATTCTTCAGCCATTTGCCCTCTCTCATACCATTATGGTAGGCAAGAAGATGGCAGGGGGTACTGAGCATCAGGGCAAAGGCGAGCTCAGCAACTGCTATGGCAGAGGATTTGGGGGTATTGCGGACCATGATGCCCTTGCTATCAGCATATGCCTTGTCGATGTTGTCGATACCGACGCCACCGCGAATGATCAACTTGAGGTTCGGGGCCTGATCAATATACTCTTTGGTACATTTGGTCTTACTGCGGACGAGCACGACATGTGCTTCGCCTAGGCGGCTCTTGTCCGTCGTCACTTCACCAAACACCTCCAAGCGTGGGGCGAGCGAGGCATCGAAGGCGTCTGAAATAAGTATTAGCATGGTTTTCATCCCTCTCTTTGCATTTCTTCATGGGCATACACTCATGACGATAATCTATACAAACAAGTGTACACCAAAAAAAGGGGGTTTGTCTAATTTATTTTGATATTTTTTACGTATTGAGCAAAAATACCATAGGATGTTGCTGGATAGTAAGAATTGAAATTACTAAGAGGTCGGCGGGACAAAAACAAACCGCCGGTTTCCCGGCGGATATATGCTTAGTAACTTTTGGAAACGTGCAATTTACGGACTTTTTTCATCTGCTTGCGTGCAAGAGCTTTCTTTTTCCTGTTAAGGATGGTGGAGGGCTTTTCAAAGTACTCCCGCTTCTTCCATTCGCGGATGATACCTTCTTTCTCGACCATGCGCTTGAAGCGCTTGATTGACTTTTCCAAAGGTTCGTTGTCATCTACTTTTACGTATGCCATATATTAATTCTCACCTCCCCCCCCGATTACTGGGTCTAAACTGCTCAACCAGAATGCCTTAAACATGGCTAGTATGTCAAGCATCCACATAAAAATCCTTTGCCTGGAATCACAATCCATCAGCTTTTTTGTCAGCTTCCGTCTTGAGGTCCAGGATCATCAGCTGCAAGGTGGACTGGTTGCGGTAGTAGTTCCTCCCAAGGCGAAAGGCAATGTCCACGATCGAGCCCTTGTCAAAATCACGCCCGACCCGGTCAGCAGATTGCCAGTAGATGGCTGGCCATTTGTAGAGGCCCATGGAGAGGGTCAGCTTCAGATGGCGCACTCCCCCCTTGTTGTTGTTCATGAACTGGATATCCTCAATAGTGGCCCCTTCCATCATCAGCACCAGGGGAGGGTTCTTCTCTCCATACGGTTCAAAGAACTCCACCACCTTGATGATTTCCGGTGTCATGTACTCCAGGGGGATGGTGCTGTCGATGAGGATGGAATCATCCCCGTCGTTCTCCAGACCTTCCATATGGTCGATCGTATCCATGACCCGGCCCTTGAAAACGGGCAGGTTATCCACATCCATGGAGAAGCCTGCTGCACAGGCATGCCCACCGAAATCCAGGAAAAGATCGTTGAAGGTGGACAAGAACTCACGCACATTGAACTCAACGGGGCTACGCATGGAGGCAGACACCCTGGTGCCGCCGATGGTGGCAAGCACCATGGCAGGGGCATTGAACTGTTTCATCAACCGGCTTGCCATGACACCGGTAATTCCCCGGCTCAGGGATGCATCCTCTACCATGACCAGCTTGGACCCGGTCTGTTCGAAGCTCTCCTTCGCCTGGGGAAGCAGCCTCTCCCAGGCATCCTCACCAAGTTTCTGGCGTTCCTTGTTCAGGCCGATCAGCTCCCCGGAGAGCCTCTCTGCATCAGATAGTTGGGTTGCAAGCAGCATCTCCACGGCAACCGAGGGCCTGCCCATCCTCCCCGATGCATTGATGACCGGGGTAATCTGCCAGGAGATGTCACTGGTGGAGAGTTGCTTTCCCACAAGGTTCTGCATGGAAAAGAGGGGAAGCAGGGCCTCCCTCCTTCCTTCGGTAAGGACCTTGAGCCCCCGTTTTACGAGCAGGCGGTTCTCGTCCTCCATCGGCATGAGGTCCGCTATGGTCCCTATGGCAACCAGGTCAAGTATCGACTCATAGCCACTATCCAACAGAGGGTACTTCTTCATGCAGTATGCGGTGAACAAGGAAAAGAGTACCTGCAGCTCGTCACGGCCATGGACACTGTACTTCAGGGCCCTGCTGAGGTTGGAGAGGGTAAAGAGGCTCTTTCCCTTTACCACAGGCATGACCTGCTCCATCTCCAGGCGCATGTCGACAAGATGGATGTCCACCATCTTGCCGAAGGCCTGGCGAAGCTGGGCAAGCTCGGCAGCAGCATCAAGCACAAGGATAGGTATCCCGTTGGAGAGGAACTTCAGGACCTTGCTCTGTGATGGGGAGAGCAGGCCGGGGTTGATCTCCTCGATGACCTGGTCGATGACCAGGAGGTTCTCGACCCTCATGGCCTGGATGATGATGGTGTCATGCCCTGGCTGGGCATGCAGGAGGATACACTCCTCGTGGTAGAAGTTCGTCTGGCTGAATCGCAAGGCCCAGATGACCTTTGCCACTACCCCACAGCCGGCAAGGTGCTGAAACGGATAGCCACAGCCGGGGACCTTGGGGTCAATGATGGCCAGAGCAGGGGGCAGCTCTTCACCACTGATGTGGTGGTCAAGGATAATGGTATCGAGGCCCAGGCTCCGTGCGTGGGCAACCTCGGCATTGTTTGAGATGCCGCAGTCGACGGTGATGAGCAGCGTCACACCATCCTTATAGGCCTCATCAACCCCTTCCATCGTCAGGCCATAGGGCTCATCACCCTCTGGCAACTTGAAGGAGGCTTCGATGCCCATCCTCTGCAGCTCCTGGACGAGCAGAGCCGTGCTGGTTATCCCGTCGACATCCCTGTCTCCGAACACCCGCACGAGTTCACCCTCCGCACTCGATGCATTGATGCGGTCAACAACCTCTTCCATGTCGTCGAACAGGAAGGGGTTGTGCAGGTAGGCAAGCTCATTCTCAAGATAGAACTTGACCTGGGAACTGCTGGTCTGGCCACGACGGACCAGGATCGAGGAACAGAGGAGATCGACTCCATACTGTTCGTGGAGATGCTTCACGTCCTGTGACGCTACCGGTACTTTTTTCCAATCCATACTCTATATACAACCTTACAATAAATTTGCTCATGATCAGAACAGGGTCTGCAGCATCCCACCTGAGAGGGTGTTCAGTTGTCCGCCACTGAGAATAAGGGCATAGCGCAGCATATAGGCCTTGATGCGAAGCGTAGCCTGCTCGCTAAGAGCGATCTCCACCGCCCGATGGTAATCCATCTCCTTGGTGAGGGTGAGGTATCTTCGGGCTCCGGGGCCCAGGATCATACCTGAATCCAATGTAGCACACTGCTGGCAACATGGTGCACCCAATTGTGCATTGAACTGAATAATTTCCTGCTGTCCATATACCCGTTCACAGATGGGACACCTTGCATAGTCAGCCTGCAGGCCGCAGACATCCAACAACCTCAACACAAACTGAATCAGGATCCGTGCAACCAGATTGGGCTGGGAGCAGAGCAGGTCGAGGGCAGTGCTCAGAAGCCGATACTGGGAGGCACTGTCCCCTCCATTGGTCTTCATGACCAACTCACAGAAGAACAGGGCCGCATAATTTGAGCCAAGGTCTGAGCGGATCTCGTCATGGGTAGCGATGACCTGCACATCCTTGAGGGTATAGTCCCGTTTTACAGGATTATGGTAGAGGAAGAACTGGCCATCGGAAAAGACATCACCCTTTACGGCCTTGAGGGACTTTCGCGCTCCGTAGCTTACCACATCTATAAGCCCGAAATCGACTGTCAGCAGCTTGAGCCTTCGGTTCATCTGCCCGTACCGTATGCTATGCAGTACAATTGCCAAGGACGATACGTTACGCTCCATGAACCCTCCAAACCAAAGAGTAGAGTGAAGCAGGCAAAAAATCAACTGGTTGGAAGATCGGTCCACCTGTGATATGATTTCCGCCATGAAACGCCTACCGCTTGTAGTTCTCCTAGCCATACTGCTGCTGCCACCCCTCTTTGGCTTCAGCCTCAGTGGAACCAGAGTCCAGGACCAGCCGTTCGATAGCGAAGAGGAGCTGGGAAAGATAGATTTTGCAAAACCCCTGGCGGAGAACCAACGAAAGTGGGTCGAGGGCGCAACGGTATCACTGTTGACCATCGGCAGCGGGGACCCCCTCTACGCTTGGTTCGGACACACAGCCCTGATCGTCGGCCAACCCTCCGGGGGACAGGTCATGTATGACTACGGGGTTTTCGATACCGAACAGAAGAACTTCTACCTGAACTTTGCCAGAGGAAGGATGTACTACGCTGTCTATGAGAGCGAAGCCACCTGGAGAATCCAGGAGGCCTTGGACGAAAAGCGGGATGTGAAGCTGGTTGAGCTTGACCTTACCCCTGAGGCAACCTTTGCTACCATCAGGTTCCTCCAGCACAACGCAATGGCGGAGAACAGCACCTACCTCTACCACTTCTACAAGGACAACTGTGCCACCAGGATACGGGACATCATCAATGCGGCAACCGATGGAGAGTTCAGGGCATGGGCAGAGGCCCAAGGGGCATCGGGCACCTACCGCCAGCTCGCCCAGCGCTATCTTGCCCACGCGCCGGTGGTGTTCTGGGCCCTCGACTTCCTGCAAGGCCCGTCCATCGACAAGCCCCTGAGCCGGTATGACCAGATGTTCCTCCCTGAAGAGCTCAACAAGGCTGTGCTGGATTTTTTCCCATCCTTGGCAGCCAAGGAACAGATAGTGCAGGATACCAGAGCCGAGCATGTTCGCTTTACCGCGCATGCCAGGAATGTGAACAATGACTGGGTGTACGCCCTTGCAGGAGTTATTGCAGCCTCTCTCCTTTTTATGCTGGGCAGACGATGCAGGCGCACAACCTATCTGTTGCATGCCCTGATCCTGCTGGCCCTTGGGGGCCTGGGATCGATACTGCTATTCATGATGACGTTTTCCGACATGGACATGACCTGGCTGAACGAGAACATCCTGCTGGTCAATCCCCTTCTCCTGCTCGCATCCTTCTCTGCATTCAGGGCCGCCTTTTCAGGCAGGCCAGGAAAGCTTGCAGGGTGGCTATATCAGCTTTTGTTTGGGGCAGGCATCTTGCTGGTGGTGGCCAAGGGAGTGCTGCCTACCCTATTTGTGCAGGACAACATGAAGGTGATCCTGCTGTTGCTACCGCTCTACCTGTCAGGGGCGGCCTTGTATCGCAGGGCCAAGGGTAAAGAGCTCCAGGCTCTCCATCCCTAGGCGTCTGGCAGCAAGGGAAGCTGGAAAGGCTGCCTTTTGCCGGTTGTAGTAGGCAGCCTTCTCGTTATAGAGATCCAGATCCTTGGCAAGAGCCTGCTCACACTCATAGATCTTTTCAAAATAGGCAGCATAGAGCAGGTAGTGCTCATGGGTGAACACAGCCTTCTGAAGCTCTAGGACTGCCCTGTCCAAGCCGATGTAGAGAGTGCTCAGGACCGCTGGAGAATCTTGGCCGGAATAGGCCTCGAACAAAGGCAGGAAGGGTGCTGCCAACCTTTGGTCGTCAAGGAGTCCGACAAGGGCTTCTGTGTAGGAAAACCGGCTATCCATCTCGCCCATCCCTTTTTCCAGGAGCACAACCGCTTCCTTGTGGTACTTCTTGAGCCGGGAAACATTGTTCTGGTCAATGGCGATGGTGGCAAAGACGAGTAGAAACAGAATAACCGCAATGCTGATGACAGCACTGCGGCGATTTGGGAAGATGGGCTTTTTGTCAGAGGACAATCTTCGTCCCCTTCCCTTCATAGAGAGCTCCATAGAGATGCTCAGGGTCGGTGATGAGCCCTGTATTTCCCGTTGACTTAACGAAATCGACGATAGCCTGCACCTTGGGAAGCATGCTTCCAGGAGCAAAATGTCCTTCCTTGATGTACTGCTCAGCTTCGTTGATGGTCACCGTGTCCAAGGTCTTCTGATTGGGCTTGCCATAGTTGAGGCAGACCTTCTCGACAGCGGTGGAGATGACAAACAGGTCAGCCTTCAGTTCCTTCGCCATAAGGGCCGCTGCAAGGTCCTTGTCGATGACAGCCTCCCTGCCGCTCAGATACCCCAGCTCGTCGCGAACCACAGGGATGCCACCACCGCCGGCGGCGATGACGATCACACGGTTTGCCAGCAGGGCCTTGATGGTATCGATCTCAACGATGGCTTTCGGTTTTGGACTTGCCACAACACGGCGGTAGCCGCGTCCTGCATCCTCAACACATGACCAGCCATCATGCTCTTCCCTATACTTTGCATCTTCACTCGTCATGAAGGAGCCAATGGGTTTTGTGGGGTTCTGAAATGAGGGGTCGTTATCGGCAACTTCCACCTGGGTGACGACAGTGGCAACGCTTGGGTGAATCCCTGCCTTGTTGAACTCATTGTTCAGCGCCATCTGCAGCTGGTAGCCAATGGCTCCCTGGGTGTCGGCGACACAGCTGTCCAAGGGGACAGAGTGGAGGATCGAGCGGGAGAATTCCGCACGAAGCAGGATGAAACCGACCTGGGGGCCGTTTCCATGGGCAATGACCACTCTGTGGCCAGCCTGTACGAGCCGTACGATATGTGCCGCTGTCTTGCGGGCAGCCTCGTACTGTGCAGAAACCGTTACGTGTTTTGCATCCTCTATGAGTGAGTTGCCACCTATGGCAATTACGATCAGTTTGCTATCCATCTGGCTTTCCATCCTTGCGACTTTCTGGTCCTTGCATCATACCATAAATGCAACAAATTGCAACATATTTCCACCTGGAGGAGGAAGAAATTCGCAATGACCAAAGGCAACCTCCCCAAGCGGTTGACCCATCTCCCTTCTTTCTGCTAAACTCCGCACCAACGAGGTGACAATGCAAGATTCGTCAAATCTGGACAGGAAAGAGATGTTTCTGTTCGCGCTTTACATTACCAGCATGGTCCTGGTAAATACCATAGGATCGAAGATTATCACCCTGCTGGGTGTAAGGGTCTCCGTCGGCATTTTCTTCATGCCGGTTCTCTTTCTGGTAACAGATATTGTCGGGGAAGTGAAGGGACACAGGGATGCCACCCTCTTCGTCAACATGTCCATTGCCATGTTGGTTATCTTGTTTGTCATGACAGGGATCAGCGTCAAGATCCCGCCCAACCCTACCTGGGACATGCAGGAGCAATACCAGCAGATCTTCGGCATGAGCATGCGCATGAGCCTGGCCTCGCTGATCAGCTTTTCGGTAAGCCAGAACATCGACATACAGATCTTCATGCTGTTCAGGAAAATCAACCAGGGGAAACATCTCTGGATTCGCAACAACATCAGCACGATGGTAAGCCAGTTTATCGATACCGTGATCTTCATGTTCATTGCATTCTATCACCTGACACCCAAGTTTACCGTGGCCTATGTCTTTACCCTGATCATCCCCTACTGGATTTTCAAGGTCGTCTTTGCCCTCATCGATACCCCTTTCTGTTATTTGGGCGTGAAATGGCTCTCCAAAAAGGATTAGTCACTTTCCTTCTCCCAAAAGTTTGATTACCTTTAGTCTGGACAGAGACACACCCTGTCCGAATTACTTGTCTATATGGAGGCGCTATGTCTGATAACGAGCTGATGCCAATTGAGCAAATGCTTCCCAATAATTTGTTTATTCTCCCGGTAACGGGTAATCCAGTATTCCCTGGCCTGTTCACACCCCTGATGATAACCGATAACCAGGATGTGGAAATTGTTAACCAGGCCATCAAGCACGGGGGTTTCCTCGGCCTCTTGCTGGTCAAGGAAGACCTCGACCAGGAGGAGTACGCCCAGGAAAACCTCTATACCGTCGGAACCGTTGCAAAGATCGTAAAGAAGATCAAGCTCCCCGATGGAGGGATCAGTATCTTCATCTCGACGCTCAAGCGGTTTGAGACCAAGCAGTACTACCCAAGCGGCCCCTACCTGGTGGCCGAGGTCTCCTATCTCGAGGATATCGAGGACGAGCCAGAGGAGCTGCGCGCCTGGACCCGACTTCTCCTGACCGAGATGAAGGCCCTTACAAAGAACAACCAGCTCTTCAGTGAGGAGATGCGCCTGAACATGGTCAATATAGACCATCCGGGAAAGCTTGCCGATTTCATCGCAAGCATCCTCAATGTCGACCGCAAGGAGCAGCAGTCTATCCTGGAAACCCTGCTGGTGCGCAAGAGGATCGAGATGGTGCTGGTCTTCATCAAGAACGAGCAGAACATCGCCCAGGTCCAGGCCAAGATCCAGGCCAGGGTCAACCAGAAACTCGAAAAGAACCAGCGTGAGTACTTCCTGCGGGAAGAGCTCAAGTCGATTCAGCAGGAGCTTGGCCTTACGACCAATCCCAAGGCAGAGCTCATCAATCGCCTGAAGGCAAAACTGAAGGGACTCCCCCTTCCTGAAGAGGCGCAGGAGACGGTCGACCGTGAGCTGTCCCGCCTCGAGGCGATCGACCCAAGCAGTCCCGAATACACGATCACCAGAACCTATCTGGAGATCATCTGTGACCTGCCCTGGAAGGAGCCGAAGAGCGAGAACTTCAGCATCGAGAGTGCCCGGAAGATCCTGGAAAGGGACCACTATGGGCTGAAGGATGTCAAGGACAGGATCCTGGAGTTCCTTGCCGTCAGGAAAAAGAAAAAGGATACCAAGGGCTCCATCATCTGTCTTGTGGGACCTCCGGGAACCGGTAAGACCAGTGTCGGTGTCTCCATCGCCCGCGCCTTGAAGAAGCAGTATTTCCGCTTCTCTGTTGGCGGCATGAACGATGAGAGCGAGATCAAGGGCCACAGAAGGACCTACATCGGGGCAATGCCCGGCAAGATCATCCAGGGCCTGAGGATCACCAAGACAAAGAACCCAGTCTTCCTCATCGATGAGATCGACAAGATGGGAATTTCCTATCAGGGAGACCCTGCCAGTGCCCTGCTCGAGGTCCTCGACCCCGAACAGAACACCACCTTCAGGGACACCTACCTGGACATCCCCTTCGATGCTTCGGAGATTCTCTTCATCTGTACTGCAAACAGCCTGGAAACCATCCCCCACCCGCTGCTTGACCGTATGGAGATCATCACCCTCTCTGGCTATACCAGCGAGGAGAAGCTCGCCATCGGCAAGAAGTACCTGGTCCCCAAATCCATGGAGAAGCATGGACTTTCCAAGAGCGAGATCAAGTACTCCCCTGCGATCCTTCGCAAGATTGCCGACGAGTACGCACGGGAAGCCGGAGTACGTAACTTTGAGAAATCCCTGCACAAGATCAACCGGAAGGTAGCCCTCCTCTTGGAGGAGAACCCTCAGACCGCCCTTCCTGTCACCATTGATGAAGGAAAGCTGGTCGAATACCTTGGCCAGCCCATCTTTGTCGAGGATGAAATCCGCGTTGCAGACCGCCCGGGCATGGCCATTGGCTTGGCCTGGACAAGCATGGGTGGTGACACGCTGATCATCGAAGCACAGAACACCCCAGGCAAGGGAGAGATCAAGCTCACCGGCCAGCTCGGGGATGTCATGCAGGAGTCAGCGAACATCGCCTATACCTGGCTGAAGGCCCATGCCGTCGAGCATAAGATCGACATGAGTTGGTTTGAGAACAATGCGATCCACCTCCACGTCCCCGAGGGGGCAACCCCCAAGGATGGCCCATCGGCTGGCATCACCATGACCGTAGCTCTCTACTCCCTGGTAACAGGGCAGACGATCAAGGCAAATCTGGCGATGACAGGCGAAACCACCCTCAAGGGAAAGGTCATGCCTATCGGAGGCCTGAAGGAGAAGGTGCTTGCTGCAAGAAGGAACAAGATCGATACGATCCTGATCCCCAAGTTCAACAAGCGCGACCTTGACAAGTTTGATGAGACCGTGACAAAGGGAATCGAGTTCCACCTGGTCTCCACCCTGGAAGAGGTCCTTGCGTTTGCCTTCCCTGACGATGAGAAGCGAAAGGCCATGGAGCCCATCGTGGCAAAGCCACCGGTAAGTGATACCTCTGAGATCGTGGCGATCTCCAAGGCTGTGGCCGAGGCGGTCAGGGAGGCTCTGCGTGAGCGTTGAGCTGTTGAGCCCAGCGGGAAACCTTGAAAAACTGCGGGTGGCGTTTGCCTATGGAGCAGACGCCGCCTACATGGGCTTCACCGATTTTTCCCTCCGTGCAAATGCACAGAACTTCAGCGAGAGCGATCTTGCTGAAGTTCTGCTTCTGAAACAGAGGTATGGCAAAAAGCTCTACTGCACCATGAACATCCTCTTTGGGGAGGCTGAGCTTGCTGAACTGAAAAACCAGATAGAGACCATTAAGAGCTGGCCCTTCGATGCCTTTATCATCAGCGACATCGGCCTGGTCCCCATCCTCAAGGCAGCCTTTGGCGAGAAGGTAGAACTGCACCTCTCCACCCAGGCCAGCTGCATCAACAGCAGCAGTGCCGCGATGTACCACCAGATGGGGTTTTCCCGGGTGATACTGGGAAGGGAGACACCCCTTTCCGACATACGGAAGATCAAGGACGCAGTGCCGGCTCTCCAGCTGGAGACCTTTGTCCATGGGGCTATGTGCATGGCCTACTCAGGCCGGTGCCTGCTTTCCAGCCACCTCACAGGCCGGAGCGCGAACAAGGGCGACTGCTCCCATACCTGCAGATGGAACTACAGCCTTGCAGAAAAGTTGCAAAGCGGGGACCTTGCTTTGGAAGAACAGCAGCGCAAAGGGGTCTACTACCCCATCGCCGAACAGGATGGGTATACCACCATCCTCTCCTCCAAGGACCTGTGCATGATCGACCACATCCAGGAGCTTCTTGATGCGGGGATAGACTCCCTGAAGATCGAGGGCAGGATGAAGAGCAGCTACTATGTTGCCGTCGTTACCCGGGCCTACAGAAAAGCCCTCGATGCGGCCTATACCGATGATACCTCCTGGAGAGCATATCGTGACGACCTGATGAACATCAGCCACCGCGAGTACTCCACAGGCTTTTTCTTCGGCAGTGGTGCTGTCGACCCTGAGAAAGGGAGCTCCATAGACAAGAGCACCGAAAGCGGCTACCTGCAGGAGTACCTCTTCTGCGGCTTCATCGGAGAGAAGGTCAAGGAGAATCTCTACGCCCTTGAGCTTCGCAACCAGATCAGGGTCGGGCAGAACCTGGAGTATATCGGCAACGACATCCTCTACCTGGAGGATTCCAGTTTCACCCTCCTGGACGAGAACTTCCAGGAGATTTCCCAGGCCGACCATGGGAAAATCCAATACCTGCAGAGTGACAAGCCTCTCTCCAAAGGGTATATCATTCGCCGACTTTCTATGGTTAAATAGGGGATATGGTCAAGCGTATAACCATTTTGCTCTGTATGTGCGCCCTAGGCATGCAAGGAATTGTTGGAGCCAAGCTCTCCGACAGCTTCTCTTTCCTCCAAAAGGATCCCCTCTATGCCCAATTCGTATACGTAGTAAGGACTGAGGGTTCCACCCAGAAGGCAGAGCAGATCCGCCTTCTCTTGGTAGCCCAACAGGAACAGGGGTACGAACATGCCATCAGGGAGATCCGCGCCAATACCACCCTTGCCCGCCTCTATGTTGAGGAAGGCAGTGGAGATGGGCAAAGGGCAAGGGCCCTCCTTGAGGAGGCCGAACAGAGGCTCAAACCATTGGCTGAACAGAGGTTGTTTTCCCTCATTCTTGGCTCGGAGATCGATGGGGTCTGGTATCTGATGAACCCCAAGAGCCTGGGTAAGGGAATTTCCAGCTCAAGGCAGATCAACAAGGCATACAAGGAGTTTCCCCAAGAGGTCTCTTCCCAGATGCTGAAGGCCAACAGCCTGCTCTACGCCCCGGCCCTTGCTGGCGGGGATACAAAAAAAGCACTGAACATGTTTCTGGGTCTCCTCAAGGATGCCGAGCCGATACTCAGCTCCTGGGACCGAGCCTCCCTCTATAGCGGGATAGGCATTGCATGCTATAAGCTCAAGGACTATGAGAATGCAAAGGGCTACCTGGCCTCTGCCAAGGCGATCTACCCATTTGATGCGGTTCTGGATGAATACATTGCTCTTGTGGGGGCTGCGTTATGATAGGTATCTACGCCTCTCTTGTCTTCCTGGTCGGCATATGGGCCACCCTTCTCTCTTTTTCCAACAGAAGGGAGATGGAACGACTCAAGAAAGGCCCACCGTTGCAGCAGCGGCCCCTTGTCTCCATCCTCATCCCTGCCCGCAATGAGGAACACTTCATCCAGGGTTGCATATCCTCGCTGACAGACCAGAGCTACCAGAATATCGAGATACTCATCCTGGATGACAACTCCAGCGACAGGACAGGCGAGATAGCGGCCAGACTGCAGGCCCAGGATCCGAGGGTCCGCATCATCAAGGGCAAGCCACTGTGCGAAGGCTGGAGAGGAAAGCTCTATGCCATGCAGCAGCTCTATGAGCAGAGCAAAGGCGAATACCTGCTCTACACCGATGCCGACACGCTCCACAACACCAATAGTGTGGAGTATGGGATGAGGATCATCCTCAACGAGCAGGCCTCGTTTCTCAGTGGCTATCCCAAACAGAAGGGAGAGGGAATCTGCACCCAGACCCTGGTCAGTGCAATGCTCTTCAATACAGTCCTCTATATCCCCCTGAAACTACAGAAAACACTGCAATGGCCACCATTTGCCATGGCGATAGGCCAGTACCTCTTGCTCAAGCGAACACTCCTGGACGATATCGAAGGGTTCACCTCCATGAAGGATGTCATCTGCGATGACGTGATGCTCGCCAGGGCCTGTGCACGGGTGGGACACAAGCAGGTCTTTGCCGATATGAAGGATGCACTATCCTGTAGGATGTTCTCCTCCTTCCCCACAGGCTTCCAGGGGTTGGAGAGGAGCATCATAGGGGTGATCGACATCAAGGCCTATATGGTCCCCCTCATCCTTGTGGCAGCGACAATACTGATAGCCTGTGCCATCGCACCCATTTCAGCGATCGTCATGGCACTAGAGCTTCTCCTCTACCCAGGGCTTTCTCCCCTTCCCTTTCTGCTGACCCTTGGAGGATCGCTACTCTTGTTTGGCTCGTGGACGGTCACCGGGCTCTACCACGGATTCCCTTTGCGTGTTGCAATACAGGGGCCCATAACTTTTATTTTTGTTGTTGCGATGTATCTCCATGGCTTCTACAGGAAGGCAACAGGCAAGGGTTTTATCTGGAAAGGTCGCATAATTAGGTAAAAAAACTACGTTTAGAGCGTTTATTTGGTGTTTTTCCCTTGCACATAGATGAAAGCATGGTAGAATAAGGTAACCTAGACCAATGGAGGAGTCCATGACAATTCACGAGCAAATCGTTGCACAGTATGAAGCCTATCTTTCAGAGAACCAAAAGTTCACAGAAAAGGGTGTAAAAGTATCGGCAGCTAGAGCACGTAAGGCTTTGGCCGAAATCGCTAAACTTAGCAAAGAACGCAGAAAAGAAATTCAGGATGAGAAAGCAGAATAAAGACTCCTTTATTCGATGATGGCGTCCTTTGTATGGGACGCCATTTTTTTATGGAGGAGTTTGCAAGAACAGAGGCGCCTGTCTTTTGACAGAGCGCCTCTATTCTCATGGAAGGTTAGCTGTACGTTCGCCTAGAGGAACGACCTCAACAGGGCAATGTGTTTCTCACCCTTGTCGATCTTCTCCTCGAACTCAGCCCTCTTGGCCTGCTCCTTCTCAACAGCCTCACCCTTTGCATTGGCGAGGAACTGCTCGTTGGAGAGCTTCTTCAGCACCCCTTCCAGGCTCTTCTGGCTCTTGTCCAGGTCCTTTTCGAGGCGGGTTATCTCTTTCTCAAGATCGATGGCCTCCCGTACAAAGACAAAGCCCTCATAGCCGGTACCTGCAACGGGGAAGGCCCCAGTTACATCAGCCGTATCATCGGTATCGATGATGAGTTCCGAAGCCCCGACAAAGGAGGCCATCAAATCACGCTCCTCAACGAAGAACGAGCTGCCGACAAAAGCCTTGTCACACTTGATGACCACACGGATCTTCTTGTCGACAGAGATGCCAAGCTCGCTACGTACCGAGCGAAGCAGCGTCACTGCCTCCTGGATCCTGGAAACAAGCAGGGCCTCCTGCGGGTAAGCCCTGTCCTCCTGGAAAACAGGATAGCTGCTGGTGATCAGGCTGTCGCTCACGTTGGGAAGCTTCTGGTAGATCTCCTCGGTGATGAAGCTGACAAAGGGGTGCATCAGGCGCATCGATGAAGCAAGCAGGTCGAGCAATAGGGTGACCACCCTATCCTTCTTCTCCTGCTGCTCAGCATAGAGACCCTGTTTTGCACTCTCCACATACCAGTCGCAGAAATCATTCCAGAAGAAATCATACACAGCCTGGGCCCCATCGTTGAACTTGTAGTTCTCCATGGCAACCTTGACCTTCTGGGCAGCCAGGTTGAGCTGGTTGTAGATCCACTTGTCCATGGTGGAGAGTTCAATGGTGGAGAGGTCGAGCAGGGTTGAGCCTTCCAGATTCATCAACAGGAACCGGGCCGCATTCCAGATCTTGTTTGCAAAGCGCGATCCCATCTTGAATGACTCGATGTCAATGAGGATGTCCTGGCCTTGGGTGGCCATATAGCTGAGGGTAAACTTCATGGCATCAGCACCATACTGGTCAACCACTTCCAAGGGATCAAGGCCGTTACCCAGGCTCTTGGACATCTTCCTTCCCTGCTTGTCACGGACAAGACCGGTGATGTAGATATCCTTGAAAGGAACTTCGCCGAGGAATTCCAACGACGCCATGATCATCCGGGAGACCCAGAAGAAGATGATGTCATAGCCAGTGACCAAGGTACTGGTTGGGAAGAAGGTCTTGAGGTCCTCGGTGTTTTCAGGCCAGCCAAGGGTACTGAAGGGCCAGAGCCAGGAGCTGAACCAGGTGTCCAGGACATCGGTCTCCTGCTGGAGGTTGGTGGAGTTGCACTTCGGGCAGTGGGTGGGGTCGACACGGGCAACAATCTGCTCGGAGCAATCCTTGCACTCCCAGACGGGGATCCTATGTCCCCACCAGAGCTGGCGGCTTATGCACCAGTCGTGGATATTCTCCAGCCAGTGTTCGTAGGTATTCTCCCAATGCTTCGGGAAGAAGGTTATCTTACCGTCTTTCCAGGCCTGGAGGGCCTTGTCGGCCATACCCTGCATCCTTACGAACCACTGGTTCGAAAGATAGGGCTCGATGATCGAATGGCATCGGTAGCAGTGGCCGACCTCATGGGAGTGGGCAACTTCCTTCACCAGGAAGCCAAGGGCCTTCAGGTCCTCGACCACCAGGCGCCTGGCATCGACAGGGGAGAGGTTTCGGTACTTCTCAGGGCAGTTGTCGTTGAGCGTCCCGTCAGGGTTGAGGACGTTGATGGCCCCCAGGTTCTGGCGTTTGCCACACTGCCAGTCATTCGGGTCATGGGCAGGGGTGATCTTCACCATGCCGGTACCAAAGGCCATGTCCACGAAACTGTCAGCAATGACAGGGATCTTCCTGTCGGTCAGTGGCAGGTCAAGGAGCTTTCCGACTATGGCCGTGTAGCGCTCATCATCAGGATGCACAGCAACAGCAACGTCCCCGAACATGGTCTCAGGACGGGTTGTGGCTACGGTGATGAAGCCTGAACCATCACTGAAGGGGTAGCGGATATCCCAAAGGCTTCCGTCCAGATGCTGGTGCTCGACCTCATCGTCAGCGAGGGCCGTGCCACACTTGGGGCAGTAGTTTACCAGGTATTCGCCCTTGTAGATCAGGCCACGCTCGTACAGGCGTACAAAGCTCTCCCGCACTGCTTGGCTGAGCCCTTCGTCCATGGTAAAACGCTCATGGCTCCAGTCACAGCTGCAGCCGATCTTCTCAAGCTGGCTTTTGATGATGTCATGGTGCTTCTCCTTGACTTCCCAGGTTCTTTCCAGAAATTTCTCCCGCCCAAGGTCCTGGCGGCGTATACCCTCTTTCGCAAGCTGGCGCTCCACCACATGCTGGGTGGCAATGCCTGCATGGTCGGTTCCGGGTACCCAAAGGGTCGGTCGACCTGTCATGCGGTAGTAGCGGGTAAGGATGTCCTGCAAGGAGTTGTTGAGGGCATGGCCCATGTGCAGGATCCCAGTTACGTTCGGAGGAGGCATAACCACAGTAAAGGGAGAGGCATCTCCCTTGATAGGTTTGAACATCCCGTCTTTCATCCAGGCTTCATAGATACGATCCTCAAAATCCTTGGGATCATAAGCCTTTGGCAACTCTACTGCCTTCACGATACGCCTCCTACAGCGAGAAAAAATATGGGTGTATAGTACCAGAATTGAGAAGGCTCTACAAGTCAATGTAGAGCCTTCAAGAGGGGGAAACGGAGGAGGAAACTCCTATTTGAGAGGGGTCACTGCCTTGACTTCCAGCTTGACAGCATATCCCATCGCATCAAGATGCTGGACAATCTGCTCCAGGGAGAACGAATCCAAGGTGACCGACTGGACATCCGAAACCTGCCGGACATTGGCACTGTCCATAGGGGTAGCAATTCCGGGAAGGATGTCCTGGGCCTGGTTTCCATTGGTCCCGAAAAGGACAAAGGCACCGATGAACACCACCACAAAGGCCGCAGCTGTGGTTATCAAGGCAGGAACCAGCCTGACCTGGATCCTTTTCCGAAAAATATGCATGCTCTTATGTTTCACTGGGAACCTGCTCTTTTCAAAATACGAGAGAACACGCTCCTGACGAAGGAGGATATCCTCATCAGGCAGAGCGGCAGAAGCTATGCGCTTTTGCAATAGCCGTAGCTGGTCCAAGCGCTGCCTGCAGGCATTACAATACCCCAGATGTTCCTCAACCTGTGTTCTCCAAGGTTCATCAAGTTCGCCATCAAGATAGGTATTCAACAATTCATCATCAACACACATAGGCTACTCCTGGGTAAGCAGTGATTCCAGCATTTTGCGTGCCCGATACACCCTCACCTTCACATTGCTCTCGGAAATATGCAAAACCTGGGCAATCTGCTTGTAGTCCATATCAGTATACTCTTTCATCACTATGACAAGGCGAAACTTCTCTGGAAGCTGGTCAATGGCATCCTGCACCTGTTTACGGGTCTCCTTTTCCATGAGGACCTGTTCCCCACCCTTAAGGTTGGAGTGGTTGGCTGGATACTTCTTCAGCTTTTCGACCATCACCAGCTCCCGCGACTTACGCTTCACTTGGTTGATGGCCAGATTCTTCGATACCCGGATGAGCCAGTATTTGGCATCATTGAGGGTAGGGAAGGTCATGCCCTTGTCAAAAAACCTGATGAAAGCCTCTTGGCAAATCTCTTCTGCAAGATCCTGGTTATTGGTGACGTGATAGACAACACGCATCAAAATCGGGAACACCTGCTCGTATACTTGCTTGAACGCTTGCTCATCGTTGCTTTGTATTTCCATAACTTTAACAACTCACTGGTAACCAAGTTACATCTTTTTCTCCAAAGAGGGCCCAGAGGCTGTATCTTTGACAAGGTAGCCCAATGCATCCAACTGTTGCCGTATCGAATCGGCCTCTGCCCAGTCTTTTGCCAATTTAGCCTCCGTTCGCTTTTTCAGGAGATCCAACGCCGTTGGATCATCAATGGTCTCGATCACAGGAACTTGCAAGGTTGCCAGACCCAGGCCAAAGACCTCGTCGAACAACAGGGCTAGGGAGTATTTCTCATCGATGGAAAGCCCATCATCCTTGAGCACCCCCCAAAGGTCCGCAAGCGCACGCGGGGTATTGAGGTCATTCTGGATGTGCTCGTCAAAGGCGGCCTGGTAGGAAAGGGCCTTCTCGCTTTCAAGGGCCTTGACCTGGGCACCTTCCCTCTTCAGGGCAACAATGCGGTCACAGACATTCTTTCTGGCGGTCTTGGCGGTGGTAAGGGAGTCAAAGGAGAACTTGAGTTGGCTGCGATAGTGGCCGCCAAGGCAGAAGTATCGGTAATCCATAGGATCATACCCCTTCTTTTTCAAGAGCTCAAGGGTAAGGAACTCCCCTTTGCTCTTGCTCATCTTGCCTGTCTCGTCAAGCAGGAACTCCCCGTGGACCCAATAGTTGACCCAGGTCTTGCCGGTAGCGGCCTCACTTTGGGCAATCTCATTGGTATGGTGGACAGGTATGGCGTCGATACCGCCACAGTGGATGTCAAACTGCTCGCCAAGGTAGTGCATGCTCATCGCCGAACACTCGATGTGCCAGCCGGGGAAGCCACGACCCCAGGGAGAGTCCCACATCATGGACTGCTCGCCGAACTTGCTCTTGGTAAACCAGAGCACAAAGTCCTTGCTGTTCTTCTTGTTGCTGTCCTGGTCGACATCATCCCGTACTGCGGTACGGAGGCTTTCAAGGTCCAGACGTGCGAGCTTGCCATAGTCAGGGATGGAATCGATGCTGAAGTAGACATTGCCACCGCTTACGTAGGTGTGCCCACCTTTCTCCAGACGGAGGATCAGGTCGATCATCTGTGGGATATGGTCGGTCGCCTTGCAGGTGATGGTGGGGGCAAGCATACCCAACTGGCCGTAGTCACTGAAAAAGGCATTGGTGTAGAAGTCGGCAATGTCCCAGACCGTCTTCTTGGTCTTCTGGGCCATCTTCTCCAGCTTGTCCTCACCCTCATCCCCGTCCCCGGTAAGGTGTCCGACATCGGTTATGTTCATGACATGCTTGACCTTATACCCCAGATGGATAAGGGTACGCTTCAACAGGTCTTCAAAAAGAAAGGTTCTCAGGTTTCCGATATGTGCATAGTTATACACCGTCGGGCCGCAGGTATAGAGTCCAACTTCCTCATCGTTGATGGGTTGGAAACGTTCCAGGCTTCGGCTCATGGTGTTATATAGGGAAAGTGGCATTACTCACTCCTTTAGGTTGCCCACCCCAGAAAAAGGGGGTAAGATATCTCCATGCCTATCAATGTACGCAATAGTGGTGAAAAAATCAACCTTGAAGAACTGTTGGTTCCCAACCTTTCCCTCTCACAGTTCTCTACCATCCATACCGGAGGAAAAGCCGATCTGGCGGCCTACCCGACAGATTTTGAGGAGTTGCGGGCCCTGCTTCTCCATGCCCAGACCAATGGTCTGGACGTCACTATATTGGGAGGGTTCTCCAACTCCCTCATCAGCGACGAGGGTATCGCCGGCCTTACCATCATCACCGCCCACCTTACCAGAAAACACATCCAAGGGGAGATGTTCTGCGTCCGTAGCGGCCTGAGCCTCGACCGGGCCATCGACTTCGCCCTGGAGGCAGGGCTGTCGGGCCTGGAGATGCTTGGAGGCATACCAGGGAGTGTCGGCGGGGCAATCTACGGCAACGCAGGGGCAAACGGGGTACAGATCGGGGACCTGCTCTACTATGTCGACTACATGACCCTCGATGGAAAGATGCACCGGATGCAGATACACAGCGATGATTTTTCCTATCGCCACTCCCCCTTCTCAGAAACCCATGACAAGATCATCTATGAAGCTGGCTTCCGTCTGGACCCTACCGTCCACACCTCAGAGGCCCGAAAGAACAAGGATGATGTCAAGCAAAAGCGCAAGGACAAGGGGCATTACGAAAACCCGAGCCTCGGAAGCATCTTCGCAAACCCCCCAGGAACCCATGCAGGCCAGCTCATCGAGGAGTGTAACCTCGCTGGCATCAATGTAGGGGGGGCCATGCTCAGCAACCGGCATTGCAACTTCATCATCAACAGCAATGGCAAGGCCTCCTCGTCCGATGTCCACTCCCTGCTAAAACAGATCCAGGCTGAGGTAGTCCAACAGAAAGGCATTTTGCTCAGACCTGAGATCCAGTTCATCGGCCGCTGGTAAGCGAGTAGCCTAGGTGAAAGGAGACCCTGGAGCCAAATCTTTTCGCAACCTCCCATGAACAGCGGGCAGAACCTAGGGGAAAGCTATCCCCAAAGGCGATGGCCCACCCCTTCGCATCATAGGTGATGGTCGCCTTTGACAGCGCAAGGGTTACCATGGTTTTGGGTTTGTGTTGCTGCGTTGCACCACGGCTTTGGGTACCCTCTACTTCAATCTGGCAACTGCCCAAGCCAAGCTTCGCCTGCAACACGACAGTGCCGGCTTCACCACCCCTTCTTTTGAACTCATAGGTGTCGACCGCTGAGAGGTGCAGCCAACCCCACCCCCCTACATAGTGGACGGAAGCGCTCTGCCTCCGTTTTCTCACAGCAGAAAACCCTCCATAGATAGGTTCACCTCCAAACCAGTCATCCAAGGCAACGCTGGCTACGAGGTGCTCGCTGGCAAAGTCGAGGTCTAGGGAGTATTTCTTGGGGTAGGAGTTCTGCCCATAGGAAACACTTGCCGTACAAGGGGAATGCACCAGGGCATAGGAACCAGAGACCAGGATTCCATCTACCGGGGAGAGGAGCATCTCTGCCTTTACTGCCAGATTCTGCGATTGCAGGGCAAGCTTGCCGGCCAAGGCCCAGGGTGCCTGCTCCACCCCCCATTCCACCTGGTAGGTCGATACGGAATCGGGCTTTTGAAGCAGACCGACCAGTGAGAAAACTCCACGTGATAGCTGCCTCTCATAGCCGACGGCCTCCAGGCCATTTCCCGGTGCAAGCAGACAGAAGGAATCATTGTTCCGTTGGTAGAGGATCGCCTGCTCTTTGGAAAGGTGGTCCAACAGGACAAAACCCTGCCAGAATCCAGGAGCCCCCAGACTAAGGGAGAAGAGTTCTGCCTTGATTTTGAAACGGGAAGGGAGGACAAGGACCAAATCCCTGTGAAGGCCGAAAGCCAGGGTAGCCTCCCAGCTGGTTGTTCTGCTCTCCTGGGCAAAGGAAACCCCGTAGACCCTCTCCAAGGGTGCTATGGAAAGGGAGAGGCTGCTTCGAGCATACACTGTATAGAGAAGCAGTTGCAGGATACAGACCAGAAGTTTCCTCATGCAGAGAAAGAAAAGAGAATCACCCTTTCGCTTCAGTTGATTAATCCTTGCATAAATGGTTAACTGTCGTGGGACAAAACCGTAATCACATA